>CAMAPP010000005.1 GCA_945860095.1 Rhizobium sp. Q54 | reverse complement strand
GGCTGCCCTTGCCATCGGGCCCGATGCAATTGAGCGCGCGGGCGATGATTCGCGCCGTGGTCGTCTTGCCGACCCCGCGCACGCCGGTAAGCACCCAGGCCTGCGCCAGGCGATTGAGCCGCATGGCGTTCGTCAAGGTGCGGACGAGGGCCTGCTGGCCGATGAGATCGGCGAAGCGCGCGGGTCGGTATTTGCGCGCGAGCACCTTGTAGGCGGCGCTCTTGTCGGACTCGGCCAACTTCACCTCGGACGGGAAGAGACCGCCAAACTCGCCCCGCGATGTCGATGCGGGCGATGTCGATACGGGCGATATCGACGCCGGCAATGTCGATGCGGGCGACGGCGCCACGGGGGATGACGATGAAGGCGAATCAGTCATGTCGCCCGCGCGAATCGGGTGCGGAAAATGGGCTGGGTAGGAGACTGGACAACGACCCGGACCGAAATCTCGTTACGGCTGCTTCCTTCCGGACCTGACCGGGTTGGCGAGCGGTCCGTCCGCCGCCAGTCTCCCGCGGGGACTATATCAGGAATCCCGTGCGGTGCAGCAAGGTGCCCGCGCGTTGCACGGTACCCGCCGGCCGTGCCACCTTGCTGGTCGCCATGCATGTAAATTTTTACGCTGGAAGCGGCCTCGACCGCAGCGCGCATGTTCGCCGGGATGCCGATTGGCTGGAGCGCGCCTTGCACGCGCCCTCGACGCGCCTGGTACCCGTGTGGCGGTCGCAAAGCCTGGTCGAGATGGGCGACGCGCCCACGCCCGTATGGCTCGACCCCAGCCACCTCGAAACCCTCGCCGGGACATCGCCCATGCTCGCCTTCATGGGCGTGCTCGACGAGATCGCCCATTTCGCGCTCGATATTTCGCACCTCGAACGCCCCGAGGACGAAGCGGCCTTGCGCGGCGCGGGGCAGTTTGTCGATCTGCGCAACGCGGGCGCGCTGCTCGACCGCACCTCCGGCTCCCTTCTCGCCTATGCGCGGGGCCTCATGTACTGGCACGCCCGCCACCGCCATTGCGGCGTGTGCGGCCATCCGACGCTGAGCGAGGACGCGGGGCACGTTCGCACATGCACCAACGCGGCGTGCAAGGCGCAGCATTTTCCGCGCACCGACCCGGCGGTCATCATGCTGGTAACGCACGGCGATCATTGCCTGCTTGGCCGGCAGAAGATGTTCCTGCCCGGCATGCATTCGACGCTCGCGGGCTTCGTCGAACCGGGAGAGAGCCTGGAGGAGGCGGTCGCGCGCGAGGTCTTCGAGGAAACCGGCGTGCGCGTCGTGGACGTGCGCTATCACTCGTCCCAGCCCTGGCCGTTTCCGGGTTCGATCATGCTGGGATTCCATGCGCGCGCGCTCGGCACCGCCCTCGACATCGACACCAACGAGCTCGAGTCCGCAAGCTGGTTCAGCCGCGACGCGTTGCGTGCGAGCCCCGAGAACGACACCTTCCGCCTGCCGCGCAAGGTGTCGATCGCCCGCCAATTGGTCGAGCACTGGATGAACGAGGGTTGACGCCCTATTCGTCCGCCGCCGCCTCGGCACGCGAGCG
This sequence comes from Rhizobium sp. Q54, assembly GCA_945860095.1. Taxonomy (GTDB): domain Bacteria; phylum Pseudomonadota; class Alphaproteobacteria; order CADEGL01; family CADEGL01; genus CAMAPP01. The sequence continues at coordinate 43,929 of CAMAPP010000005.1, read as the reverse complement.
GAAGGGATGGGCTGGATATACGCCGAGGATCTTGAGCTCGCGCGAGAAAAAACCGAGCTCCTCCAGCGCCAACCGCAATCCGCGTTCCTGCGGATGGCCTTCGCAATCGGCGTAGAACTGCGTCGCCGAGAAACGCCCGCCGAGCATGTAGCTCTCGAGCTTGGTCAGGTTGATGCCGTTGGTGGCGAAGCCACCCATCGCCTTGTACAGCGCGGCGGGGACGTTGCGCACGCGGAAGACGATGCTGGTCATCACCATGCCGCGCTTGGGATCGGGATCGCCCGCCGCGCGCGCGAGCACGAGGAAGCGCGTGGTGTTGTGCTCGGCGTCCTCGATATTGGATTTCAGGATATCGAGACCGTAGTGCTTGGCCGCGAGCGAGGACGCGATCGCCGCCACGCTCGGATCGCCCAGCGCGGCGACTTCGGCCGCCGCGCCCGCGGTATCGGCGTGGACCACCGCCTTCGCGCCGAGCGCGCGCACCAGCTTGCGGCATTGCGACAGCGCATGAACGTGGCTGCGCACCGTCTTCACGCCCTTGAGCGTGGCACCCTTGGGTCCGAGAAGCTGGTGATGGATGCGCTGGAAATGTTCGGCGATGATGTGCAGACCCGATGCGGGCATCAGGTGATGCACGTCGGCGACGCGCCCCGCTACCGAATTCTCGATGGGGATCATGGCGAGCGCCGCGCGACCCTCCGCCACCGCTTGGAACGCGTCCTCGAAGGTCTCGCACGGCAAGGTCGTCCAATCGGGATAAACCTGGCTGCACGCCAGATCGGAATAGGCGCCGGGCAGGCCCTGAAAGGCGATGGTTTGCGCGGATGAGCGCGCGGATGCGGAGCGGGCGGCCACGTCAGGTTCCGGATTTATCGCCGAGAATCGCGCGCGCGCGCGCGAGATCGGCCGGAGTATCGACGCCGAGAGGAACGGTGTCAACGAAACCGACCTCGATGCGCATGCCGGCCTCGAGCGCGCGCAGTTGCTCGAGCTTCTCGCGCGCCTCCAGCGGCGCGGGCGGCAAAGCGACGAAGCGCGCAAGCGCCGCGCGCCGGTATGCGTAGATGCCGATGTGATGGAAATGCGGCCCCTCGCCCCAGGGCACCATCTGGCGGCTGAAATAGAGCGCCCTGCCGCGCGCGGCACCAGGCGCGGCCGAGACCACGGCCTTGACCACATGCGCGGCCGTGCGTTCGGATTCCTCGCGGATGGCGACGGCGAGCGTGGCGATGTCGATGCCGGGATCGTCGAGCAAGGCCACGACCGCGCGCACCAGCGCAGGATCAAGGGTCGGCAGATCGCCCTGAAGATTGACCACCACGCCGTGCGCGCCCAAGGGATCAACCGCCTGGACGGCCTCGAACACCCGGTCGGAGCCCGAAGGGTGGGCCGGATCGGTCAGCACCGCGCGCCCGCCCACCCGTTCGATCGCGTCCTTGATCGCACGGTCGCCCGCGGCGACGAGAACGGGGCCCAAATTCGCCGCCACCGCCCGGCGCCAGACGTGCACGATCATCGGCTCGCCCGCGATGTCGGCGAGCGGTTTGTCCGGCAGGCGCGTGGCCGCGAGGCGGGCCGGAATGACGATAATGGGTTGGGACGATGGGGACGGGTTCGCCATGGCCGCGACGTTACTCCGCGCCCGGCCGATCCGGAAGGCGGCCGATCCGGAAGACGGCCGGGAAGGAAGCGCGCCGCGGCCCCGCGCCCGGCCGATTCGGAAGACGGCCGATCCGGAAGACGGCCGGGAAGGAAGCGCGCCGCGGCCCCGCGCCCGGCCGATTCGAAAGCGGACATATGGGAAGGCGGGCGGACATCGCGCCCGCATGCCGCCACGGACAACGCGCGCCCAGCTTCGTGGACAGGCCCAGCTTCGTGGACAGGCCCAGCTTCGTGGACAGGCCCAGCTTCTGGACAAGCCCCAGCTTCGTGGACAGGACCAGCTTCGTGGACAGGAAGCGCGTTTCTGGACAAGCCCGGATGGCCCCCGCTAAGGTTCCGCCGCCGCCCACATGCAAGCCCGTGCGCCAGGATGACCGGCGGTTTCGGGGTCGCGCCATGAAAGTCGCACCATGAATATGCTCGAAGCCAACAAGATCGCCGGGGCGTTCCTGATGTCGCTGTTGATCATCCTGGTCATCGGCCATATCGGTGATTTCCTCGTGCCCGCGCCCAAGGTCGAGCGCGGCCACGATGCTGCGGCGGGTCATGGCGGCGCCAAGTCGGCCGGCGCTCCCGCTCCGGCGGCGGCACAAGCGACCCCGATCGCCGATCGCCTCAAGGTGGCCGTTTCGGGCGAGGGCGAAAAAATCTTCGGCAAGAAATGCGCGTCCTGCCACACCGCCAATGACGGCGGCGCGAACAAGATCGGCCCGAACCTTTACGACGTGGTCGGCGGTCCGAAGGCCCATCTGCCTGGTTTTAGCTATTCCGACGCCATGAAGAAGGCCGGCGGCAATTGGGCTTACGACACGCTCGACGCCTTTCTCGAAAATCCGAAAGCCGCGATACCCGGCACGAAGATGACCTTCGCCGGCATCAAGGACGCCAAGGAGCGCGCGAACCTCGTCGCCTATCTGCGCGGACAAAGCGCGGCGCCGAAACCCCTGCCCTGATCGACGCGCGTGCCGCGCCCGATCCAAGACCCACGCGAATAGGCGCGCGCCAATGACGCCGGATGGGGAAGCGTGCCGCGGCGAGTATATCGAACTCGCCAAACGCCTCGCGGACATCGCGCGCAGCATCGTGCGCCGGCATTATCGCGCCGATTTCGATGTCGACATCAAGGGCGATCTGAGCCCGGTGACCATCGCGGACCGCGAGGTCGAAGCCGCGATCCGCGCGATCATCGAAAACGAATTGCCCACCCACGGAATCCTGGGCGAGGAGTACGGCACGAAAAATCCCGACGCCGAATATCTCTGGGTGATCGACCCCATCGACGGCACGAAATCCTTCATCGCCGGCGTGCCGCTGTTCGGCACGCTCATCGCGCTGTGCCGTCGCGGATCGCCGATTCTGGGCGTGATCGACCAGCCGATTCTCGGCGAGCGTTGGCTCGGCGCGGATGGCCACGGTACGCGCTTCAATGGCCAGAAGGCGCACGGGCGCAAATGCGCGGCGCTCGCCCAGGCCATGCTTTACACCACCTCGCCCGACATGTACCGGGGCGACAATGCCGGGCGTTTTGTGCGTCTACGCGACCGGGTGCGCTATGTGCGCTACGGCGCGGATTGCTACGCCTTTGGCCTCGTGGCCTCGGGCCATATCGATTTCGCGATCGAGGCCGGCCTGTCGCCCTACGATTTCTGCGCGCTCGTGCCCGTGGTCAACAACGCGGGCGGCGCGATGACCGATTGGGATGGAGGGGCCTTGACCGTGCGCTCGAGCGGCAACGTGATCGCCGCCGGCGATTCGGCGGGGCATCGTCTCGCGATCGCGGCGCTCGCGGGTTGAGGTTCGCGCGCGCTTCCGCCTTGCCTGCGCTTCTCGTCTTGCCCGCGCCGGGCCGAATACCTAGGCTCGCCGCACCAAACTCGGGAATCGATATCGCCGCCATGCGTCTTGCATTCGCCGTCGCGCTCGCGCTTGCCGGCCTTGCGTCGCCGCTGGCGGCCGATCCGGGCGCGCGCGCCAGGCACGGCATCGCGATCCACGGCGAACCCGGCTATCCGCCCGGCTTCAAGCATTTCCGCTATGTCGAGCCGAACGCGCCGAAGGGCGGCATCGTCCGCTACGCCGCCACCGGCACCTTCGACAATCTCAATCCCTATATCCTCAAGGGCGTGCCGGCGGCGGGCCTGGGCGAGGTGTTCGACACCTTGCTCGCGGGCTCGCTCGACGAGGCGGGCACCGAATATGGCCTCGTCGCCGAATCGGTCGAAACCCCGCCCGACCGCGCCTGGGTCATCTTCAATCTGCGCCCCGAGGCGCGGTTTCACGACGGCAAGCCCATCACTGCCGACGACGTGGTGTTCTCGCTCGAAACCCTCAAGACCAAGGGCCATCCGCGCTACCGGGCCTATTACGCCAGCGTGGCCAAGGTCGAGAAGCTCGACGCCCGGCGCGTCAAATTCACCTTCAAGGGCGGCGAGAATCGCGAGCTGCCGGTGATCGTCGGCCAATTGCCCGTATTGCCGAAGCATTATTGGGAAGGCCGGGATTTCTCCAAGACGACGCTCGAAGCCCCGCTCGGCAGCGGGCCGTACCGGGTCGAGCGCATCGATGCCGGGCGTTCGATCGTCTATCGCCGGGTCGAGAATTATTGGGCGGCGAATCTGCCGGTGAACGTGGGGCAAAACAATTTCGACGAGCTGCGCTACGAGTACTATCGCGACCGCACGGTGCAGCGCGAGGCGCTGAAGGCGGGGCAGATCGATTTGTTCCAGGAGAACGCGGCGAAGGACTGGGCGCTCAGCTACGACGTGCCCGCGGTGCGCGACGGCCTGCTGCACAAGGAAGCGATCCCGCACGAGCTGCCGACCGGCATGCAAGCCTTCGTCTTCAACACGCGCAAGACGATGTTCGCCGACCGGCGCGTGCGCCGCGCGCTCGGCTATGTCTTCGATTTCGACTGGTCGAACCGGACGCTGTTCTTCGGCCAATACGCGCGCACGCAAAGCTATTTCTCGAATTCCGAACTGGCGGCGCGCGATTTGCCGGGGCCGGGCGAGCTTGCGATCCTCGAACGCTTTCGCGGCCGCGTGCCCAGCGAGGTTTTCGGCCCGGCCTACGAGCCGCCCAAGACCGACGGCAGCGGCAATATCCGCGACAATCTGCGCGCGGCGTTTGCCTTGATGAAGGAGGCCGGATACGTGGTGCGCGAGGGCAAGCTGGTCGAGGCCGCGTCCGGCAAGCCCTTGCACTTCGAGATTCTGCTGAGCAGCCCGGCGCTGGAGCGCTTTGCGCTTGCCTATGTGCGCAATCTGCGACGCCTCGGGGTGGACGCGCGCGTGCGCACGGTCGATACCGCCCAGTACAAGAATCGCGAGGACGATTTCGATTTCGACGTGATCGTCGATGTTTTCGGTCAGTCGCTCTCGCCCGGCAACGAGCAGCGCGATTTCTGGAGCAGCAAGTCCGCCGAGACAAAGGGCAGCCGGAACACCATCGGCGTGCGCGACCCTGTGGTGGACGAACTGATCGATCTGGTGATCGCCGCGCCCGACCGGACGGCGCTCATCGACCGGACGCGCGCGCTCGACCGCGTGCTCGCCTGGGGGTTCTACGTCGCGCCCCAGTTCCACAACCGGACCTTCCGCGTGCTTTATTGGGATAAGTTCGGCCGCCCCGCGACCGCGCCGCGCTACGGTCTCGGGGTGACGACGTGGTGGATCGACCCGGCGAGGGAGCGCGCGCTCGAGGCGCGCCGCTCCGCCGCGCAGAACAAGAATTGAGGCAGGCGTCATGCTGGCCTATGCGATTCGCCGCCTGCTGTTCGTGATCCCGACCCTGTTCGGAATCATGACGATCAATTTCGCCATCGTGCAGTCGGCTCCGGGCGGTCCGGTCGAGCAATTGATCGCGCAAATCCAGGGCACCGCCGTCGATCCGACGGCGCGCCTTTCGGGCAGCGGCCAGGGCGAGAACGCGCGCCCCGATCAGCCGGGCGGCGCGGCCTCGGGCGCGGATTCGAACGCCTCGGTTTATCGCGGCGCGCGCGGCCTCGACCCCGCCCTGATCAAGGAAATCGAGCGGCTTTACGGATTCGACCGTCCACCGCACGAACGCTTCGCCAAGATGATCGCGAGCTATGCGACCTTCGATTTCGGCAATTCGTTTTTCCGCGACCGCCCGGTGGTTGCCCTGGTGTTGGAAAAGATGCCGGTTTCGATCTCGCTCGGCCTGTGGACGACGCTGCTCGTCTATCTGATTTCCATTCCGCTCGGCGTGCGCAAGGCGGTGCGCGACGGCACGCGTTTCGATTTTTGGACCAGCGCCGTGGTCATCGTAGGCTATGCGGTGCCGAGCTTCCTGTTCGCCCTGCTGCTCGTCGTGCTGTTCGCGGGCGGCGGCTATTTCTCGTGGTTTCCCCTGCGCGGCCTGGTTTCGGACAATTGGCGGCAATTGGCTTGGCCGGATCTGGCGGCCGATTATCTTTGGCACATGGCGCTGCCCGTGACGGCCCTGGTCATCGGTGGCTTCGCGGGCCTGACGATGTTGACCAAGAACTCGTTTCTCGAGGAGATCAACAAGACCTACGTCCAGACCGCGCGCGCCAAGGGCCTGGCCGAGCGCCGGGTGTTGTTCGGCCACGTCTTCCGCAACGCCATGATCATCGTCATCGCGGGCTTCCCCTCGGCCTTCATCGGCATCCTGTTCACGGGGGCCTTGCTGATCGAGATCATCTTCTCGCTCGACGGCCTGGGCCTGCTCGGCTACGAGGCGGCGCTGTCGCGGGATTATCCGGTGATGTTCGGCACGCTGTATTTCTTCACCCTTCTCGGTCTCGTGATGGCGATCGTGCGCGACCTGACATATGTCTTGGTCGATCCGCGCATCGATTTCGAACGGCGGGAGGGCTAGATGGCGGATCGTTGTCTCGGCTTCCGCGTGACGCCGCTGACCCGAAGGCGCATCGACAATTTCAAGGCCAACCGGCGCGGCTATTGGTCGCTATGGGCCTTCCTGGCGATGTTCCTCGGCTCGCTGTTCGCCGAGTTCATCGCCAATGACAGCCCGATCTTCGTTTGGCACGACGGCGGCGCCTATATTCCGATTTTCAAGGCCTACCCCGAAACCGTCTTTGGCGGCGAATTCGAGACCGAGGCCGATTACCGCGACCGCGCGGTGGTCGCGCTCATCGCCGAGAAGGGTTGGATGCTGCACCCGCTTATCCCCTACGGCCCGCGAACGGTCATCCTCGATTTGCCCGTCCCCGCTCCCGCGCCGCCCTCGGCCGCCAACTGGCTCGGCACCGACGATCAGGCGCGCGACGTCCTGGCGCGCCTGGTGTACGGCTTTCGCATCTCCGTGCTCTTCGGCCTCGCGCTCACCCTATTGTCGTCGGTGATCGGCGTGGTGGCCGGCGCGGTGCAGGGCTTTTTCGGCGGTTGGACGGATTTGCTGCTCCAACGCTTCATCGAAATCTGGGAGGGCCTGCCGACGCTTTACCTGCTGATCATCCTCGCGAGCGTGGTCGAGCCCAATTTCTGGTGGCTTCTCGGGCTCATGCTCGCGTTCTCGTGGATGAATCTTGTCGCGGTGGTGCGTGCCGAATTCCTGCGCGCGCGCAATCTCGATTACGTGCGCGCGGCGCGCGCGCTCGGCGTGCGCCCGGCGATGCTCATGTTCAAGCATATGCTGCCCAACGCCATGGTCGCCACGCTGACCTTCCTGCCCTTCGTCACCAGCGGCTCGATCACGACGCTGACCTCGCTCGACTTCCTCGGCTTCGGCCTGCCGCCGGGCTCGGCCTCGCTCGGCGAGCTCTTGGCCCAGGGCAAGGCCAATCTGCAAGCGCCGTGGCTGGGCCTCACGGGTTTCTTCGTGCTGGCCTTCGTGCTCTCGATCTTGATCTTCATCGGCGAGGCGGCGCGCGACGCCTTCGACCCGAGAAAGACCTTGCGATGAGCGCGCTCGTGCAGGTTCGCGACCTATCGGTCAGTTTCCACATCGGCGACCGGCGCATCGACGCGGTGCGCGGCATTTCCTTCGACATCGCCAAGGGCGAGACGCTCGCGCTCGTCGGCGAAAGCGGCTCGGGAAAATCGGTCAGCGCGCTGTCGATTCTGCAACTTCTGCCCTACCCGGTCGCCCGCCATGGCACCGCCTCCTCGATCCGCTTCGACGGTGCCGAGCTCGTGGGCGCCGGCGAAGCCGCCTTGCGCGCGGTGCGTGGCCGCCGCGCCGCGCTCGTGCCCCAGGAACCCACGACCGCGCTCAACCCCCTGCACACCATCGAGCGGCAAATCGGCGAGAGCCTGATCGTCCACAAGCGCCTGGGCGCGGCCGCCGTGCGCGCGCGGGTGATCGAGCTTCTGCATCTGGTGGGCCTGCCCGAGGCCGAGCAGCGTCTCGGCGCCTATCCGCACGAATTGTCGGGCGGCCAGCGCCAGCGCGTGATGATCGCCATGGCCTTGGCGAATGAACCGGACCTGCTGATCGCGGACGAGCCGACCACGGCGCTCGACGTCACCATCCAAGCGCAGATTTTGAAATTGCTGCTCGAGCTTCAGCACCGGCTCGGCATGGCGATGCTGTTCATCACCCACGACCTGGCCATCGTGCGCAAGGTCGCAAAGCGCGTCGCGGTGATGACCGCCGGCGAGATCGTCGAGACGGGACCGGTCGAGGAGATTTTTACCAATCCCCAACACGCCTATACCCGCCATTTGCTGGCCGCCGAGCCCAAGGGCGCGCCGCCGCGCGCCGCTGCCGACGCCCCCGAGATTATGGCCGCCGATGGACTCAAGGTCTGGTTCCCCATCCGCAAGGGCGTGTTCCGCCGCGCGGTCGAACATGTGCGGGCGGTCGATGGGCTCGACCTCGCGGTCCGCGAAGGCCATACCCTGGGCGTGGTGGGTGAAAGCGGCTCGGGCAAGACCAGCCTGGGCCTTGCCCTGCTGCGCCTGACGTCAAGCCAAGGCGCCATTCGCTTTCGCGGCCGAAACATCCAGGGCCTTGGCGCCGGCGCATTGCGCCCCTTGCGCCGCGAAATGCAGATCGTCTTCCAAGACCCCTACGGCTCGTTGTCGCCGCGCCTTTCGGTCGGTCAGATCGTCGCCGAGGGCCTTGAGGTCCACCGCATCGGCGCGAACCAGGCCGAGCGCGAGCGCCTGATCGTCGATGCCCTGAGCGAGGTCGGACTCGATCCCGATTCGCGCCACCGCTATCCGCACGAATTTTCGGGCGGCCAGCGCCAGCGCGTGGCGATTGCGCGCGCGATGGTGCTCAAGCCCCGCTTCGTCGTGCTCGACGAGCCGACCTCGGCGCTGGACATGTCGGTGCAGGCCCAAATCATCGATCTGCTGCGCGATTTGCAAATGCGGTACAAATTGGCCTATCTGTTCATCAGCCACGATCTCAAGGTCGTGCGCGCCTTGTCGGACGAAGTGATCGTGATGCGCGACGGCCGGGTGGTGGAACGCGGCCCCGCGGCGCAGATTTTCGACGCGCCGCGCGAGCCCTATACCCGGGCGCTGATGGCGGCGGCCTTCGAATTGGAAACCGCGGAATCCGGAATCGTGAGGACCTGAACATGGCCCTGTTGTTCAAGAGCGGCTCGAGCCGCACGCCTTGGTGGGTGGAGGAATTCAAGCGCCAGGCGCCCAAGCTCGATGTGCGCGTATGGCCCGAAACGGGCAACGCGGACGAGATCGAGTTCGCGCTCGTCTGGCTGCCCGAACCCGGCCAGCTCAAGAGCTACCGGAACCTGAAGGCGATCTTTTCGCTCGGCGCGGGCGTGGATCACCTGTTCAGCGATCCCGAACTGCCCAAGCTGCCGATCACGCGCGTCGTGGACATCAACCTGACGCGCCGCATGACCGAATACGTCGTCTGCCAGGTCTTGCGCCATCATCGCCAGCAGCCCGAATACGAGGAACAACAGCGCCGGTCGAAGTGGCAGGAACTGAAGCAGCCCGCCGCCGACCAGCGCGGCGTCGGCATCCTGGGCCTCGGCGTGCTGGGCGCGGATGCAGCCGAAAAACTGCTTTCGCTCGGCTTCAACGTGCTCGGCTGGAGCCGCACGCGAAAGACCCAACCCGGCATCGAGAGCTTCGCCGGCATGGCGGAACTGCCGGCTTTTCTCGGCAAGACCGAGATTCTGGTGTGTCTGTTGCCGCTCACGCCCGAGACGCGCGATATCCTGAACGCGCGCGCCTTCGCCATGCTGCCCAAGGGCGCGTCCTTCGTGAATGTCGGACGCGGCCAGCATGTGGTCGAGGGGGATTTGCTGGCCGCGCTCGATTCGGGCCATCTGTCGCACGCGACGCTCGATGTCTTCCGCCAGGAGCCCCTGCCGGCCGACAGCAAGTTGTGGCGAAACCCCAAGATCACGATCACGCCGCACTGCGCGAGCTATACCGATCCGCGCACGGTGATCGGCCAGGTGGTCGAGAATATCCGGCGCGCGAAGGCGGGCGAACCCCTCCAGCACATCGTCGATATTTCGCTCGGATACTAAGGACGCGGCGCATGGCCGAGGTTCTGCTCTTCCACAGTCCGTACGACGACGTAACCGCGTGGCGGGCGCGCTTTGCGCGCGAGCTGCAGGACATCGAAATTCGCGTCTGGCCCGATATCGGCGCGCGCAAGGAGATCGCCTATGCCTTCGTCGAAGGCATGCCCGAAGGCGAGTTCACGGGCCTGGAGAACCTCAAGATTATTTTTTCGCCAGGTGCCGGCATCGATCATTTGATGCGCGACCCGAGCCTGCCCCGGAACGTGCCCATCACCCGCAACGTGCAGGAGCGCATGACGCTCGGCATGACGCAGTACGTCGCCCTCCACGCCTTGCGCCACCACCGCCACATGCCGCAATACCAGGAACAGCAACGGCGCGCCCAATGGCGCGAGATCGCCCAGCCGGGCGCCTGGGAACGGCGTGCGGGCGTGATGGGACTTGGCGCCATCGGTCTGAGCGCGGCGCAAGCGCTCGCGGGCATCGGTTTTCGCACCGCCGGCTGGTCGCGCGGGCCCCACACCCACCCCGATATCGAGTGCTTTCACGGCACGGACGGCCTCGGCGCCTTCCTTGCGCGCTCCGATATTCTTGTATGCATCCTGCCCCTCACGCCCGAGACCGAGGGCATCGTGAACGCGCGCACGCTCGGCCAATTGCCCGAGGGCGCGTCGTTCATCAATCTCGGGCGCGGGCGCCACGTGGTCGAGGAGGATTTGCTGGCCGCGCTCGATTCGGGCCGCTTGTCGCACGCCACGCTCGACGTTTTCCGCGCCGAACCCTTGCCGGCGAGCAGTACGTTCTGGCGCCATCCGCGCGTGACCGTGACCCCGCACCGCGCGGGCAATTCGAACCGACTGCTGCTCATCGACCAGGCGATCGAGAATATCGGACGGCTGCGCGCGGGTCGGCCGCTCGTCAATCTCGCGGATTCCCGGCGCGGCTACTGAAGGCGCGCCGCGGGCCATCCGATTGGATGTGCCCTGGTCCGGCCCGCTAGAACGCTTTTCAACACGAGGGGGACGCCATGGCGCTACTGTTCAAGAGCATCTTCGACAAGCCCGAGGAATGGCTGCGTTTTCTCAACGACTACGGCGCCAATGTCGAGATGCGCGTGTGGCCCGAAACGGGTCCCGCCGAGGACATCGAATTCGCCCTCGTTTGGCGGCCCGAACCGGGCGATTTGAAGCGCTATCCCAATCTCAAGGCGATCTTCTCGATCGGTGCGGGCGTCGATCACATCTTCGCCGACACCGATCTGCCCAAGGGCGTGCCGGTCTGCCGCATCAAGGACACCGATCTGACCGCGCAGATGAGCGAATATGCCATTTACGGCGTGCTGCACTATCACCGGCACATGGCCGATTACGCCCGGGCGCAAAGCGAAAGCGCGTGGCGCAAATTCCCGCGCGGCGACACCACGCGCTCGCGCGTCGGCGTCATGGGCATCGGCGAAATCGGCGGCGATACGGCGCGCAAGCTCGCGGCACTCGGCTTCCAGGTTTCGGGCTGGAGCCGCGCGCCCAAGGCCATAGAAGGGGTGGAATGTTTGCACGGCGCGGCGGCGCTGCCGCGCTTTCTCGGACAAAGCCAGTATCTGGTTTGCGTCCTGCCGCTCACGCCCAACACGGAAGGCATCCTGAACGCGAAGACCTTGGCGCAGCTGCCCAGGGGCGCGTTCGTCGTCAACATGGCACGCGGCCGGCACGTCGTGAACGAAGATCTGATCGCGGCGCTCGATTCGGGCCATCTCGCGGGCGCCATGCTCGACGTCTTTCACAAGGAGCCGCTGCCCGCCGACGACCCGCTGTGGAAACATCCGAAGATCATCGTCACGCCGCACATCGCGGGCGATCTCAATCCGCGCACCTGCGCCATGCAGGTGGCCGAGAACATCAAGCGCCTGCGCCGGGGCGAGGCGCTTTTGAACATCGTGAACCCGGCCGAAGGGTACTAGCGGGTTCGCCGGCCGTAACGGTCCTCGATCAGGCGGAACAGCGCGCGCAGAGTCTGCGCCTCGCCGCCGGCCGGCCGGCCGGGCCGGGCCGAGGGATTCCACGCCATAGTGTCGATGTGCACCCAAGGCCGGTTCTTGGCGACGAACTCGTCGAGGAACAACGCGGCCGTGATGGCACCGGCAAAGCTGCCCTCGGAGACGTTGTTCATGTCCGCGGTCCGGCTGTCGAGCATGCGCCGATAGCCGCGCCAGAGCGGCAAGCGCCATAGCGGATCCCGCTCGGCGGTACCCGCGGCCAGCAAAGATTCGGCCACCCGGTCGTCGTTCGAGAACAGCGCGGGCAAATCGGGCCCGAGCGCCACGCGCGCGGCGCCTGTCAGGGTCGCCGCGTCGATCAGAAGATCCGGCGCCTCGCGCGCGGCCTCGGCCAAGGCGTCCGCCAGCACGAGACGGCCCTCGGCATCGGTATTGCCGATCTCGACCGTGGTGCCCTTTCGGCTTTTGACGATGTCGAGCGGCCGGAAGGCATCGCCCGAGACGCTGTTTTCGACCGCGGGCACGAGGACGCGCAGCCGCACGTCGATCTTCATCGCCATGATCGCCTGGGCGAGGCCGAGCACGAGCGCGGCGCCGCCCATGTCTTTTTTCATCAGCAGCATGGCGCCCGAGGGCTTGAGATCGAGACCGCCGGTATCGAAACACACGCCCTTTCCGACGAGGGTAAGGCGCGGCGCGCTCGACCGGCCCCACATCAGATCGATGAGGCGCGGCGGCCGCGCGCTCGCCCGGCCGACCGCGTGAATCAGGGGATAGTTGCGTGCGAGCAGGGCCCGGCCCGCGATCACGGAGACCCGCGCGCCAAAGCGCCGTCCGAGAGAGCGCGCGGCGGCCGCCAATTCGCCCGGCCCCATGTCGTTCGCCGGCGTGTTGATGAGGTCGCGCGCGAGATAGATGCCGCGCGCCAGGGCCGCGATGCGCGCGCGGTCGGCGCGCCGGGGCCATATCAGTTCCGCCGCCGGGCGGGCGCGGCGCTTGTAGCGCGAGAATCCGTACGCGCCGAGCGCCCAACCGAGCGCCGCGTCGTTCGCCTCCGCCGTGCTGCGGGCATTCTCGATGCGGTAGCGCCCCGCGGGCAGGCGGTTCGGCAGATCGCCCGTACTCCACGGCCCGTCGGCCGAATCGATCCCCACCACCACGCGCGCGACCGCGCCGTCGGCGGCCGGCATGGTTTGAATCTGTCCCGCCTTGGCCTCGAAACCGGACGCCTTCAGCCAGCGCCGCGCCGTCGCGGTCTGGCTTCTGAGCCATGTCTCGAAATCCGCCTTGCGCACCAGCGTCACGGGAACCGCGCCGGCTTCGCGCCCTTCGACCACACCGATCATAAATCCCTCTCGATCATGCGGACCAAGCATGGCGTGCGTGCGCGACCGAGGAAAGGGGCCGCTTGCAAGCCCGGCCCCGATGCTTTCCAATGCGCCGGCTTTCGCGCGCATATCCGCGGGCGGGGAGGGCGTCATGAGCAAGATCGTTATCTATCTCGCCAACAAGAATTACTCGTCGTGGTCGATGCGCCCGTGGCTGGCGCTGAAGCAGACGGGCGCGGCGTTCTCGGAAGAGGTCGTGCCGCTCGATCAGCCGACGACGCGCGAGGAGATATTAAAGCGCACGCCTTCCGGCAAATTGCCGGCGCTGCAGGACGGCGACGTGGTGGTTTGGGATTCCTTGTCGATTGGCGAATACCTGGCCGAGCGCTTCCCCGATGCCGGGCTGTGGCCGGCCGAGGTGGCGGCGCGCGCGCTCGCGCGCTCGGTGAGCGCGGAAATGCATTCGGGCTTCATGGGCGTGCGGCTGAACATGCCGATGAATATGCGTGCCTCGAAACCCGGCAAGGGCATGGCGGCCGGCGTGCAGGACGACATCAACCGCATTTCGGCGATCTGGCGCACCTGTCGCGAGCGTCACGGCAAGGGTGGCGCCTTCCTGTTCGGCGCCTTCTCGATGGCCGATTGCATGTTCGCGCCCATCGTATCGCGCTTCACGACCTATCAGGTGCAGCTCGACGAGGTCTCCGAGGCCTACCGCCAGGCGGTGTTCAACCACCCGCCGTTCCAGGAATGGATGGCCGCCGCCAAGAACGAGCCCTGGATCATCCCCAAGTACGAAATCTAAAATCCGCCTTCCGCCGCGCGCCGCCACCCCGGGCGGTTAATCCAGGGCGGTCAGTTCAGCACGCCGGTTTCGCGGTAATACCGCTCCGCTCCCGGGTGGAGGGGAATGAATACGCCCTGAAGCGCCGTTTCGCGGCGAATACGCTTGCCGTCGGGATGGCGCGTATCCAGGAGGCGGCGCATGTTGTCGTGCCAGAGCGCCTTGGTGATGGCATGGACAAGTTGCGCATCGACCTTGCTCGAAACCACCCATTGAGCCGGGATCGCCAATGTGGGCACGCCGCCGGCACCTTTGTAATGCCCGCCCTCGATCTGCCCGCGAATGAAGAAAGGCTGCTGGACCATGAGCCGTTCGGCCTGCTTGCCCTTGATCGGCAGGATGTCGATTTCCATTTCCTCGGCCAGATCGACGATCGCCGCGACGGGCTGGCCGGCGACGACGAAAATGGCGTCGAGCTGACCCTTGCGCATGAGTTCGGCGGCGCGCGCCGGCGCCTCGTTCGACACCTTGGCGCGGTCGAGCGGCACGCCGTACGCCGACATAACCGCGCGCGCGGCAAGGGGTGTGCCCGCGCGCTCGGTGCCGATGGAAATACGCCTTCCCGCGAGTTCCTGGATCCGCTTGATCTTCGACGAGCGGCGCACGACCAGGTGCACCGCCTCGGGATTGAGCGCCGCGATGGTCGCAAGGCCCGCGACCTTGCCGCGCCCCTCGAAGGGGCCGCGGCCGAGTTGCGCCCAATACGCCACGTCGCCCTGCACCAAACCCGATTCGAAGCGGCCCGAGGCCACCGCTTCGAGATTGGCCAAGGCACCTTCGGTCGTGACGGCGGTCGCGAGCAGTCCAGGCACGCCGCAATTGCCGCCGGCCTCGCACGGGCGCGAGCCCGGCGGGTTGGAAATCGCGCTCGCCAGAAGACCGCCGATGGCGAAGTAGGTGCTGTCGGAGGGGCCCGTCGCGATGCGGAACGAGGCGGTTTCCGGGGTCGGCGCCGGGGCCGGCGCGGACGTCGCGCGGTCGAGCGCGGCGGCAAGCAATATTCCCGAAATGGCGGGGATAAGCAGAAGCGCGCGGCGAAAGCGCGTGAAGGGGCGAAGGAGCGCGCGGATTACTGGGTTCGGACGCACGGGGAAAACCTCAGGCGGCGCAGTGTACGCGACGGGCGCTACCGAGCGAAGCGTCGTTACAGCGGCGCGACAATTTTTCAATCTCGCCCGGTTCGATATCGGCCGATTTCTAGATCGCCCGATTTCAATATGGCCGGCTTCGATCTCGGGGTCTTGACCGCGCGGGGTCTTGATCACAGGGCCTTGCGGCGGAAATGTGGCGTTGCCCCCCCGCGCGCGACAAATATTTTCCCGAACCCAAGACCCCCGCCCTCTGGACGGAGCCGTCTCGTCCGCCTATATCCCTTGCTCTGCAGGCGCCTACGAGCGGGGGAACCCTTGACGGCGCCGGCAAGTGCGGCAAATCTTGCTGCCGCTTGCGGTCGGCCCAAAGCCGTCCGAAAGCGGGTCAGTCCGGCCCATTACCGATCGCACCCCTGGACTTGGTCTGTTGGCGTGGACAAGACGGCCGAAAACTTCGGCCGATCGGGCGAGGAGCGTGCCCAGGCTGGGCTGAGCGTAGGAATGACCAAATACCTGAAGGCTTCGACGTTTCTCATACTAGCCCTTGTTGGGCTGGCCAATATTCTGCTTTGGGCCGGCCTGAACCGGCCAATCCAGGAAAAGCCGTGGGCAGGCACTTTCAAGGGCCTGGCCTACGCCCCCTACCGCTCCGACCAGGATCCGACCAAGGGCGCCTTCGTCGCCTACGGCAATATCGACGAGGATTTACGCTTTCTCCAGGACAAGACCAGCACGATCCGGACCTACACCGCCCTTGACGGTACCGATCAGGTACCCCGCATCGCGGCCAAATACGGCCTCAAGGTCACCGCCGGCGCCTGGATCAGCCCGATCGCGGAAAAGAACGAGCGCGAAATCCAGAGCCTCATCTGGATCGCCAACCACAACCCCAATGTCGAGAAATTGCTGGTCGGAAACGAGGCCCTGCTGCGCGAGGACGTGACCGCCGCTCAGCTCATCGACTATCTCAAGCGCGTGAAGGCCAAGACCAACACGCCCCTTTCGACCGCCGAACCGTGGCACGTTTGGCTGAAACATCCCGAACTCGTGCGCACGGTCGATTACATCGCCGTGCATATCCTGCCGTATTGGGAGGGCCAGCCGCTCGACCACTCGATGGAGTTCATCCTCGAGAAATACCGGCTGCTCCAGCGCGCCTATCCCGGCAAGCATATCGTCGTGACCGAGGTCGGCTGGCCGTCGGACGGGCGCATCAAGAAGAAGGCCGTGCCCTCGCTCGAGAATCAGGCGGTATTCCTGCGCCGGTTCCTCGACATGGCGCAGCGCAACGATCTCGACTACTCGATCATGGAAGCCTTCGATCAGCCCTGGAAGCGCCACCTGGAAGGCTCGGTCGGCAGCTATTGGGGGATATTCGACAACGACCGAAAATGGAAATCGGACATGACGGGGCCGATCCTCGCGGTGCCGGAATGGCCGCTTTTGGCCGCGTGCTCGACGCTCATCGGCTTCGGCGCGATCGCTTTCGCGCTTGGCCTCGTCGGCGCCTTGCGTACGCCTGGGCGGCTGTTCCTCGCCGGCACCATCCAGGCGGTCGCGACCACCGGAGTCTGGGCGATCCATGTCGCGACCAATCAGTATCTGTCAGCCGGCGAAATCGTCATCTGGGTCATGCTGGGCACGGGCCTGGCGTTGCTGATGGCCATTCTTCTGGTCGAGGCGCTGGAGTTGGCCGAGTCGTTTTGGCTCTCCCTCCGGCGCAAGCCCGCGGCACCTCCGCCCGAGGCGCCGCCTGCGGGCTATCTGCCGAAGGTTTCGATTCACATTCCGATCTGCAACGAGCCGCCGCACATGGTCATCGAGTCGCTCGAAGCGCTCGCGCGGCTCGACTATCCGGATTTCGAAGTCCTGGTGATCGACAACAACACCTCCGATTCGTCGCTTTGGCTGCCGGTGCAGGCATGGTGCGCGGGGCGCGACCATCGCTTCCGCTTCTTCCATCTCGACAAATGCCCCGGCTTCAAGGCCGGCGCGCTCAACTACGCGCTCAACCGCACCGCCCCCGACGCCGTCGCGATCGGGGTGATCGACAGCGACTACACCGTGCGCCCCGATTGGCTGAAGACGCTGGCGCCGCGCTTCGCCGAGCCGAACCTCGCCTTCGTCCAAGGCCCGCAGGACTACCGCGACTGGCAGGCCGGCGGCTTCAAGGAAATGTGCAACTGGGAATACACCGGCTTCTTCCACGTCGGCATGGAATTGCGCAACGAGCGCAACGCCATCATCCAGCACGGCACGATGACGCTGATCCGCCGCGCCGCGCTCGAGGAATTGGGCGGCTGGGCGGAATGGTGCATCACCGAGGACGCGGAACTCGGTCTTCGCCTGTTCGCGCGCGGCTACGAATCGCTTTACCTCAATCGGAGCTTCGGCTTGGGCGTCACGCCGGATAGCTTCGCGGGCTACAAGAGCCAGCGGTTCCGCTGGGCCTACGGCGCGGTACAGATCCTGAAGCGCCATTGGCGCGCCTTCCTCGGGCGCGGTCCGGGCAAACTCACCCCCGGCCAGAGATTCGACTTCATCGCCGGCTGGCTGCCCTGGTTCGGCGATGCCTTGAACCTCGTGTTCACCTTCTGCGCCCTGATTTGGACCTTGGGTCTGGTGTTCTGGCCCAAGCATTTCGACTTTCCGCTATCGGTGTTCGTCGCCTCGGCGCTTGGCCTGTTCGCCTTCAAGGCGGTCAAGTCCTACGCGCTCTATGCCTGGAAATTGGGCACGACATTCAAGCGCAATATCGGCGCGGCGGTGGCCGGACTCGCGCTCACGCACAGCGTCGGCAAGGCGATCTGGAGCGGGCTGTTCACCTCCGACCGGCCCTTCCTGCGGACGCCCAAATGCGAGGATCAGCCCGCCTTCGTGCAGGGCCTGGCGATGGCGCGCGAGGAAGCCGTGCTCGGTTCCCTGCTATGGGTCGCGGCCGGGACGGTCGTGGCGTTCAATACCGCCGAATCGCCCGAAGCCTGGCTATGGGCGGCGATGTTGGTCGTCCAATCGCTGCCTTACGGGGCGGCGGTGCTGACCGCGTTGATCAGCGCCATGCCGCTGCGCGACGCGGCGGTTGCACCCGCCGCGGCCCCTGCCCTTGCCTCGGACCTGATCGAGAGATCCGCCGCCTAGGCGTTCGGCGAACCTCGCCTAGCCGCGGCCGAGGGCATTTCTTGGCAGCTTGATGCCGAATTTCTTGCGCGCAAGACGCGCGACCTCGGGGTCGAGCGGTGCCGGACGCAAATCGCAACCCGGCGCCAGGGCGTCCGCCACGATCGAAAGGCAGCGCACCCGCGCGTGGTTCTTGCCCTCGCCCGAAACCAGATGCCACGGCGCCCGCGCGGTCGAGGTGCGCACGAACATTTCGTCGATCGCGCGCTCGTACAAAGCGCGCTTGGCGCGCGATTGGAAGTCCGCGGTCGTGATTTTCCAGCGCTTGAACGGATCGCGCATGCGCTCCTCGAAACGCCGCAATTGTTCCTCGGCCGAGATGTGCAGGAAAATCTTGACCAGCCGCGCGCCGTCGTCGATCAGCATGGTCTCGAAGGCGTTGATCTCGTCGTAGGCTTGGCGCCAGCGGCGTTTATCCACCAGGTGTTCGACGCGCTCGACGAGGACTCGGCCGTACCACGACCGGTCGAACACCGCGATCGAACCCGGCTCCGGCAGGCGCTGCCAAAAACGATAGAGATAGTGCCGGCCCTGTTCGTCGGGCAGGGGGGCGGCAATCGGCCAGACCTTGAAGCCGCGCGGATCGAGGGTCGCCGACATGCGCCGGATCGCCCCGCCCTTGCCCGCCGCGTCCCAGCCCTCGAACACCACGAGGGCGCGGCGGTTTTCGTAACGATAGGCGAGTTGCACCGCGCGCAGACGGTGTTGGGCCTTCTGGAGCTGGTCCTCGTATTCGTGGTTTTCGAGATGCTGGCTCATGTCGAGCCGATCGAGACGCGGCGGTTTGTGCGATTTCTTGGCCATGGCCATCTCCCGTCGGCGAAGCGCTTTCCCCGCGATCATAGTGCCGACCATGGTGCGCCGATCATAGCGCAAGGAACGGGCTACGTTGACGGCCGCCCGACCCGCCCCTATGCCTAGCCGCGAACCGAGGAACGAGCGGGTGCGGCCATGTCCGGCGTCAGCGTGATCATTCCGGCCTTTCGCGCCGAAGCGACCATCGCGCGCGCGGTTGCGAGCGCGCTGACCGAGAATCCATTCGAGATTCTCGTGATCGCCGATGACGGCGCCGATTACGCGGCCGTGCTCGCCAAGGGCGGCCTTGGTGATGGCCGCGTGCGCCACGGCACGACCGGACGAAGTGGCGCGGGGCCGGCGCGCGCGCGCAATCTCGGCCGCGATCTGGCGCGCGGCGAATTTCTTGCCTGGCTCGATGCCGATGACGCGTTCCTGCCGGGACGGCTCGCCGCGCTCGTGCCCATGGCGGCCTCCCACGGCGCGGCCGCCGACAATGTGCGCGTGGTCGATGACGGCACGGGAGCGGTGCTGCAATACCTCTTTCCCGAGGATGGCCCATTCCCCAAAGATCGCCCGTTCCCCAAAGATGGCCTGATGCGTCGCCTCGATGCCGAGGCGTTTCTCGCGACCGCCGTGCCCATGATGGCCGTGGTGCGCCGCGCGCTCGAACTTTCGTGGGATGAGGATTTGCCGGTCCTGCTCGGCGACGACGTCGCCTACAATTTGCGCCTCATCGACCGCCTTGGGCCCCTGCCGGTCACGGGGCGGGCCTATCACGAGTACCGCGTGCGGCCGGGCTCGATTTGCCACGCCGAGGATTCGGCGGCGCTCGCCGAGGCAAGCTACCGGGCCATGCTCGGCCGGCTGGACGCGGACGGTTTCGGCTTTCGCGAGTCCGCCGTGCGCGCGGCCTTGCGCGCGGCGCT
The DNA here is from genome assembly GCA_945860095.1 of Rhizobium sp. Q54. Classification (GTDB taxonomy): domain Bacteria; phylum Pseudomonadota; class Alphaproteobacteria; order CADEGL01; family CADEGL01; genus CAMAPP01. The sequence continues at coordinate 23,649 of CAMAPP010000005.1, read as the reverse complement.
CGCCGCCAAGATCGAACTCAACCGCGCGTTCGAGCGCGCGCGCCTCGCGGGCGAGGCCGGGAACTTTCAGGAATTCGTCGCGCGGCGGGCGCGCTGACGGGCTCGGTCCCTTCGGCGCGCAACCAATCGAGACGGAATCCGCCCACTCCCTCGCGCCCCAGCACGCGGGCGAGATAGGGCAAGGCCTCGGCCAGCATGGCCTCGAGCGTGAACGGCGGGTTGGCGACGAGCACGCCGCAGGCGCCGAGTCCGGGCCTTCCGGCCGGCTGCACCCGCAACTCGGCGCGCAGAATTTTGGGCGGCCCGGCCGCCAGCAAGGCGGCATGGAACGCCGCGACCTCTGCCTCGTCCTTGATCGGATACCAGACGATATAGGTTCCAGTCGGCCAGCGCCGCCACGCGGCCTTGAGCGCCCCGGCCAGTCGTTCGAATTCGTCGGTCGCCTCGAATGCCGGGTCGACGAGCACCAGGCCGCGCCGCGCGGCGGGCGGCAACAGGGATTTGAGCGCGGCGAAACCGTCCATGCGGCGGATATCGACCACAGGATCGCCGGCGAAGGCACGTGACAGGGCGACCTTGTCCTCGTCGAGCAATTCGATTGCGACCATCCGGTCGCGCGCGCGCAATCGCATCCGCGCGAGCTTGGGCGAGCCGGGATAGACCGGGCCAGCGTTCTGAAAGCGGCGCACCGCATCGAGATAGGGGACAAGCGCCTCGGGCACGTTCGACGCCGCCAGCAAGCGCATGATGCCCGCTTCGGCCTCGCCCGTGCGCCGGGCCTCGGGGCCTGCAAGATCGTAGCGCCCCGCGCCCGCATGGCTGTCGAGCACGAAGAAGGGCGTCGCCTTGCGCGCCATATGGTCGAGCACATGCACCAGAACCGCGTGCTTGAGCACGTCGGCGAAGGCGCCCGCATGGTAGGCGTGGCGATAATTCACGCGCGCCCGCCATCGGCCACGTCCGCGATCATGTGCGGGACGGAGGCAACAGCGGCACCGCTACGTAAGCGCCGAACTCGCCGATGAAATCAACCGCGATGCAGGCATGAACGCGGCCCTGCTTGTCGTCGAAGACCGCGGTTTCGCCCAAGGGAAATACCGGCTGGTGCCAGACGCCCGGATCGATATGCACCCCGGCGCGGCCGTCGAAATGAAAGGCCACGAAATCCTCGGGCCGCACATCGTCGCCCGGCTTGGCCAGCAGCGCGACGAAGGACGCGCCCGCCCGGGGATGGAACACTTGGCCGCCATCGGGATGGTAATTGGCCTCGTGGGTGAAGAGGCGCGTCGAGTCGCGGGGCGGCGCGTCCTCGCGCGCGGTCCCGGGATCGTCGAACCAACCGGTCACATAGCCTCGCCCGACCGCGCGATTGACCGCGTGCTGCACCTGGCCCTTGCGGGCGAACTCGAACACGTCCGCGACCACGCCGCCCTCGTTGCCGGTACCCGCGACCACCGGGCGCCGGCCCGGCTGCGGCCATGTGACGATCGCGACCTCGGCGGACGCGAAATCGGCCACCAGCCGGCCATATCCGGCAAGGCTTTCGGCCGTCGCCCACACGGCACGCGCCTCGACCACGCGCGCCTCGTTGCGCGCGATGGCGGGCGGCCGGGCGAAATCGGTGCCGGAAAAATTCGAGAACAGTGTCTTCGAGTCCAATGGGGCCTCTCGCGCAAGAACGCCGCCATTCTATCAGAATGCGGCGTCACCGTGCGGCTTCGCGCTTGCGCAATTCCGCCCGCGCGACCTTGCCCGATGAAGTCAGCGGGAAATCCTCGACGAATTCGATGCGCCGCGGCGTCTTGTGGCCGGCCAGGCGCGCGCGCGCATGGTCTTGCAGCGCTTTCACCAGCGCCTCGTCGCCCACCACGCCCGCGGCCAGGCGCACGAAGGCCTTCACGATCTGGCCCCGCTCGGCATCGGGGCTGGCGATGACCGCCGATTCCGCGACGGCCGGGTGGGATTGCAGCGCGCCCTCGATCTCCGCCGGACCGATGCGAAACCCTGCGCTCTTGATCAAATCGTCGTTGCGCCCCCGGTACCAGAAATAGCCGTCCCCATCGCGCACCGCCAAGTCGCGCGTGCGGATCCATTTGCCCAGGCGCATTTCGGCATCGAGATCGGGCCGCCGCCAATAGCCGAGAAACAGGGTCGCCGCGCGGTCGAAGGTCACGATTTCGCCGACCTCGCCATCGGCGGACTCGACGCCGTTCTCGTCCACCAGACGCGCGACGTGCCCGGGCAATTCCCAGCCCATGGAACCCGGCTTGATCGGGCGCAGCGCCTTGCAATTGCCGATCATGTGGTTGACCTCGGACATGCCATAGCCCTCGTTGCAGACGATGCCGAGGATGTTTTCGAGCCAGGCTAGAGTTTCCCCCGGCAAGGCCTCGCCGCCCGTGAACACGGTGCGCAAGGCAAGATCCGGCCAACGCCGGCTCGGCGCCTCGACTTGCGCCAGGCGTTTCAAGGCGGTCGGCGTCATCAGCGAATGGGTGACGCCGTGACGCGCCATGAAGCCGAGTGCCCATTCGGCCTCGAAGCGGTGCTGGGACGCGACCACCGGATGGCCGAATAGCCAAGCCGGATAGACGACGTCGATGAGTCCGCCGACCCAGGCCCAATCGCTCGACGTCCAGAACACGAGGTCCGGTTCGTCAAGTTCGAGATTGAAGAACAGTCCGAGGCTCGTTTTGTAGCCGTGCAGGATTCGGTGGCCGTGCACGATGCCCTTGGGCAGACCCGTCGAGCCCGAGGTGTAGATGAGCAAGGCCGGATCGTCGTGGCGCGTCTCGGCCGCCGCCAAGGGCGGGCCGTCGAGCGCGGCCGAAAACGGCGTCTCGCCCGCGCCCGCGCGGCCGACCACCAGGCGATGGACGAGGTCCGGACATTCCCCCGCCAGCGCGCGAAGGGGCGCCCAATGGGCATCCTCGGTCACCAGCACGCGCGCGCCCGAATCGCGAAGGATGTGGCGCACCGTGTCGGGGCCGTAATGGGTCGAGATCGTGGCCGCGATGGCGCCGAGCTTGTAGCAGGCGATGTGCGCGATCGCGGTTTCGGGCCGCTGGCCGAGATGGAGGGCGACGGGATCGCCTTTTTTGACGCCGAACTCGGCAAGCCGGCCCGCGAGGCGCGCGGCCCGTTCGTCGAGCGCGCCGTAGGACAGGCGCGACACGGCACCGTCCGCGTCCTCGAAAATCACCGCCGGGCGGTCGGCGCGCTGGCCCTTCGCATGCAACCCGACCGAATCGGCGGCGATGTTCGCGCGTTCGGGGATGACGATTTCGTAACCCCCGCCGCCGCCTTCGCTTGCCGCGCGCAGATTGAGCCGCGCGCAAAGCTCGGGTGAAAGGCGCGGCGTCGCCAAGCCCGCCTCAAGCGAGCGCGTTGCGGATGAGATAAAGGCCGATGTCCTTGGGCTTCATCTTGACCCGCTTGGGATCGCCGCCTTCGAGCGCGTATTTCACCAGCATGTGGTTCTCGACATTGACCACCTTGACCTTGAACACGCCCGCTTCCTCGCGCAGCTTCGGATAATGCGCGGGCGCGACGGGCTTTTCCTTCAGCGCCAAGCGTTCATACGCCGCCGCCTCGTCGGTTTCGGCATCGTCCTTGGCCAGAAGGATCCAATCCGCCTGACCCGCCGCTTCCCGGTCGTTGAGCGCCTGAACCGCGTCCTTGGCCGTACCTTCGGTCACGCCGAGCTTATAGACATGCTTGGTCAGCCCGACCTCCTCCGCCCACTCGCCGAGCGCCTTGCTCGCCGCCACGTAAATCACCGACATCGCATCGCTCCGTCTTGCCGGGCGCAGGATTGCTTAAAGCGGTGCCCGCGCACAAGACGGATCGGTCGCGGGCCGATCGGCCCCGGATGGCAGGGTCGTGGCCGCGCCGAAGCGGTCGACGCGCGTGCGCCCATGGGGCAGGATGCGCGGCACCGCCGAGAACCCCGCGCGCCCCGATTTCCCTCGATCGAACCGAACCCAGAGTCGCGCATGAACGACCGACCGCTTTCGCCCATTCAAGCCGTCATCGTGCCGGTCACGCCCTTTGCGCAGAATTGCAGCGTCCTGTGGTGCACCGCGACGATGCGCGGCGCGGCGGTCGATCCGGGCGGCGAGGTCGACCGCATCCTCGAGGCCGCCGAGAAATGCGGCGTGACCATCGAAAAGGTTCTGGTCACGCACGGCCACACCGATCATTGCGGCAATGCCGGGCCCCTGGCCGAGCGCCTGGGCGTGCCCATCGAGGGGCCGCATCCGGACGACCGCTTTCTCATCGAGAAGCTTGCCCAAACCGGCGCGCAATACGGCATCGCGGGCGCGCGGCCCTTCGAGCCCGATCGCTGGCTTGGCGATGGCGACCGGGTGAGCGTGGGCGCGCTCGAACTCGGCGTCGTGCATTGCCCCGGTCACACCCCCGGGCACATCGTGTTCCACCACGAATCCGGCATCGCCTTCGTCGGCGACGTGTTGTTCCAAGGCTCGATCGGGCGCACCGATTTGCCGCGCGGCAACCATTTGCAGCTCATCCACTCGATCACCGGAAAATTATGGCCGCTCGGAGACGAAACGACTTTCGTGCCGGGCCACGGCGCGCTTTCGACCTTCGGCCAGGAACGCGAAAGCAATCCCTTCGTCGCCGATTCCGTGCTCGGCCGCGCGGCCTACCGCCCGTCCTGAGCGGCGCCGCAAGGCCGACGGACCGCCGGCGGTGCGCACGCTCGTCCTTCTGATCCTGGCGATCGTTCTCAGCCAGTTCTTCCGCTCGACGATGGCGGTCCTCGCCCCCGACATGGCCGCGGACCTGGGCGCGACGGCCGCCGATTTGGGCCGGCTGTCAGGCATGTGGTTCCTCGCCTTCTCGCTCGCGCAGATTCCCATCGGCGTGCTGCTCGACCGCTGGGGGCCGTTGCGGAGCGCATCATTGGGCCTGGCCGTGACCGCCGCGGGGGCAGTTGTATTCGGCGCGGCGCCGAGCCTTGAGATCGCCTATCTCGGGCAGGCCTTGCTCGGCCTCGGTTGCGCGCCGCTCTACATGGCGTCCGTCGTGGTCATGGCGCGGCGGTACTCGCTCGAACGCTTTGCCCTGGCGAACGGCTATGTGATCGCCGTCAGCAATCTCGGCCTGGTGTTGAGCGCGACGCCACTGGCGGCGCTCGATTTATGGTTCGGCTGGCGGGGTGCCATGGGAATCATGGGCGCCGTCACGGCCATGCTCGCCCTCTTCCTCGCCTTCGCCGCGCGCGGCGAAAAGATGGGCGCCCCGGAAAGCCTGTCGCGCGCCTTCGCCGGCATCCTCGCCATCATGCGCCTGCGCGCCTTGTGGTGGCTCTTGCCGTTCAGCTTCGTGTGCAGCGGGGTCGTGCTGTCGGTGCGCGGCATCTGGGCGGGGCCGTATCTTTACGAGGTGCACGGTATGGCGCCCATCGAATACGGCGATGTTCTAGCGGCCATGGTGATCGCCCTGGCTGCCGCCAATCTTCTGTTCGGCTGGATGAGCTCGCGGCTCGGTTCGCCCAAGCCCTATATCGCGGGCGTGGCCGTGCTCGGCGTGGCGGCGACGGGAGCGCTCGCGGGCGCGCCCGATATGGCTCTCGCGCCCGCCATCGCCTGCCTTATCGCCATCGGGTTTTACGGCGCGGCTTACGGTCTGGTGATCGCCCATGGCCGCGCCTTCTTCCCCGAAGGCATGGAAGGACGCGGCGCGACCTTGCTCAATTTCTTCAACTTCTTCGGCACCGCCGTCTTGCAGGTCGCGACCGGCGAGGTGCTCGCGGGCGCACGCGACGCCGGCACGGGCACGGCCGGCGCCTATGGCTGGGTGTTCGGCCTGCTATCGGTCGCCTTGCTGGCGACCACGATGCTTTATCTTAAAAGCGCCGATCCGCGCGCGTCAGCTCGCTAGGATCGCCGCCGTTTGCACCGAGCGCGTCGCCGGATCGATGCTCAACCGGCGCGTGTGATAGCGCGCAACGGCGGGGCGGTGCGCGATCGACAAGACAGCCGCATCCGGCAAGCGCGCGCGCAAACCCTCGTACATCGCGCGCTCGGCGTCCTCGTCGAGCGAACTCGATGCCTCGTCGAGGAACAGCCATTGCGGGCGCAACAGAAATGCGCGCGCGAAGGCCAGGCGCTGTTGTTCGCCCGGCGACAGCCTCGTCTGCCAATGCCATTCCTCGCCGAGGCGGTCAACGAGGTGATCGAGCCGGCACGCGCGCAGCGCTTCGGCCAATTCCTCGTCGCCCGGCGCGTGTTGTCCCGAGGGATAGCACAGCGCCGCGCGCAGCGTGCCGGGCGCGATATAGGGCTTTTGCGGCAGGAACAGGATGCGCCCCTCGGGCATGACCAGGCGCCCGGCGCCGAACGGCCATAGCCCGGCGAGCGCGCGGAACAAGGTGGATTTACCCGAGCCCGACGGGCCTGAAAGCAGCACCGCCTCGCCTGGTGCCACCTCGAGCCGCGCGCCCTCGATGAGCAGACGGCCGTCCGGCAGAGCGAGATCGAGGCCCTCCGCCGCGAGACGCGGCCCGGTCGAGCGCACGATGCGCCCCAGGGTGCCCGACGCATCGGCCGCAACCGCCTCGACCGCGTCGTCGAAGCCGATCAGGCGATCGACGCTTGCCTTCCAGCTCGCGAGATCGGCATAGGCGTTGACGAACCAGGACAAGGCGCCCTGCACCTGACCGAAGGCCGAGGCGGTCTGGGTGAGACCGCCCAGCTGAATGGCGCCCGAGAAATAGCGCGGCGCGGCCACAAGAAAGGGAAAGACGATCGCGAGCTGGGCATAGAACGACGAGAACAGATTGAGATTGAAGCCGCAGGCCATGAGGCGGAACCAATTCGCCCGCAATTGCGCGAACGCCCCCGCCAGCAAGCGGCGCTCGTCCGCCTCGCCCCGATAGAGCGCGATGCTTTCCGCGTTTTCGCGCACGCGGATCATGCGCAAGCGCAATTCGGCCTCGTAGCGCTGTTGCTGGAAGTTAAGCGGCACGAGCGGCCGGCCGATGAGGTGGGTCAGAAACGAGCCCGCGAAGGCATAGACGATCGCCGCCCACAGCATGTAGCCGGGCAGCGAGAGCGCCATGCCGAGAACGGTGAAGTCGAGCGTGCCCGAGAGCGACCAGAGGATCGCCGCGAAGGAAGCCAGCGTCACGGCCGAATTGAGAAAGCCGAGGCCGAGCGACAATGCGCCCGAGACGAAAAGATTGATGTCTTCCTGGATGCGCTGCTCGGGATTTTCCATGCCGTAATCGCGAAGTTGCATGCGGTAATAGGTCCGCGAGCCGAGCCAGGCATCGCCGGTGCGCGCGGTCAGCCAACGCCGCCAGCGAATCTGCAGCCATTGCTGGCCATAGGCGCGCGCCGAGGCGATGACGATGTAGAGCGCCGCAAGACCCGAGAAGAATCCGAGCAAGCGGAAAAACGCGCCCGCGTCGCGGTCCTGGATCGCGTTGAAGAAATCGGCGTTCCACTGATTGAGGCGCACGAGCAGATAGACGATCGCGAGATCGACGGCGATGACGAGGGCCAGAAGGGCCCAGGCCGAGGCGCGCTCCTCGGATACCCAATAGGGCCGGATGAGACGCCAGGCGCGTCCGAGGGAGATTTTCCGCGGTGCGGATTCTGCGGCGTTCATGACCTATTCCTGGATCGGTGCCGTGATATTGGCCGTCCCGGCTTCCGCCTCCGCGCCGTCGGGCCGCCAGCCGCAAATTTCGAGCAGAGGATGCATGTGCGCGGGCGGCGGCGCCTTCACCTCGATGGCCGGACGCCTGGGATAAAGCGGAATCGACACGGCACGCGCATGAAGCTGGAGCGCCAAGTTCTTGGCGCCGTCCTCGCCGTACAGGGAATCGCCGATGATGGGATGGCCGAGATGGGCCATGTGAACGCGAATCTGATGAGTGCGCCCGGTCAGGGGCGTGCATTCGAGCCAGGCGACCGCGCCCTCCCGGCCCCGCACCCGCCATTCGGTGATCGATTCCTGGCCGTCATCCGACACCATCATGTGCCAGCCCCGCGGCGCGTTCTTCTTGGCGAGGCGTGCCTCGCATCGGCCAGATTCGGATTCGGGCGCGCCCGAGACGATCGCCCAATAGGTCTTGCGCACAAGGCCTTGGGCGAAGAGCCTGCCGAGCTTGGCCAGGGCCTTGCGATGGCGACCGAGCACGAGGCAGCCGCTGGTATCCCGGTCGAGGCGATGGGCGAGCGCGGGGTCGCGCGGCAGGCCGTAACGCAGGGCGGCAAAATGTTTTTCGAGATTGTCGCCGCCGCCGCTACCGGCATGGACGGGGATGCCCGCGGGCTTGTCGATGACGAGCATGAGGCCGTCGCGATAGAGCACCCGCGCGCCAAGATCGAGACCCGGCGCCGCGCGCGGGGCGAGCTGAAATTTGGGATGGAGCATGGGGCGAGGATACACCAAGACCGCGCGAAGCCGCGCGGGCGTTGAACGCTAGTTCGGCGCGCGCGGCCGGCTTTGGTTGCGCGGAGGGGCGCTCACGCAATAGATGCCCGCCGAAACGAGCGCGAGACCGGCGAGCAGGTCGAGGCTCAAGGTCTCGCCCAACACCAGCGCGCCGGCGGCCACGCCGAAAACGGGCGTGAGGAACGAATACGCGGCGATCTGCGCCGCCGGGTAACGCGAGAGCAGCGTGACCCAGGTAACGAAGCCGAAACACACCACGGCCAAAACCAGATAGGCGAAACCGAGGAGCGCGCGCGCGCTCGGAACGACCGTCCATCGCTCGCCGAGAGCCAGGGACACGAGCAGAAGACAAGGCAGGCTGAAGGCCATCTGGTAAAACAGCGTGCGCACCGCGGAGCCGCGAATGAGCGGCCCTATCCGCACGATCAAGATGGTCCCCGCCCAGGCAAAAGCGGCCGCGAAGGCGATGGCGTCGCCGATCAAGCCCTCGGACCCCGCCTCGGCCGGGCCGAACAACCGTCCGGAGAACGCAGCCACGACGCCGAGAAATGCCACGGCCATCCCGGCGAATTGGATGCGCCGCATGCGTTCGCCCGGCACCAGCACGTGCGCCGCCGCCGCGATGATGAAGGGCGCCGCATACAGGAATACGGTTGCGCGCGCGGCGGTGGTGAATTCGAGGCCGACGAACAGCAGCGAGAATTGCGCCGCCCCCGTGACGCCGATGGCTAGGCCGTATTTGAGGGTGCCGTCGCGCCGGAACAGCGCGATGCCCCGCGCCCAGGCCCACAGCGCCAGACACGCCGCAGCCGCTCCCGCCCGCAAGGCGGCCATGAGCACGGGCGGCGCACCCTCGGCGGCAAACTTGACCGCCGTCTGCTGACCGCCGATTGCCAGTGAAACCGCGAGCAGCAACACGATGGCAGAGGTGCCGAGGCGATCCTTGCGCACGGTCACGCCTCGGACACGCGCCGCACGGGCGGGATGTTTCGATCCAGCATGAGCTTATTGAGCAATTGACCAGCTATCCGGGAGACGTGATAGTTTGCCCCGAGCCGCGCTCCCGGGCCAAGCGCAAATCCCGGACCGCGCGGACGCCGCGTTATTGCCGGAAGGACAGCATTTCTTGTTCTTGCCGGAAGGCCGGAAGCAACGAAGCAACAATGACGAAACCGAGTTCCCTGCCCAAGCCCCCGCCCGCCCAGGACGACGCGCGCCGCAAGCGCATGACCCCGGCCGCGCGCGCCCAGCACATCCTCGACGAGGCGGCGGCGTTCTTCGCCGAACGCGGCCTTGCGACCTCGACGCGTGAGTTGGCCGCGCGCCTCGGCGTGGCGCAGGCGCTCATCTACCGCTATTTCCCCTCGAAGAGGATGCTCATCGACAAGGTGTTCGAAACCACCTTCGCGCGGCTGTGGGACGACGATTGGACGATGCTGCTCGCCAACCGCGCCCAGCCTTTGGAAGAGCGCGTGGCCCGGCTTTACGTCGCCTATCTCGAGCGCGCGGGCGCGCTGTCGGTGCGCTTGTTCGTGCGCGCGGGCCTCGAGGGCGCGGACATGGCGCGGCGTTACAGCGTGCCGCTGACGGAAAAACTTCTTCGCCCCATGATCGGCGCCTTGCGGGCCGATTCGGGCCTGCCGGATTTCGACCAAGCCCCCATGTTGCGCGGCGAACGCGAGCTGGCGATGGCGCTGCACGGCGCCGTGGTGTTTCTCGGCATTCGCAAGCACGTCTATGCCATGCCGATGCCCGACGATCTGTCCGATCTCGTGCGCTTGCAGGTGCGCGTGTTCCTCGACGGCGCGCGGCGCGAGCTTGCGCGCCTGCACGACGGCACGGCCGAGGACAGCCTGACCGTGCAGCAGCTCGACCGCCGCCGGCAGCGCCGCGCGCCCGCGCCACCCGACTCGACGGCCTGAGCGCAAGCCACCGCCCGAACGCGACACGGCCCGAATGCGATAAGGCCCGAATGCGATAAGGCCCAAGTGCAATAAGAGAGGTCTTCGTGGAACGCCGCACCAACCTGCCCCACATGGTCCATGGTGGCTATCACCATACCGCCGAGGCTGCGGAAGATGCCGAGATCACCCATGTCCGCCCCGGCACGAAGTGTGGGGAGTATCTGCGCCGCTTCTGGATGCCGGTTGCCATGGTGTCGGAGCTCGGCGAGGCGCCCTTGCGCGTGCGCGTGCTCGGCGAGGATTTGATACTGTTCCGCGATGGCGAGGGCCGCGTGGGCCTCTTGCACAAGCATTGCATCCACCGGCGCGCGAGCCTCGAATTCGGGCGCATCGAGGACCGCGGCTTGCGCTGCTGCTATCACGGCTGGCTGTTCGGCGTGGACGGCGCGATCTTGGAAACCCCGGCCGAGCCGCCCGAAAGCCGCCTCAGGGAGAAACTCTGCCAGCCGGCCTATCCCGCGCGCGAATACCAGGGCCTGATTTTCGCCTATCTCGGCCCGCCCGAGGCGGCTCCCGAATTCCCGGTCTTCGATGCCTTCGTCGTGCCCGACACGGCGGCCGCGAATTACTGCGTGCGCTACGACTGCAATTGGTTGCAGATCATGGACAACTCCATGGATCCGGTGCACTCGTCCTTCCTGCACACCACGATCAGCGGGCCGCAATTCTCGGACATCTTCGGCGCCCTGCCGGTGGTCGATTATCACGAGCGCAAAATCGGATTCTTCTATACCAACGCGCGCCGGGTCGGCGATCACGTCTGGATTCGCACCCACGACAATATCTCGCCGAACATGGCGCAGTCGGGCGCGGTCACCTCGCTCGACGCCTCGCGGCAACTTTTGTTTGGGCGCGCGGGTTTTTCGCGCTGGATCGTGCCCGTCGACGACAGCCATTCCAAGGTTCTGGCTCTGCGCTATTTCGGGCCGAAATCCGATCCGCCGAAGGCCGAGGACAAAACGCTCGAGGCGTTCGAAATGCTCGAATCGGGCGGGCTGCGGAATCGCACCTACGCCGAGCGCCAGCGCAATCCGAGCGATTTCGAGGCACTCGAAGGCCAGGGCCCCATCGTCGCGCACGCGCGCGAGAACATGGCGAGCACCGATCTCGGCATCGCCATGCGCCGCCAGCGCCTGCGCAAGGCCGTGCGCGCCCTCGCCGCGGGCGAGGCCCCGATTCAGCCAAGCGCGCTGGCGGTCAACGGCATCGTGCCGAGCCATGGCGGCGACACGGTGCTGCACCTGCCCGCGCGCGCGAACGACCGGGCGTACATTCTGGATGTGTCGCGCCAGGTCGCGCGGATTTACGTCGAGGAGGAAACCCACCCCTTTGCCGAGCGCTGCGAGCGGGTCGAGCGCCGCCTCGCGGCGCTGGGTCGGTAAACACCGGCCAATCGACGCCGGCCACTAGAGCCGGTCAGTAGACGCCGGAATAGCTGCGCTGGAGCGAGCCCGACACCGCGTAGTCGATCATCGAGATGAAATCGAACACCGGCAGGCCGACCGCGTCCTGCACGCACTTGGCGTAGGGCGGCAAGACCGAACATTCGAGCAGGATCGCGGCCAGGTCCGGCCGCTCCGCCTGCATTGCCAGGCAGGCGGCGACCGCCTCGCCGGCGATGCGGTCGGAATCGAGCGTGCCGGATTCGCGCATGATCGCCGAGCCGAATTCGGGCTCGTCCTGAAGGCCGCGGATGACGATGGGGTTGGGCGGCAAGGTGCCGGTGCGGCGCAGGAAATCGACCGAGAAATTTCCCGAATCGGCGGTGACGATGCCGATGGGGCGGTCGGGGGCGAAGAAGCGCGCGAGCGTGCGCAATTGCAGCAAGCTCGAAAGATAGACGGGAATGCGCAGCGCCGCCGCGACCGCCGGCTGATATTGGATCATGAAACCGCAATCGGACGAAATGCCGCGCACGCCCGCGTCCTCGAGTTCGCGTGCCGCCGCCACGACCTTTTCCTCCCAGCCCGCCTCCTGGGCAAGGCACCGCAGGGTCGTCAGGCCCTCGACGGTCTTGTAAACCACCGGGTAATCGTAGCTGGACGCGTTCCCCACATCGCCCGGAACGAAAGGCGCGCGGCCGTCGAGCAGCAAGATGCCGACGGCCTGGCCGTAGCTTTCGGCGCGCGGGCGGGTGCGATAGACGGCCATCGCCGCCGCCTAGTAGGCGTGGCTCTTGAGGCGCGGATTGCCCAGCCAAAACGGCCGCTCGCCCTTGGCCGTGATGCGGTGCATCTGGCGCGGCCTTGTCGGGTCGAGCGCGTCGCGCGCGTGCGACAAGGCGCGATTGTCCCAAATCAGGATGTCGCCCTTGCGCCAGACGTGCTCCCAGATGAATTCCGGCTTGGTCATGTGCGCCCACAGCTGGGCAAGCAATGTATCGCTCTCCTCGACCGAGTACGGGAAGATGTAACCGAAGCCGATGCGCCCCAGGTACAGCGCCTCGCGCCCCGATTCGGGGTGCGTGCGCACCACGGGATGCCGACCGCCGGGGCTCTGCGTCCTGTCCTTCACATCCTCTGCCGTGTACGGCGGGCGAACCCGGCCATCCGCCATGAAGGCGACATCGTGAATGGAATAGGTGCCGCGCACCTTGCGCTTCAAATCATCGGGCAGAGTGTCCCAGGCCCGATACATGCTGGAAAAGCGCGTATTGCCGCCGCTCTCGGGCACGATCTCGCCAAAGAGAAAGGTGAAGGACGACGGAAACTCGAACATCGACATATCGGTGTGCCAGCGCGCTTCGCCCGCGCCCAAGGCGCCTTGCTGCTTGCCGTCGATGTAGATGTTGGACACCATTTCGACTTCCGGCGGCAGATGGGCCGGTTTTTCGTATTCGGTCACCTGGTAGGCGTGGAGATCGCCGAAATTGCGTCCGAAGGCGACCAATTGTTCGTCGGTGATGTCTTGGTCGCGCAGATAGACGACGGAATGTTCGACCAGCGCATCGCGCACCGCCTTGATCACCTGCGGGGCGAGCGTCTTCGAGGCATCGACGCCGCGCACCTCCGCCCCGCACGCGCCGCCGCTCGGCAAGACCTGGATCAACGAAGACGTATTGGATGGAGAAGGGCGAGCATCCCTTTGAACCGCAGCCATGGCCGACATGATGGCACCTCCCACGCTGGCATCTAGACCCAAAAGCCTAAGCCCGGGCCGGACTTGCTGTAAAGGATTTAGTGATTGATTGATCACTTAGACCGGTCGATACTTTCCGCCAGGGGCCGCCCGATGGGATCGACGCGCCAATGACACGCGCGCGTATTCCGGCACGGTCGGCGGAGACGAGGGAGGCGATCATGGCAGACAAGAACCGCAAGACGGGGGCGTTCGGGCGCCGCCGATTTCTCGTCGGCACGGCGGCGGCGGGCGCGGCCGCGAGCTGGCCGCTCATCATCACGCCGGGCAAGGCGCAAACGTCACAGCAAATCGTGTTCGCGAGCTACGGCGGCAGCTACGAGGAATGGCTGCGCAAGCTGTTTTGGGATCCGTTCACGGCCGAGACCGGCATCAAGATCATAGCCACGACGGGCGCGGGCGATCTCGCCAAGCTCAAGGCCCAGGTGGCGACCGGCAACGTGGAATGGGATGCGGTCGAGGTTTTGCCAACCCAGGTGGCGACGGCCGCGCGCGAGGGGCTCATCGAACCGCTGGATTATTCCGTCATCAATATGGGCGATCTAGCCTTCCCGCAGGCCAAGCAGGAATTCTGGATGTGCCCGTACAGCTATACGGGCAGCATCGGCTACCACACCGCGCGCCACGCCGAAGGCAAGTATCCGAAGAACTGGGCCGAGTTCTGGGACGTGGCCAAGTTCCCGGGCCGGCGCGGCCTGCGTGGCCGGCCGCTCGATAATATCGAGATCGCGCTGCTAGCGGACGGCGTGGACGCCAAAAAGATCTATCCCTGCGACGTGGACCGCGCGTTCAAGTCGCTGGCGAAGATCAAACCGCACGTCAATGTCTGGGTCGAGACCGCGCCGCAAACGGCGAGTTTGCTGCAAGCCAACGAGCTCGATTTCTCCAACACCTATGCCGGCCGCGTGCTCAGCGCCAATCAGGCGGGCGTGCCGCTCGGCTACGCGACCGACCAGCTCATGGTCTTCTTCAGCACCTACGTCATCCCCAAGGGCGCCAAGAACAAGGCGGCGGTTATGCGGCTGTTCAATCACTACATGAGCAAGCCCGAGGTTCTCGCCAAATACGCCGAGGCCCAGACCTATGTGCCCACGTCGAGGAAGGCGATCGAGTTGATCCCCGCCGATTTCCGCAAGAAGTGGGTGCCCGATCCGAACAACCCCAAGCACCTGTACAACGATCCCATGTGGTGGGGCGAGCCGGGGCGCATCGACGAGCTGTCCAAGCGATTCAAGGAATTCCAACTTTCCGCCTGACCCGGCGGACAGGCGAATTCGGCGACGGGCCGCGGGCGAAACCCCGCGGCCCGCGGCGCGACAGGATCCCATCGGAACCAAGAATCAATCGGGAGAACCGCATGTTCGCACGCGTCTTCACCGTCACCATGAAGACCGACCGCCTCGACGAGGCCATCGCCGAATGGCCCAAGGCGACCGGTGCCTTCAAGGGCAAGGGGCTTGTCGCCGGCTATATGCTGCTCGAGGACCGCGCCAGCGCGAAGGTCGTCTCGGTCACCCTGTGGGACAGCGAGGAAGCCATCGAGCGCAATTTGAACAGCCCCGACATGAAGGGTGTCATGGGCCATTTCCGGCAGTTCTTCGCCTCCGAACCGGCCATCGTCCAGTACCAAGTGGCGGCGAAGGTCGTCTAAGGCGTCGCCAATATCCCGCTTGACCTCCCGCCCGCGCGCAACCTTGACTGTCCCCGCCGCGGATGGAAGCGCGGAACCAAACGTGTCGGCATGTTGGGGGGAGAAGAATGGCTGAAGGCAATCGCGGCCAAGCCGTCGTGATCGGCGCGGGCATCGTCGGGCTGTGCGGCGCCGCCTATCTGCAACGCGACGGTTGGAGCGTGACGGTCATCGATCCGGGCCCGCCGGGCGAATCGTGCTCGTTCGGCAATGCCGGCATGATGTCCGACCACACCGCGCTGCCGGTCGCAATGCCGGGCATCCTGTGGCGGGTGCCGGGGATGCTGCGCGATCCCATGGGGCCGCTCGCGGTCCGCTGGTCCTATCTGCCGCGCCTTGCGCCGTGGCTTGTGCGCTTCCTCGCCTCGAGCACGACCGCGCGCGTCGAGCGCTTCGTCGCCGATTTCGGCACGCTGCTCGAGCGCGCGAAGATCGCCTACGCGCCGCTCATCGCCGATGCGGGGGCCGAGGCGCTCATCCGCCGACGCGGCTCGCTCGAGGTCTTCGAGACCGAGGCTGCGTTCAACCGGGCGCGCTGGGGCCTGGAATTGCGCCAACGCCACGGCGTGCCCATCCGCGCGCTCGGCGGCGAGGAAATTCGACAGATCGAGCCGGCCTTGCGCGCGGGTTTCGCTGGCGCGTTCTACCGCGAGGACATGGACCACATCGTCAATCCCCTGCGCCTATCCCAAGGCATCGCCGAAGCCATCCGGCGCAAGGGCGGAATCTTCGTGCGCGGCGAGGCCCGCGCCATCGCCAAGCGCGCCGACGGCAAGACCGAGATCGCAACCGACACGGCGCCGCTTGCCGCCGACATCGTCGTCATATCGGCCGGCGCTTGGTCGAAGAAATTCGCGCGCGACGCGGGCGCGCGCGTGCCCCTCGACACCGAGCGCGGCTATCACGCCATGCTGCCGCGCCCGGGCGTCGAGATGCGCGTGCCGGTGAAATCGCACGAGGGCGGGTTCTTCCTCACGCCCATGGAAAAGGGCCTGCGCGTCGTCGGCACGGACGAGTTGGCCGGACTCAAGGCACCGCCCAATTACAAACGCCTCGAGCCGATGATCGCGCGCGCGAAAACCATGGTGCCGGGCCTCGACGCCGACGGCGCCGAGCCGTGGATGGGTTTCCGTCCGTCCTTCCCCGATTCCAAACCCGTGATCGGCCGCGCGCCGGGTTTGCCCAATGTGCTGTGCGCCTTCGGCCACGGGCATTTCGGCCTGACGCTCGCCGCGGTGACCGCCGAGGCGATCGCGGATTTGGCCGCGGGCCGCGCGACGAAGCTCGACCTGGCGCCCTTCGCGCCGACGCGCTTCTAAATCGGCGGGGCACGATTTTGCGCGGCATCGCGCTCGGCGTCCGCTTGGGGCTTCGGCGGCGCGAGGCGGCGTTACTTGCGCGTTTGCGCACACCCGAGCGAATCCAGGATTTCGTCTCGGCCTTTCCGACCAATTTCGAATCCGGCGGCGATACCTGCCTGTCGGTCGCGAGTGCTTTGCGCGCGGGTCACGCGCATTGCCTCGAAGGCGCCTTCGTCGCCGCCTGCGCGCTGTGGCTCGCGGGCGCGCCGCCCTTGCTCGTCGAGATGCAGGCCACGGGCGACGACGATCACGCGGTCGCGCTGTTCCGGCGGGGCCGGCACTGGGGCGCCATTTCCAAAACCAATCACGTCTGGTTGCGCTACCGCGATCCCATCTATCGGAGCCCGCGCGAACTCGTGATGTCCTATTTCCACGAATACACGCGCGGGCCGAAGAAGACCCTGCGCAGCCATTCGCGCGTCTTCGACATGCGCACGCTCGATCCCGCGCTCTGGGTATCCAATCCGGACGATTGCTGGCAGGCCGCGAACGCTTTGTCCGCCGCGCGGCGCCATCCCATCGTCACGGCGGCGCAAGCGCGGCGCCTTAAGCCTCGGGACGAGATGGAGACGCGCGCGAACGCCCTATTGCAGCACCGTGCGCCGGACGCCAAGACCGCGCTCAAGTACTGAGGCGCATGTCCGCATCGAGCGGATAGAGCGGGCGCGGCACGCGCTCGAAGCGGAACAGCGAGTAATCCGAACTCGTCACTCCCGGCCCCGACAGCAGCACGACATGCTTGGCGATGGGCTCGAAGCCCGCGCGGAAATGCTGGCGCGACTTGATGAGCAAATATTTCTTGGCCGTGGGCTCGATGCCCGCGTGGCGAAAGACGCCGAGATCGAAGGCCTCCATGCGCTCGGAACAAACCAGGATTTCCGCCGTTCCGGTGTCGAGCACAACCGATATTCCGTGATCGAGGGTGATGCCCGTGTTCATCGGGCACGTCACCTTGTAACGGCCGTCGGTCACGCGCCGCACGGTGCCCGAGACCTCCATCGGTCGGCCCTGCAAGCCGAGCGCGGGCATCGAGGTGCGGCCGCCGAGCTTGATCGACACCTTGGCGCCTACCCCGGCCTTGACCATGGCCTTGACCGCCGCCGGGTCCCAAATGGGACCCACCGCCATGTCGGCGAGGCCTTGGCGAAAGGCTTCCGCGACCGTCTCCATCACGTCCTGGGTGCCGCCGGAAAACACGTTGTCGCCGTGATCGACCAATACGATGGGGCCGCCCTCGAGGGTCTTGGCGTGCGCGAAGGACTTTGCCAGGGGCTCGGACGCATAGACAAAATCCGCGCGCCGCCGCCAGGCCTCATCCAGCAATTCGTCGCGCAGGCGCTCGGCGAAGGCGATCTGACCCTCGTCCGCGACGATGATCGCGGTCAGGCCGACATGGGGGATATCGGCCATGGGAAAGCCCCCGAATACCGAGGCGTTCAGCACGAAGCCCGCCGCCTCGACCGCCATCGCCTTGTCCATGATGTCCTTCATCGGCTGCATGGACGGCGCTTGTTTCAGCGTGTGGGTCAGCATGGGCCGCTTGCCCCAGACGATGCGCGGCCGGATTTCGCCCTTGAGCGCGCGCAGCAAGGTGCGGCCTGCGCGCTTGGCCGTCGCGTACATGTCGATATGGGGATAGGTGCAATAGCCGGTCATCACGGTCGCGGCCGCGACCATGTCCGGGCTCATGTTCGTGTGGAAGTCGAGCGAGACCGCAATCGGCAATTCGGGTGCGAGCGCGCGGATGCGGCGCAACAGCTCGCCCTCGCCGTCGTCGTGGCTCTCGGTGACCATCGCGCCGTGGAGATCGAGGAACAGCGCATCGCAGCCCCGTCGCACCGCGTCCAGGATCGCGCCCGAAAAATACTCGAACGCCGCGTCGGCCACGGGGCCGCTCGGCGCCGCGCCGCCCGAGACCGGCACCACGAGTTCCGCCCCCGCCTCGCGCGCGAGATCGATATAGGCGGCAAGCCCCGTGTTCGTGCCGGTCAATCCCGCGATCGCCTCGCTTCCCGAGGGTGGCTTGCCCGAGGGACGGCCGATGGCGAAGGACGCCAAGGGCGTGGCGATGGGCGAAAACGTGTTCGTCTCGTGCTTCATCGTCGCGGCGACAAAGCGCATGGCGGATTCTCCGTCTTTTCCGTCTCGACCTAAGCGGCGGTACTCAGTATTGCGCGACGCCCCAGATTTCGACCGTGTTCTCGGGCGAATGCATCTTCGGCTGGGCGATGAGAGTCATGGGCGGCAAGGCCCCGCCGACGCAATCGGCCAGGGTTTGCACAAAGGCCTCGGTGTCTTCCGGCGCGCCCGAGGACGCAAAATAGCAAACCATGAGCTTCAAATCCGCGGGCCTGCGGCCGTAGGGGCGCAGCAGATCCTCGATATAGCTCATGGTGAAGCGCACCTGGGGCTGAAGCTGACCCTCGAGCACGCGCAAGCCCGAATTGCTGAAGGGGCGCGACGGCACCTGGCCGCCGAGCCAGATCGTATCGCGCAACCCGATGGCTTGGCGGTACGGCAAGGGAATCGGCCAGTCCCAAACGCGCTTGGGCCAATGGTCCTCGCGCGGGATGTATTTGTCGAAGCCGTTCCACAGCTCGCGCATGGCGGTGACTTCGATCTTGGTCAGGGCCCCCTGCGGATAAAGCAGCTGGCACGGCACGACGGTCGCGGGCGGGCCGGGTTCGCGGAAATGGCTGGCGCGCGCCTTGGCGAGCGGCGCCCATTGCTCGCGCGTGGTGCCGAAGTAATAGCCCTCCATCTTCACGCTGTCCTGAAACGAGGCTCCGAGCGCCGCCAGCGTCGCTTCGTGCATCGCCATGATGGCGTGGCTTTGCGCCACGCCGTCGCCCGGGTGGGAGACGCGGCCTTCGCCGTCCTCGGCCGTGCGATTGGCGATGGCGATGAACTCGCCCGCGCGCAAGCCCCCCGTGACCGCGCGCCCGCCGAACGCGGCGCGCTTGGCGGGCGGTACGGGCCGCGGCGCGGCGCGGATATCGCCGAGCGCGCGCCAGCCGCGCTGGGCCATGACCTGGACCTGGATCGCCTGACCGGCCCAGGGCTGCATCGGCACCGGAACCGTGCTGATCGCGGGCATGGGGTCGGCGGGGAAATGACGCGCCAGCGCCGCGATGACGTGCCAATCGTCGATTTCGGGACCGGCCGTGTAGAACGCCTTGAGCTTCACCGCGTCGTCGAGCGTGCAATGTTCGACGGCCAAGGCCGCCGCGATATTCGCGGCCGTGCCGTCGATTTGTTTTGCGAGATCGCCCGGATTTCGGATGCGGCCGCGCGAATCGAAATCGCCCGCGCCACCGACGAAGGTCAGCGCGCCCGCGGTCGCGGCCAGGTCGTGCGTATGGCCGATCGGCAAGCTCCAGATATTTCGTACCGGCATGATGCCCCCATCTTTTGCGTCCGCACGCGCACACGATGCGCGGACATCCCAGATTGCCAACGTGGCCAAACCGCAAATGTGGCTAGACCGCAAGCGTGGCTGGGCCGCAAGTGTGGCCGAGTGCGCGCGGCGACGCAAAGCCCCATGCGCGCGGCCGCGCGCCGACGCCTAGCCCCATGCGACGCGCCGGACCCGCCATGGCGGAAGCCAAAATCCCAAGACAGTGGCGGAGGCCAAATTCCCAAAACGTCGGGCGAAAAAAATCATGTCGAGATCGAGGCGCGCGCTCGGCATGCTCGGCTGCGAAAATCGCAGTTGCCGCGAAAAAGAAATGCCGCGGGCGCGCGCCGCCCCGCGCCTTTTCCGGGCGCGGGGCGGTGGCGCCGTATTCTTAGACGGCTTCCTTCAATTCCTTCGCCGCGCGGAACGCGACCTTCTTGCTGGCCTTGATCTTGATGGCTTCGCCCGTCGCCGGGTTGCGGCCCATGCGCGCCGAGCGGTTGCGCACTTGCAGGATTCCGAGGCCCGCCATGCGGATCTTGTCACCCTTCTTCAGGTGCTTCGTTACAAGATCCACCAATCCGCCAAGCACGGCTTCCGTCTGCTTCTTCGTCATGCCGTGGGCATCGGCGAGCGCGGCGGACAAATGCTTCAACGTGACGGGGGGCTTCGCCTTTCCTGCTTTCTTGTCTGCCATGTAAACATCCTCCAATGAGCGTGCGGGGTCATTCCCCGCGACTTGCAGTAAGAACACGGAATCACAACGCGCTGCATTTTTCAACACACGAAGCGTGGAATCGCCCATATTTCTTGGCTTTTCGAGGTGTATGTGATTTTTCGCTTCCGAGCCGGCTGTCCGCTTGACAAGAACTAAAACATCGAACGGCCCCAATCTGCCCGTGGATGACGCACTTCCGCGGCTCGCTGCGGCGCTTGGCGAAGGCCGCCCGGTGGTTCTGGTCGCATCCCCTGGCGCCGGAAAAACGACGCGCGTGCCGCTCGCGCTTCTGGACGCGCCGTGGCTCGCGGGCACCATCGTCATGCTCGAACCAAGACGCCTGGCGGCGCGCGCGGCCGCCCGGTACATGGCCGCGACGCTTGGCGAAGATGTCGGGGAAACCGTGGGTTACCGCGTGCGCTTCGATTCGCGCGCGAGCGCGTGCACACGCATTCTGGTGGTGACCGAAGGCATTCTAACCCGGCGGTTGCAAGACGATCCGGCGCTCGAAGGCGTGGGTCTCGTGGTCTTCGACGAGTTCCACGAGCGGAGCCTGGACGGCGATTTGGCGCTCGCCTTGACCCTCGACGCGCGCCAAGCGCTGCGGCCCGATCTTCGCGTCCTTGTCATGTCCGCAACCCTGGACGCCGGAAACTTGGCCGATCGCCTCGGCGGGGCGAGCCGCATCGAGGTGCCCGGTCGGCAATACCCGGTCGAGACCCGGCATTTGCCCCGCGGCCGGAACACGCGCCTGGCCGACGACATGGCCGCGGCCGTGCGCCGTGCCCTCGGCGAAACCACGGGCAGCGTGCTCGGCTTCCTGCCGGGCGAGGCGGATATCCGGCGCACCGCCGCCGCTTTGGCGGCGGGCGCCCTGCCGGACGATGTCGAGGTCGCGCCGCTTTACGGCGCTCTGCCGGTTGCGACGCAAGACCGGGCCATCGCGCCGGCGCCGCCTGGGATGCGCAAGGTCGTGCTGGCGACGACGATCGCCGAAACCAGCCTGACCATCGACGGCATCGCCGTCGTGGTCGATGGCGGATACAAGCGGGTGCCGCGCTTCGATCCCAGCACCGGCATGACGCGGCTCGACACCGTGCGCGTGTCCGCCGCCGCCGCCGAGCAAAGGCGCGGCCGCGCCGGGCGGCTGGGGCCGGGGATATGCTACCGCCTGTGGACGCCGGCGGAGGAGCGCGCCCTTGCCCGCCACGACACACCGGAAATCCTGCAGGCGGATCTGGCGCCGCTCGCGCTCGAATTGGCGGCTTGGGGCGCGCGCGATCCGGGCGCCCTTGTCTGGATCGACCCACCGCCCGAGGCCGCGTTCGGCCAGGCGCGGGCGCTTCTGATCGCACTCGGTGCGCTCGACGAGGCGGGCGGCATCACCAAGCTCGGCAAGGCGATGGCGGCTCTGCCGCTGCATCCGCGCTTGGCGCACATGATCGAGGCGGCGCCCGACGCGGCGGCGCGCGGCCTTGCTTGCGATCTCGCGGCTGTGCTGTCGGAACGCGACGTGCTCGAAGGCGCGCGCGATGCCGATCTGCGCACGCGGCTGGATACGGTTTTTGCGGGCGGCGGCGAGGGCGGGCGCGCGGGGATGCGCATCGGATACGGCGCGCGCGAACGCGTGCGCGAGGCCGCCCGCCAGCTTCGCCGCATCGCACGCGCGCAGACGCGGGGCGCAGCGCGCGACCCGGGCCCGCTTCTGGCCTTGGCCTATCCCGACCGCGTGGCGCAACGGCGCGGCGGCGAACGGCGCTATCGCTTCTCGGGCGGCGGCGGCGGCGTGCTCGACGAAGGCGACGCCCTGGCGGTCGAGGAATTCCTCGCCGTGGCGACAACCGACGGACAAAGCGGCGACGCGCGAATATTCCTCGCGGCACCGCTTGCGCGCGCGGACATTGAACGCCAGTTCGCGACGCGCATCGCGGAGGTCGAGCACGTCCATTGGGAGGCGCGCGCCGAAGCGGTGACCCAACGCCGCCAACGCCGTTTCGGCGCGCTCGTCCTCGAGGAGCGCAAACTCGAGAACGCCGATCCCGCGCGCGTCGCCGCCGCCATGGCCGAGGGCGTGCGCGCAATCGGCCTCGGCTGCCTACCGTGGAGCGATGGCGCGCGCGCCTTGCAGGCGCGCATCGCCTTCCTGCGGCGGACATTTCCCGAGGACCCCTGGCCCGATCTCGGCGACGGCGCATTGACTGCCTCGCTCGAGGACTGGCTCGTGCCCTATCTCGCGGGCATGAGCCGACGCGCCCATCTCGCGCGCCTCGATCTCGCCGCCGTGCTCGGCGACGCCATCCCGCGCGCGCTGCGCGGCCCGATGGTGGCGCTCGCGCCCGAACGCTGCACCCTGCCGACGGGCGCATCCCATGCCATCGACTACGCCTCCGAGCGCGGCCCGACCGTGCGGGTCCGCCTGCAAGAGGTTTTCGGCATGGCCGCGACCCCGGTCATCGCGGGCGGCAGGGCGTCGCTGACGCTGGAACTCCTGTCCCCGGCCCGTCGGCCGGTGGCGGTCACGAGCGATCTGGCGAGCTTTTGGACGAATTCCTATATTCAGGTGCGCGGCGAGATGCGCGGGCGGTACCCCAAGCACCCCTGGCCGGAAGATCCTTTGTTGGCCTTGCCATTGCGACCCCGCAGTCGGACATAAGCCCCAGGCCTGTATAAGACGGGCATCGGTGTTATCGCCTGGCGATAAAAAAATAGACCCAGCGGGCGGAATCGGCTAATTTCCCCCGCAGCCGCGCCGGGCGCGGCAAGGAAACAAGTCATGAACGAATTCTCCCGTCCGCCCGAAAATCCGCCGGGCGGTCCAGGCCAGGGATTGGTCCGCGCGACCGAGCGCTTGCGGGCCCAATCCGCGCGCACGAAATGGGTCGCCGCCGCTTTGCTGCTCGTCGCGCTCGCGAGCGGCTATTGGGTGTTCGGTCGCGCCGGCGCGCCGGCGC
>CAMAPP010000004.1 GCA_945860095.1 Rhizobium sp. Q54 | reverse complement strand
CCACCGAGACGAAGCCGTCGATGGTTTCGAGCTCGGCGCGCAATTCCCCGGCGAGCGCGAAATAATCCGCGGCGCGCCCGGATTTGGGCACGACCTCGAAGACGACGACGATCATTTCATCTCCTTGGCGATGAAATCCTCGATGCGGTCGATGGCCGTCGTGACGGTTTCGGCCGATTTGGCGAAACACAGGCGCAGATAGCCTTCGCATTCCGGCCCGAAAGCGGCGCCGGGCGAGAGTCCGACATGGGCCTTCAGCACCAGATCCTTGGCCGCCTTAAGGCTATCCGTCATGCCGTCCACCGCGAAGAAGGCATAGAACGCCCCGTCGGGCCGGCCGATGCGCACGCGTGGATTGGCCGACAGCCGCTGGTGGACGATGTCGCGGCCCTGCCGGTAGCGCGCGACGGATTGGGCGACGAAATCCTCGCCGAATTTCAGCGCGGCGACGGCGCCGTGCTGGGCGAAGGTCGTGGCGCAGGACATGTTGTATTCGCCGAGCATCTCGAAGGTCTTGGCGAGGGCCGGGGGATGGACCAGCCAGCCCACCCGCCAGCCCGTCATCGCCCAGGGCTTGGAGAACGAGTTGACCACGATCACCCGGTCCTCGGGATCGGCGTGTTCTAGGAAGGACGGCGCGGCGGCGGCGCCGGAGAACACCAGGCGCGCGTAAACCTCGTCCGACATGATCCAAATGCCGCGCTGGCGGCAGAACTCGATCATCGCCTTTTGTTCCTCGCCGGTCATCGTCCAGCCGGTCGGATTGTTCGGCGAATTGACCATCAAAAGGCGGGTATTGGGGCGCACCATCGAGAACAGGCGATCGAGATCGAGCGACCAGCGCCCGTCCTTGAAATCGAGCATCATGGTCCGGCAGCCGCCGCTCATGATGTGGACGATCTCGCGGCAATTGGGCCAGAGCGGCGCGACCGCAAGCACGTCGTCGCCCGGATCGATGATCGCTTGCCCCGTCTGCATGATCGCCTGCACGCCGGACGGCGTCACGGTCACGCGCTCGGTCTCGATTTTCCGGCCGTAGAGACGCGAATTATAGACGGCCAATTCCTCGCGCAGCGGGGCGATGCCGCGATTGGGATTGTAGAAGGTTTGCCCATCGGCGAGCGCCTTGGCCGCAGCGTCGCGCACGACCTTGGGCGTGGGCAGGTCCGGCTCGCCGAACCACAATGCGATGACGTCGGGCACCCCCTGGCCGACGAGCGATACTTCGCGGATGAGCTGGGGGGTCAGATTCTCGATCGCGGGACGCAAGCCCAACCGGCCGCGCGGCTCCACCGTGTTCATTGCTAACTCCTCGTTCCTGGCTTCAGCCTGGCCATGGCGTCGGCTTTGACTTGGCCTCGGCTTTGGCTTGGCGCCGGCTTTGACTTGGCCTCGGCTTTGCCATGGCCTTAGCTTTGTAACATGGGCAGGTCCTTGAACAGATCGAGCGCCTCGGGATTGGCGAGGGCCTCCTTGTTCTTGACCGCCCGACCGTGCACGACATCGCGCACGGCAAGCTCGGTGATCTTGCCCGAACGGGTGCGCGGGATGTCGGCGACTTGCACGATTCGCGCGGGCACGTGACGGGGCGTGGTGTTGGCGCGAATCTCCGCTTTGATGCGGGCACCAAGCGCGTCGTCGAGCGCGGTGCCCGGGCGCAGCACGACGAACAGCACCACCCGCACGTCGTTGTCCCAGTCCTGTCCGATGACCAGGCTTTCCACGACCTCGTGGACGCGCTCGACCTGACGGTAGATTTCGGCCGTGCCGATGCGCACGCCGCCGGGATTGAGCACGGCGTCCGAGCGGCCGTAGATCACCATCCCGCCGTGCGCGTTCAGCGATACGTAATCGCCGTGGCACCAGATATTGTCGAAGCGGTCGAAATAGGCGGCGCGGTATTTCTTGTCGCCGGGATCGTTCCAGAAGCCGATGGGCATGGAGGGAAACGGCGCGGTGCAGACCAATTCGCCCTTTTCGCCGCGCACGGGCTTGGCATCGTCGTCGAAGACATCGACCTTGACGCCGAGCGCGCGGCACTGGATTTCGCCGCGCCAGACGGGACCCGTCGGATTGCCGAGCACGAAGCAGCCGATGATGTCGGTACCGCCCGAAATCGACGCGAGATGGATGTCGGGTTTCACCTTGTCGTAGATGTAGTCGAAGCTTTCAGGCACCAGCGGCGAGCCGGTGGAGGCGAGCGTGCGCACGCTCGCCAGCGAATGGGTCCGCCGGGGCTCGATGCCCGCCTTGGCCGCGGCGTCGATGAATTTCGCCGAGGTTCCGAGAAAGGTGAATTTTTCCGCGTCGGCAAAGTCGAACAGCGCATTGCCGTCGGGATGGAAGGGCGAGCCGTCGTAAAGCATCAGGCTGGCGCCCGCGGCGAGGCCCGAAACCAGCCAATTCCACATCATCCAGCCGCAGGTCGTGAAATAGAACACCCGATCGCCCGATTTCACGTCCGAATGAAGGCGCAGTTCGACGAGATGCTTCAGCAGCGTGCCGCCGATGCCGTGGACGATGCATTTTGGCACGCCCGTGGTGCCCGAGGAGAACATGATGAACAGCGGCGCGTTGAATGCCATGCGGGCGAACGCGATGTCCTTGGCGGCGAAGGGCGTCACGAAATCGTCCCAGTGCGCGGCGTTCGCGATGCCATCAAGCGCGGGACGCGCGCGCGTATAGGACACCACGACGACGCGCTTGAGTCCGGGCAGGCCCGCGACCACTTCCCCGAGCTTCGCCAAGCAATCGTGTGCCTTGCCGTTGTAGTGATAGCCCTCGACCGCCACGAGCACGGTCGGGTCGATCTGGCCGAAGCGGTCGAGCACGCCCTGGGCGCCGAAATCGGGCGAGGCCGAGGACCACACCGCGCCGAGCGAGGACGCGGCGAGCATGGCGATGATGGCCTCGGGCATGTTCGGCAGGAATCCCGCCACCCGGTCGCCCGCCTTCACGCCTTGGGCCGCGAACGCCTGGGCCATGCGCGACGTCTCGGCGTAAAGTTCGGCGTAACTCAGCCGGCGCTTGACCTTGTCCTCGCCTCGAAACACCAGGGCTTCCCCGCCGTCGCGCCGACGCAACAGATTCTCGGCGAAATTGAGCCGTGCCGTGGGAAAGAATTTCGCCCCCGGCATGCGTTCCCTGTCGGCAATCACCGGCGAGTCGCGCCGCTCGCCCACGACCTCGCCCCATTCCCACACGAAACCCCAGAACGCCTCGGGCGCCTCGACCGAGTGGCGCCACAGCGCGTCGTAATCGGCAAATCCTTGTCCCACGCGCGCGCCATACGCGGCGGCGAAGGCGGTGAGATTGGCGGACGCAATGCGAGCGGGTGAAGGCGTCCAAAGCGGTTTTTCGGTCATGGCCATGATCTCGATGTCGAACGGGGATCGGGAAATCCGAGGAGCTTCAATCGCATCTCGCGCCAAAACCCGGCATTTTCGGCCGGGGCGAACGCCCCATGATGCCACGGGCGCGAACGCCCCATGATGCCACGGGCGCGAACGCCCCATGATGCCACAGGCGCGAACGCTCCTATAATGCCATAGGTGCAGCCGGCGAGTCCGGGCACGACCGGAGCCCCATGCGCGAC
Organism: Rhizobium sp. Q54; assembly: GCA_945860095.1. GTDB lineage: Bacteria > Pseudomonadota > Alphaproteobacteria > CADEGL01 > CADEGL01 > CAMAPP01. The sequence continues at coordinate 46,551 of CAMAPP010000004.1, read as the reverse complement.
TTCCTCGCCCGTCTCGCCGCCCTAGCCCCCGCCATCCGGGGGCCCTTGTGGATGGTCCTCGCCGCAATGGGCTTCACCGCCGGAGCCGGCTTCATCCGCCACATCTCGGCCGAAATTCACGTCTTCGAGATCGCTTTTTTTCGCTGCGTCTTCGGCCTTGCCTTCATGTTGCCCTGGGTGTGGGCGAAAGGCTGGCGCGTGCTCGGCACCAAGCGGCTAGACCTTTACACGGTGCGCGCGGTTCTCGGCCTTATCGCCATGCTGAGTTGGTTCACGGCGCTTTCGCGCTTGCCGCTGGCGGATGCGACCAGCCTGTCCTTCACCACGCCGATCTTCACCGCCCTGCTCGCAGGCGCCATTCTCGGCGAGCGGCTGCGCCTGCGCCGCTGGACCGCGATCGGCCTTGGCTTTGCCGGCATGTTGATCATCATGCGCCCGGGTGCCGGCACCTTCGATCCGGTGAGCCTTATCGCGCTCGTGTCCTCACTGTGCTTTGCCTCGGCGGCGATCGCGGTCAAGCTGCTCGCGCGGACCGAACATCCCAACGCCATCATGACCTACATGACGATCTATCTCGTACCCCTGACCGCGTTCGTCGTCACGGGCGCACCCGCGATCGGCCTGGGTCCGGGCTGGCAAGTCGTCGATGCGCGCCAATTGCTATACCTCGCGGGCGTGGGCGCCGGCACGACCATCGGCCATCTCGGGCTCACGCGCGCCTATGCCCTGACCGAGGCGAGCTATGTCCAGCCGTTCCTCTATGCGCAATTGCCCATGGTCGCGCTCATGGCCTATTTCGCCTTCGATCAGGTGCCGACGGTGTATTCCTTCATCGGCGCCGCGATCATCGCCGGTTCGTGCCTGTATATCGTACAGCGCGAGGCGGCGGCACGCCGGCGTGACCGCGTTGACGCCGCCGAAACCCATTCCTAGCCTGGGCGCGAACCGGAGAAGCACCATGACCTTCGACATCGCCTATGCGCGCCGGCAATTCCCGCAGCTCGACGACGGCTTCGGCTATTTCGACAACGCGGGCGGCACGCTGGTGCCCAAATCCGTGGTCGAGCGCATGACGGCGTTCATGACCGAGTGCCAGGTTCAGCCCAAGGGCGTTTACGGCGCCTCGGCCGAGGCCGCGCGCCGGCTCGACGAGGCCAAAGCGCGCATGGCCGAGCTTGTCGGCGCGGGCGTCGAGGAAATCGTGATCGGCCACTCGACGACGCTGAACGTCTATGTCCTGACCCAGGCGATGCGTTCCATTCTGAAGCCGGGCGACGAAGCGATCGTGACCAATCTCGACCACGAGGCGAACAACGGCGCCTGGCGGCGGCTGACCGATGCCGGCGTCTTGGTGCGCGAATGGCGCGTCCATCCCGACACGGCCGATCTCGAAATCGACGACCTCAAGGCCCTGCTGAACGAGCGCACGCGCATCGTTGCGGTCACGCATTGTTCGAACGTCACCGGCACGTTCAACGATCTGGCGGAAATCGCGCGCCTGGCGCACGGCGCGGGCGCGCTTGTCTGCGCGGACGGGGTCGCGGGCGCGCCGCATGCGCACGTCAACGTGAAGACGCTCGGTGTCGATGTCTATCTGTGCAGCCTCTACAAGATTTACGGTCCGCACCACGCGATGATGTACGTCGAGCGCGGATTGATGCGCCGTCTCAAGGGCCAGAATCATTTCTTCATCGCCGAGGACGAGTTGCCCCTGAAGCTCAATGTCGGCGGCTACGATTTCGAGGTCGTGGGCGCGCTGACCGGCATCGCCGACTACATCTCGGCATTGCACGAGCGGCATTTCCCCGGCACCAACCGGCCCTTCGCGGATCAAGTGAAACCCGTGTTCGATCTCGCCGCCCGAAGCGAGGCGGAAATCGCCCAGCCGCTCCACGATTATCTCTCGACGAAAAAGGGCGTGCGCCTGATCGGCACCAAGACGGGTACGGCGCGCGCGCCTGTGTTCGCCTTCGCCGTCGAAGGCCGCCAAGCGTCCGAATTTCCGCCCAAGCTGGCCGCGCACAAGATCGGCGTGCTGTCCGGACACTATTACGCCCAAAGGCTCATCGATGCCCTCGGCCTTTTGCCGCAAGGCGGCGTCGTGCGCGCGAGCCTCGCCCATTACAATACGGCCGAGGAGGTCCAGCGCCTGATCCGCGCGCTCGATGAAGCGATCTGAAGAGCCCCGATCCGAGGAACCGAGATCCGAGAACCGAGAGACCCGGCGGGTCAGACGGACGCTTGGTCGATGAAGCGCGCGAGCTTCACGTCGCGCTCGGTCAGGCCGCCCGCATCGTGCGAGGTCAGCGTGATCGAGACGCGGTTGTAAACGTTCGACCATTCGGGATGGTGGTCCATGCGCTCGGCCTGGAGCGCCACGCGCGCCATGAAACCGAAGGCCTGGTTGAAATCCTTGAAGACGAAATCCCGGCGGATGGCATCGCGGCCCTCGACCGCCTGCCAATCCTTGATGGATTCGAGGGTCAGCGCCCTCGCCTCGCCCGACAATATCCGCGCCATGCACCCCTCCCCTTCGCCCATCCGCACGCCTAGATATAAGCGAACATGGTTGCCGCGGCCTCACGAGGCAAGGCGGCGGGTACCTGGAACTTGAGACCTCAGAGGATAGGAGGGACTTCGATGGCGCCACCGACCACTCCGCCCTCGCTCGACGACATCGAGGCGCTCGCGACGGATGCCCTGCTGACGCTGCCCGAGCACCTGCGCGTGCGCATCGCGAATGTCGTCATTCGGGTCGACGAATTTCCCGACGACGAGACTCTGGCCGAAATGGGTTTTGATTCGCCCTTCGACCTCATGGGTCTCTATCGCGGCGTTTCGCTCGACCGGCAAACGACCCAGGATGTCCGTCAGGACCTCGACATGATCTTCCTGTACCGTCGGCCGATGCTCGATTACTGGTGCGAGACGGGGGAGACCATGGCGCGCGTCGTGCGCCATGTCCTCGTTCACGAGATCGGCCATCATTTCGGCCTGTCGGATGCGGACATGGAACGCATCGAAAACCAGGACTGAATCACCCGGGGAATGAATGCCATGGCCGTGAAGCCGCTATCCGCCGACCAGATGCGCCGCCGCACCGATCCGGCCGCGCTCGGCTTCGAGACCACCGCGACGCTCAAGCCCGCGGACGAGGCGCTGGGCCAGGAGCGCGCGCTCGAAGCCATCCGCTTCGGAGTCGGCATGCGCCAAGAGGGCTACAACATGTTCGCCCTCGGCCCGACCGGCACGGGCAAGCACCGCATGGTGCGCCATTTCCTCGAACACCAAGCCGCCGACCGCCCGGCGCCGCCCGACTGGTGCTACGTCCACAATTTCGCCGATCCGCACAAGCCCAAGACGCTGGCGCTGCCCACCGGCCGAGCGCGGCCGTTTCGCGCCGAGATGGAACATCTGATCGACGATTTGAAATCGGTCCTGCCGACCGCTTTCGAGAGCGACGATTACCGCGCCCAGCGCCAGGCCATCGAAGAGCGCATGAAGGAGCGCCACGAATCGATCTTCGGCGCTTTCCAGAAAAAGGCCCAGGAGCGCAATGTCGCGCTCATCCGCACGCCTTCGGGCTTGGCGCTCGCACCCATGTCCGGCACCGAGGTCATGGGTCCGGAGGATTTCGCCAAGCTCGACGCGAAGATACAGGAGGCGGTCCGCGCGGAGATCGAAACCCTCCAGGACGAGCTGCAGATCATCATGCAGAAGATGCCGCAATGGGAACGCGAGCATCGCGCGGCCGTGCGCGAACTCAACCGGCGCATCGCGACCTCCGCCATCGCCCATCTCGTCGAGGACGTGAAAAAACACCACCTCGACGTGACCGCCGTGTGCGCGCACCTCGACGCCATGCAAGCCGACATGGTGGACAACGCCGAATCCCTGTTGCGCCCCGATGGCGCGCAAGGCCCGCGCGAAGGCGGACCGCCCCAGCCAGGCATGGGAGAGGCGCCGAATTCCACGAATATTTTTGCCCGCTACAAGGTCAACGTGATCATCGACAACACCGGGGCCGCGGGCGCGCCGGTGGTGTACGAGGACAATCCGAGCCATCCCAATCTGTTCGGCAAGATCGAGCACCGCGCGCTGTTCGGCGCGCTGTTCACCGATTTCGGCATGATCCTGCCCGGCGCCCTGCACCGCGCGAACGGCGGCTATCTGATCGTGGACGCCCGCAAGATCCTGATGCAGCCCTTCGGCTGGGACGAACTCAAACACGCCCTGCGCAGCCGGGAAATCCGCATCGAGCCCCTGGGCCTGGCCTTCGGCGGGGTTAGCACCGGCTCGCTCGAACCCCAACCCATTCCGCTCGACATCAAGGTCGTGCTGCTGGGCGAACGCGATCTTTATTACCTCATGTCCAGCTACGATCCCGAGTTCAACGAGCTGTTCAAGGTGCCGGTCGATTTCGAGGATAGGATCAAGCGCGACGATGGCGCCATTGCGGCCTTCGCGCGCTTCATCGCGGGCCTGATAAAGACCGACGCCCTGAAGCCCTTCGACCGCGAGGCGGTGGCGCGCGTGATCGACCGCGCGGCGCGCATCACCGGCGATTCCGAACGCCTCTCGACACAGCTCGACGCCGTGGGTGGATTGTTGCGCGAGGCGGATTACTGGGCCGACCAGCGCAACGCGACGGTTGTTTCCGGCCAGGACATCGACCAAGCCATCGCCGCGCGCCTGCGCCGCGCCGATCGCATCCGCGAGCGCCTGCAAGAAGAAGTCGAGCGCGGCACGATCCTCATCGACACCGCGGGCGCGCGCACCGGCCAGGTGAACGGCCTGGCCGTCCTGGCCATCGGCGATGTCGCGTTCGGCAAGCCGAGCCGCATCACGGCGACGGTCGCCATCGGCAAGGGCGAGATCGTCGATATCGAGCGCGAAGTCGCCATGGGCGGGCCGCTCCACACCAAGGGCGTGCTGATACTCTCGGGTTTCCTGCGCCAGCGCTTCGGCGCCGACCGGCCGCTTTCGCTTAAGGCCAGTCTCGTGTTCGAGCAATCCTATGGCGGCGTGGACGGCGACAGCGCGTCCTCGACCGAGCTTTACGCCCTTTTATCCGCGCTCGCGGACGCGCCGATCCGCCAAGGCTTGGCGGTCACGGGCTCGGTCAATCAGTTCGGCCAGGTCCAGGCCATCGGCGGAGCGAACGAAAAGATCGAGGGTTTCTTCGATTTGTGCCGCGCGCGCGGCCTCGACGGCGGCCACGGCGTGCTCATTCCCGCCGCGAACGTGAAGCACCTGATGCTGCGCGCGGACGTGGCGGAAGCGGCGAACAAAGGGCTGTTTTGCGTCTATCCGATCGAGACCATCGACCAAGGCATCGAGGTGCTGACCGGCATGGCAGCGGGCGAGCGAGGCGCGGATGGGCGCTTTCCGCCCGACACGGTCAATGGCCGCGCCCAGGCGCGCCTCGACGCGATGGCGCAGGCGGCGCGCAAATTCGCCGATGGCGCGGGCAAGGAGGGGTCGTGAGCGAACCCATCATACGCCGTATCTTGTTCGCGCTCGACGCGGCCACCGATGCGCCGGCATCGCTCGACGCCGCCATCGATCTTGCCGACCGCATGCACGCCGAACTCGTCGGCTTGTTCGTCGAGGACATGAATCTTCTGCGCTCGGCGGCATTGCCCTTCGTGCGGCAAATCAATATTGGCACCTCGGACTGGAGCGCATTCAGCACCGAGACGACGGAACGCGCGCTGCGCGTGCACGCCGAGGCGGCCCGCAGACAGATGGAAGATCATGCCCGGCGCCGGCACGTCGCGTTCTCGTTCCGGATCGCGCGCGGCGAGGTCGCGGCGGAAATCGCCTCGGCCGCCGAGGATGTCGATCTTGTCGTTCTCGTCGGCTTGTCACGGCCCATCGCGGGACGCATCCGGCTGGGTTCGAGCGCGCGCAGCGCCGCGCGGCACGCTCGCGGCCCGGTCCTTGTGATGCGCGAGGGACAGTTGCGCGCGGATCGATACCTCGTCGCCTACGACGCCAGCGCCCAGTCGGACAAGGCCTTGGCGCTCGCGACCTTGCTCGCACGCAACACCGGGCTCGCACGCAACACCGGGCTTGCACGCGGCGCCGGCGCCGAAGTCACGGCCGCCTTGCTCGCCGGCAATGAAACCGATGCCGCGGCGCTCGAGCGCCGCGCGCGCGAGATCGTCGGCGCCATGGGTGCCCAAGTGCGAATCGAAATCTTGGGCGAGCCATCCCTGATCGATCTGTGCGGCTTTGCCCGCCGGGCGGGGAATGCGGTGCTGGTCGTGGGCGCCGACAGCCCGTTCGCGCGCGGCCAAGCGGCCGAGGAATTGATGGACCGCGTGAGCTGTCCGCTCGTGATCGTGCGCTAGACGAGCGTGCGCTAGACGAGCGTGCGCTAGACGAGCGCCCGCACGCGCGCGCGCAGCGCGGGCACGATTTCGGCTTCGAACCACGGATTGCGCTTGAGCCAGAGACCGACCCGCCAGCTCGGATGGGGCGTGGGCAGGAAGGCAGGCGCGAAATCGCGCCAGCCGCGCACGGTCTCGGCGACGCCCGATTTCGCCGCTTTGCCGAGATAGCGCACTTGGGCATAGCCGCCGACCAGCAGGGTGAGCGAGATATTCGGCATAAGCGGCAAGAGACGCGGATGCCAAAGCGGGGCACATTCGGGGCGCGGCGGACTGTCGCCGCCCGCCGCATCGCGCCCCGGATAGCAAAACCCCATGGGCACGATAGCGATCCGCCGTTCGTCGTAGAAAATTTCGCGGTCGAGACCGAGCCATTCGCGCAAGCGGTCGCCCGAGGAATCGTCCCAGGGAATACCCGACTCATGCACTCGCGTTCCGGGCGCCTGGCCGACGATCATCAGGCGCGCCGAAACCGCCGCCCGGAGAACAGGGCGCGGGCCGAGCGGCAGATGGGCCGCACATAGAGCGCAGGCCCGCACTTCGGCCAGGGTCTTGGCCAAGGCCTGGGTTTGGGTCTGGGTCTGGGTCTGGGCCTGGATCTGGGTCTTGGACATGGCCTTAGACATGGCCTTGGACGGGATTTTGGGCTTGATCTTGGGAGACGCTGGGGCCGGTCCCCTGGCGAGGCGGGGCGCCGCTGGTGCCGCCGCCCGCCTGTCGATACGGGGCTTGCCCGCCAAAATCAGGGGTTTCCACGCCATTCTTGCCCGCTATGATACGGCCACTTCGAGCGGGGATGGTTGCCAGTGGTCAGGGTTTTGTTCGTGTGCACGGGAAATATCTGCCGCTCTCCGACCGCGGAGGGTGTGCTGCGCCGCTACGCCGAAGATGCGGGATTGGGGCAAAAAATCAAAACCGATTCCGCCGGCACTCACGGCTACCATGTCGGCGAGCGGCCCGATCCGCGTGCGGTCGCGGTCGCGGCCCGACGTGGCTTCGATCTTTCCGGCCAGCGCGCGCGCCGCATCGCGGCCCGGGACTTCGAACGCTTCGATTACGTCGTGGCGCTCGACCAGGACCACAAGCGCTATCTGGCGAACGCCTTCCACGAGGGCGCGGCCGCCGAAATCCGCCTGCTCATGGAATTTGCCCCCGAGCGCGGCGCGCGCGACGTGCCCGATCCCTATGACGGCAGCGAAAGCGATTTCGAGCACACCCTCGATATGATCGAAGCGGGTGCGCGCGGCCTGCTCGAGGATATTCGCGGCCGGCTTTAGGCCGTGCTCGGCGCGTTCAGTCGTCCTCGGCCATCGCTTCCTCGGCGAAGGAAGCGACGCCCGCGCCCTCGAGCGCGAAGCTTTCCTCGACCGCGTAATCCGCGCCGTATTTCGACAGATGGCTCGAGAACAGCACGAGATGCTCGACCCAAATCGGCGCCAAGCGCACCGGCTCGTGGCGGCGCATGAAATCGCCCACTTGATCGGGACGCGCGTCGCGCAGCCGGGCGATCGTGACGTGGGGGGTGAAGCGGCGGCGTTCGGGTTCGAAACCCGCGCGCACGATCGCGCGTTCGATCTTGGCTTGGAGCTGGAACAGCGTGTCCTCGCGCCGCACCCCGACCCAGAGCGAATGGGGAATCCGTCCCCGCTCGAAGGTGCCGAGGCGCTCGAGCGTCATTTCGAAGACGGGCGCGCGCACTCCATCGAGCGCCTCCATCACGTCTTCGTAGCGCGCCTCGTCGATATCGCCAATGAAACGGAGCGTGAGATGCATGTTCTCGGGCGCGATCCAGCGCGCGCCGAGAATGCCGGCGGACATGTCGGCCAGGAGATCGGTGGTTTCGAGGGGTAGTTCGAGACCGATGAACAAGCGGATCACGGGCGCCTCCCCAGATTCGGTTCGAGTTACAGAAAGAGCGACAGCACGCCCGTATAGCCGTATAGCCGGTCGTGCGAGATTTCTCCGTTGCAGAAAAAACCGACGAGGGGGAAGTCTCCGAGCTCGGCGCGAATCGCGCGCAGTTCGGCCGAGCCTTCGCCGAACAGATTGGGGCCGCGCGCCACGCAGGTGTAATAAACCCCCGCGCGCGGCGGACCCTTGGTGCGCCGCTTCAGCCCATCGAGCATGCGCGCCATGTCGCGGCGCGCCGAATCCCGGTCGCGCCGGCAGAACATCACCCGGTCGCCGGGCGCGATCCGGTCGCCGATCGCCACCCAGCCGCGCTGCGGGTCGATGCCGACCAGATTGCGCACGAGATAATCGCCGGTGTCGGAACCGGCGATCGGCAGCGCCGCGTGCAACCCGCGCACCTCCCGCGCCAGGTTTTCGAAACTGTCCACGCCGGCCTCGGACATCAAGGTGTCGAGCGCCGATTCGCCGTCGAGTTCGAAGATCACGTTCTTCTCGCCGGCCGTCACCACGTGCGCCTTGCCGATGGGCGAGCAGCCTTGGGTGAGCGCGGTCGCGACCGCCACTTCGGCCGAGAACAGCACACCCGATATCCCGCCCTCGGTAACCCCGTCGGCCACCTGGCCGTGGCCCGTGCGCGAGGACGTGAGGCCCCCGACGAGATAGCTTGCCGTCGTCTCCGCCAGGCCCGCGACCAGTTCGGGCGTGGCGGGGTTGCGCGGATCGCCATGAACGATGCCGAAGGCCGGCTGGGCGATATCGAGCCAATCGCGCGCCGACGCGCGGAACGGCGCGAGGTCGCCGTCGATCGTCGGCACGATGCGGAAGGTGCGTTCGGGCAGATCGGCGAGCATGACGGCGATGGCGGGTTCGTCGAAATATTCGCGGCCCGTGGCGACGACACCCATGCCGACCGTGCCCACCCAATGGGCGACGCCCGTCGATTCCTTGAGAGATGCCAGGAGCGGCCCCAGATCGCCGGCCAGATGATCCGAGACATAGACGAAGCCGAGCGAAGCCTCGGCGGAACCCAACTGGGCCACGCAGGCCTTGGCGGCGCGCGTCCAGTCCGGGGCGGCGGCGTGGGCGAGGCGAAATCCGCTCATCGGCCTCTCCGGTACGCGGGAATACGAACCCGAATGCCGTGCATGATACACGATTTTGTGCCCTCGCACCGCCTGCGCGCGATGTCATGCGTTGGCGCATGTGACAGAACCGTGGCGAGCGGTTAAGAATTTTCCATGACGGCCGAGCTAACATGACGATCAAGGACGGCCTCGCCCATCATCGGGCCGGACGCTCCCGGGAGGCGGAGGCGGCCTACCGCGCCATCCTGGCGGCCGAGCCCGAAAACCCCGAGGCCTTGCACCTCCTAGGCGTGCTCGAACAGCAGCGCGGCCATCTCAAACCCGCGGTCGAGTTGATGCGCCGCGCGATCGCGCTGCGGCCCAAGGTGCCCACCTATCACCGCAATCTGGGTACGGCCCTTCAGGCCCAAGGCGATTCGCCTGGCGCCGAGGCCTGTCACCGCGCGGCCTTGGCCCTGAATCCCGATTTTCCCGAGGCCCATCACAGCCTGGCCGAGGCCCTGCGCACCCTGGGCCGCCATCCCGAGGCCGAGACGCACTACCGCGCGGCCATCCGCCTGAAGCCGAACTTCGTGTTCGCCCATAACGGCCTTGGCTTGGCGCTGGCGGCGCAGGCCAAGCTCGCCGAGGCCGAGGCGCAGTACCGCACGGCGTTGACGCAGGATCCCAAGTTCGCGCAGTCGATGACCAATCTCGCGCATGTGCTCGAACTGCAAGGCCGCCGGCAGGAGGCCGAGAACGAATTCCGCCGCGCGCTCGCGCTCGATCCGAAATCGCTCGCCGCACTCGTCAATCTCGGCAATCTGCTCAAGGAGACCGGGCGCACGACCGAGGCCGCGCGGCTTTACACCCAAGCCATCGCGCTCAACCCCGGGCTCGCCGCTGCGCACAACAATCTCGCCAATCTTTACAAGGATTCCGGCAGGGCCGAGCAGGCGCTCGCCCATTTCCGCCACGCGCTCTCGCTCGAGGCCGGTTTCGAGGCGGCGCACACGAATATCCTTTTGACCATGCACTATGTTCCAGGGTCCACGCCCGAGGAGATCGCGCGCGCCCATTTCGAATGGGGCCAGCGCCGGCCCGCGCCCGTCCGAACGCACGCCAACGACCGCGATCCCGAGCGCGCCCTCCGCGTCGCCTATGTTTCGCCCGATCTGCGGCGCCATCCCGTTGCCTCGTTCATCGAGCCCATACTCGAACACCACGACCGAACGCGCATCGAGGCGATCTGCTACGCCACCCATATGCGAGCCGATAAGACGACTGCGCGGCTCAAATCGCTCGCCCATGGCTGGCGCGATGTCGTGGGCATCGACGACAAGACCCTGGCCACGCGCATCCGCGACGATAAAATCGACATCCTTGTCGAGCTGGCGGGACACACCGCCAATCACCGCTTGGGCGTGTGCGCGCTGAAACCGACCCCGGTTCAGGTGAACTATCTCGGCTATCCCGACACCATCGGGCTTGCGGCGATCGACTATCGCCTCACCGACGCGGTCGCCGATCCGCCGGGCCGAACCGAACGCTTTCACGCCGAGACCCTGGTGCGCCTGCCCCATTGCTATCTCTGCTATCGGCCGCCCGCCGAGGCGCCGGAAGTCGGCCCCCTGCCCGCGCGCGCCTCGGGCCATGTCACCTTCGGCAGCTTCAACGTGCTCGCCAAGGTCCACCCGGCGCTGGTCGAGCGCTGGGCGCGCATCCTCGATGCCGTGCCCGGCTCGCATCTGCGCCTGAAGGCCCAGCCCTTCCGCGATTCCGGCGTGCGGGACTATTTCCGCGGGCTGTTCGCGCGCTTTGGCATCGCGGCCGATCGCCTCGACCTGCACGATCACATAACCGACTCGGGCGCGCATTTTGCGCTGTACAACCAGGTCGATATCGCGCTCGACACCGATCCCTATAACGGCGCGACGACGACGTGCGACGCGCTGTGGATGGGCGTGCCGGTGGTGACGCGCGCCGGTGAGACGCACGTCTCGCGCATGGCAACGACCTTGCTGAGCGCGGTCGGCCTCGACGAGACGATCGCGCGCACCCCCGAGGAATACGAGCGAATCGCCGTCGATCTGGCGAAGGACGAGACGCGCCTGGCCGCGCTCCGGGCGGGCCTGCGCCGCCGCATGGCAACCTCGCCGCTCATGGACGCGCCGAATTTCGTGCGCGCGCTCGAAGCCGCCTATCGCGAGATGTGGCGGAACTGGTGCGCCGGCGAAAACGCCGCGCGCTAGCGGTGCGGATCAAACGCTTGATTCCCTCTCATCGTGTTTGATCCGTACCGCATTTCAACGGGTCAGCTAGCGGTCCGGGCCGACGGACCGGGTGCGGTCTGCCAGTGTTGGACCGCTAGGACCGGCCGATCAATTTCAGCACGTGCGGCAGAATGCGTTCGACGATGGCCTCGACCCCCTTGGCATTTGGATGGAGGCCGTCGTTCTGATTGAGCACGCGCTCGCCCGCGACACCGTCGAGAAAAAAGGGGTAAAGGGAAATATTGTGGACCTTGGCGAGGCGCGGATAGAGCGCGTCGAAGGCTTGGCCGTATTCACGCCCAAGATTGGGCGGGGCACGCATGCCGGCCAGAAGCACGGCGATTCGCCGGCGTTTCAATTCGATGATGATGGCGTCGAGATTGATTTCGGTGTCCTTGGGCGGCAGACCGCGCAATCCGTCATTGGCGCCGAGCTCGAGAATGACCCAGCGCGGCGGCTCGGCCATCGCCCAGGACAGGCGTGCCCGCCCGCCCGCCGTCGTATCGCCCGACACACCCGAATCGACGACATCGATGTCGTGGCCGCGCGCGCGCAAGGCCGCCTCGAGTTTCGCGGGGAAGGCGTCCTGGGCGGCGAGGCCGTAACCGGACGTGAGGCTGTCGCCGAGCACCAAAAGCCGGGGCGGCATATCCGCCGCCCGCGCGGGCAGCGCCCATGACAGCAACGCGAAGAAAGCGAGGACTTGGATCGGCAGGACCGCCAAACCATATGGGCTGGATCGGCCGCGCACGCCGCGCCCCAAGATCCGGATGCCAATCCCCATGTCCCAATCCATCTTCCGGTCGGCCGCAAATCCAATGACCGCAAAGCCCATGGCCGCAAATCCGATGGCCGACGGGCCCATGACCGCCGGGCGCCCATGACCGCCAAGCCCATGACCGCCGGGCCCATGATTGCGTTGTCGCGGCTTGCGCTCACCCTGTCGAGCGCGGCGGGGCCGGTCAATATCCTGCGCGGCGTCGATCTCGAAGTGGCACAGGGCGAAACGCTGGGCGTGGTCGGACCGTCGGGTTCGGGCAAGACCACGTTGCTGATGGCCATTGCCGGGCTCGAACGACCGAGCGGTGGAATCGTGCGCGTCGCCGGATGCGATCTCGCCGCACTCGACGAAGACGGCCTCGCGCGCTTTCGCCGCGACACCATCGGCATCGTTTTTCAGTCTTTCCATCTGGTGCCGACCATGAGCGCGCTCGAGAACGTCGCCATCCCGCTCGAACTCGCGCGCCGCACCGATGCCTTCGCGCGCGCGGAGGAAGCCTTGGAGGCGGTCGGCCTCAAGGCCCGCGCGCGCCATTACCCCGCCCAGCTCTCGGGCGGCGAGCAACAGCGCGTGGCGCTCGCCCGCGCCTTCGCCCACGGCCCGCGCCTCATCCTCGCCGACGAGCCGACCGGCAATCTCGACCGCGAAACCGGCATGGCGGTCATGGAGTTGCTGTTCGAACGCGCCGCCAGGCACGGCATCACGCTCATGTTGATCACCCATGACGGCGAGCTTGCACGGCGCTGCGGCCGGGTGGTGCGCATGGCCGATGGCCGCATCGTGCCATGAACGCGTTCGGCGCCGTCTGGGACGAATGGCGCCTGGCCGCGCGTCTGGCCAGGCGTGAGCTGCGCGGCGGCATCAAGGGCGCTGGGACCGCTTTGCTCGGTCTCGCCATAGGCGTTGCCGCGATCGCGGCCGTCGGTTCGCTCGCCCGCGCGATCGACGATGGCATCAAGGCGGATTCGCGCGCGATTCTGGGCGGCGACGTGGAGATCGCGCAACGCTACGACGCACCCCAAGGTGCGGCGCGGATGCGCTTTTCCGCTTCGGGGCGCGTTTCGGAAGCGGTCGAGATGCGCGCGATGGCGCGCGCCGAGGGCGCGCAGGCCTTGGTCGAATTGAAAGCCGTCGATGCCGCCTATCCCTTGATCGGCCGGGTGACGCTGTCGCCCGCTTTGGCCCTTGGCGAAGCGCTCGCCGGAACCAATGGCGTTCCCGGTGCCGTCGCCGAGCCGGGCGCACTCGCCCGCCTCGGCGCGCGCCTCGGCCAAATTGTGCGCGTGGGCGAGGCGCAATTCGTGCTGATGGCCGAGATCGTGCGCGAACCCGACCGCGTCACCGCCGGCTTTACCCTCGGCCCGCGCCTGATGATCGGACTGGACGCGCTCGCGGCAACCGAATTGGTCCAGCCTGGCTCGATCGCCGAGTATAGGACTCGAATATTGCTTGGCCCCGAAGCCGAGGCCAAATCCTGGCTCGCGGCGCTGAAGCGCGACTTTCCCGATGCGGGTTGGCGGGCGCGCGACAGCGATGCGGCAGCACCCCGAATCAAGGAGATGGTCGAGCGTCTCCGGGTCTATTTGACGCTCGTGGGTCTCGCGGCCCTGCTGATCGGCGGGGTCGGGATTGCCAATGCGGTGCGCGCCTATCTCGACCGCCGGATCGCGACCATCGCCACGTTGAAATGCCTAGGCGCCACGAACGGCCTCGTGTTCCGCGTGTACCTCGTCCAGGTGGCTGCCCTGGCCGTCGCGGGCATCGCGGGCGGACTCGTGCTCGGCGCGGCGACACCCGCGGCCTTCGGCTCCCTGATCGCCGAGTTTCTGCCGGTGCGCCCGATCTGGAGCATTTACCCCGACGTTCTCGTCCTGGCGGCTTCGTACGGCGCGCTGACCGCTCTCGTCTTCGCGCTCTGGCCCTTGCTGCAAACCCGCGCCGTGTCCCCCGCCGCCTTGTTTCGCGCGGCCATCGGACGGATTTCCGGCACCATCGGCGCGCGCGGCATGATCGCCGTGGCCGCAGCCTCGGCCGCGCTCATCGCCTTCGCCATTACCTTCGTCGGCCAGCGCGAGCTTGCGCTGTGGTTCGCGTTCGGCGCGGCTTGCGCCTTCGCCGCGTTCCGCGCCGCCGCTTGGGCCATCGCGCGCCTGGCCGCGCGGGCGGGCCAGATGCCGGCACTCGTCGCTGGACGGCCGACCTTGCGCCTGGCGCTCGCCAATCTGCACCGGCCCGGCGCCGCGACGCCGAGCGTGGTGCTCTCGCTCGGCATCGGCCTTACGGTCCTGGTCGCGGTCGTTTTGCTGCAAGGCAATCTCGCGCGCCAGATCGGGCAAGACATGCCCGCGCACGCCCCGGCATTTTTCTTCATCGACATCCAACCCCATCAAGTCGCGGATTTCGCAGCCCTGGCCGCCGCCATGCCCGGGGTCGGCGCCATCGATTCCGTGCCTCATCTGCGCGGGCGCATTACACGCATCAAGGGCGTGCCGGCGGACGAGGCGAAGGTGAAGCCGGAGGTGGCGTGGATTCTGCGCGGCGATCGCGGCATTACCTATGCCGCCACGCCGCCAAGGGGGGCGGAGATCGTAGCGGGCGAATGGTGGGCCAGGGATTACCGCGCCGATGGCGCAACGGGCGCAAGCAAGAGCGCGCTCGTGTCCTTCGACGAGGCCGCGGCCGACGGCCTGGGACTCAAGCTCGGCGACAGCTTGACCGTCAACGTGCTGGGCCGCGAGGTCGAATTGCGCATCGCCAATCTGCGCCGCATCGCCTGGCAGACTCTCGGCATCAATTTCACCTTGATCGTGTCGCCCGGCGTGTTCGAGAGCGCGCCGCAAACCCACATCGCCACCGTGAGCGCCGAGGACGGCGCGCTCGACGGTCTCGAGAAAAGCGCGGCGGAGCGTTTTCCCAATGTCTCGGCGATTCGGGTCAAGGCCGCGCTCGAGACGGTCAATCAAACCATCGGTCAGATGGGCAATGCCGTGCGCATGGCCGCGGCCGTGACCTTGCTGGTCGGCGTTCTCGTGCTCGCGGGCGCGGTCGCCGCCGGGCGAAAGGGCCGGCTTTACGATGCCGTCATCCTCAAGGTGCTCGGCGCCGCGCGCACGGATTTGCTACGCGCCTATGCCATCGAATACGGCCTGCTGGGTGTCGCGACCTCGGCGCTGGCGGCGGCGTTCGGCACCCTTGCCGGCTGGGTCTTGGTGACCCAAATCGTGCGCACGGGCTGGGCCTTCATGCCTGGCCTCGTGGCCGCGACGGTGGGATTGGCCTCGCTCGCCATCCTGGCTTTCGGCTTTCTCGGCAGTTGGCGCGCGCTCGGCCGCTCGGGAAGCGGATTGTTGCGCAACGAATAAGGGCCGTGCCATTTGCTAACCGGCCAAAGTTTACCCAAGACGGTGCCAATACCGGCTATTGATTTGCGGCCGAATCGAGCAATATTAGAGCACACAAATCGGATATCGCATTCCCGACGGGAGGAGTTTCATGGCTATTGGTCCACAAAACAGGGTCTTTGCAACCCGCACGGTCGATCAAGTCGCGATCGACCAAGGGCTCCGCAGCTACATGCTGCGGGTGTACAACTACATGGCGTCGGGCCTGGCGCTGACGGGCATCGTCGCGGCATTCACCGCCAGTACGCCGGAATTGTTCCAGGCGATCTTCGGCACGCCGCTAAAATGGGTCGTCATGCTGGCGCCCATCGGTTTTGTCTTTCTGTTCGCCGCGCGGATTCATCGTATGAAGGCCTCGACCGCCCAGACGCTGTTTTGGGTGTTCGCGGGCCTCATGGGCTTGTCGCTATCGACCATTTTCATGGTCTATACCGGGGCGAGCATCGCACGGGTGTTCTTCATCACCGCTGGCACGTTCGCGGCGATGAGCCTCTACGGCTATACCACCAAGCGCGACCTGACAAAGATCGGATCGTTTCTGTTCATGGGCCTGATCGGCGTCGTGATCGCCTCGATCGTAAATCTGTTCCTCGCGAGCTCGGCGCTGCAATTCGCGATCTCGGTCATCGGCGTGCTGGTATTCGTCGGCCTGACGGCCTACGACACCCAGCGGATCCGCAATACCTATCTCGAAAGCGATGACAGCGAAACGATGTCGAAGAAGGCGATCTTCGGCGCGCTCACGCTGTACCTCGACTTCATCAATCTGTTTGTCATGTTGCTGCAACTCTTCGGCGCGCGCCGCGACTAATCGCGCGACCCAAGCCCCAGACGCAAACGCCCGGGACCTCGCGGTCCCGGGCGTTTGGTTTTGAGCGGACGGCGGCCTAGCGCCGGCGGGCGGCGGGGCGCTTGGACGCACGCCGCGCCGGCTTTTTTGCCGCGCGCGCCTTTTTTGGCCGGGCGCAGATGAAATCGATTTCGAGCTTGCCGCCCCGCGCCAAGGCCGTGACCCCGATGCAAGTGCGCATCGGGAAATGCCCCGGCTTGAAATAGGTCATGTAAACCTTGTTCATACGTTCGTAATCGCGCTCGAAATGGGTGAGGAAGACGCGGCTTGCCACCACGTCGCCGAAACCAAGACCGGATGCCTTCAAGATGATGCGAAGATTCTCCATCGTTCGGCGCGTCTCGTCCTCGATCTTCGTGGGTATGGGAACGGAATCGTCGCCCGGCGTCATGCCGATCTGGCCGGTGATGAACGCGAGGTCGCCGAAATTGACGTAATGGCTATAAGGTGCGACCGCGGTCGCGGCCCCCTTGACCATGTGATAGCTCGGCTTGGGCACGGGAACCTCCCTGGGTTTCTTGGCGTGTGATTTTGCGGCCGGCCGCTATTCGACCGACAGCGCCAGCAGGCGCGAAATCTGGCACAGCGGACGACCGGTTTGCGCCGCCCAATCGTTGAACGCCGCCTGGACGCGGCGGAGATCGGCCTTGCTCGTGGGCTTCTTCTCGACGATGCGCGCGGCGATCAGCGCCGCCGCCACGTCCTCGGTCACGATGAAGGTATCCTTGCCCGCCATGCGCAGGAAATACGGCCCGGAATTGCCGCCCATTTGCTGGCAGCGCTTGGCCAAATCGGCCCAAAGTCCGACGATGTCCGCGGCCGGCCAGGACGCGAGGTAGGCACCGAACGAACCATGCTCCGAGGCGATCGCCGCGATGGCCTTGGCATTGGCGGGAATGGATTTGAGCTTCGCCCAGTGGCGAATGAGCCGTTCGTTCTTCATGCAGCGCTCGAGTGCCTCGTCCGGCATGGCGCGCACGCGGTTCGGCGCGAATCCGAAAAACACCTTCTCGAACTCCGGCCATTTGGCATCGACGAGGGAATGTTTAAGGCCCGCGCGAAAGATGCGCAGCGACATGAGCGAGAGATAGCGGTCCTCGTCGAGATTGGCGAGGGCGCGCGCGGTCTTGGGCTTGGGCAATGATTTCTCGATCGCCGCCGCCCCACCATGGCGCGCGCACGCGCGCGCGAGGATGGGTTTGAAGGACGGCGTCACGTGCAGCAACGTCACGGCTTGAAGACGAAATCGCCGGGGCGTTCGGCGCCAAGATGGCGCTTGCGCAAACGGCCCTCGAAAACCGCGTCCATGATTTCGCGCCCGAAGCGGAGCTTCATTGCCTCCTCGGCCGCCGGGGAGTTCGCGCTTGGCACGCGCAGCACGGTGTTGTTCGCGTAGGTTTCGAGGGGCGCGTTGGGCGCGGTATCGAGACGCGCCTTGAGGGCCCGGCCCTTGGCCAGATCCGCGATGCCGCTTTTCACGAGCTTGCGGTACAGGACGATGCCTTGATCGGTGTAGCCGAGATTTTCGCGGTTGTGCGCCGCGATGGTGCCCTGGCTGACCCAGGTGTCCCAATCGCCGGGCGCGCGCTGGCGCTGTTCGTAACTGGTCTCCCCCGTCTGCCCGACATCGCCCGCGCCGACCGTGTAGCCGCCCGCGCGCACCTGGCGGTCGCGATAGGCGTCGAGGCCGTCGATCGCCAGGTTCTTGTCGATATCGCCCATGCCGATGGACAGCGTGTTCGTGTCGTCGATGGGCACGGTCCAGTTGAGCGCGCCGCCGCGCCGGTCGAACACGGTCTCGGATTCGGCGTCCTCGATGCCCGAGATACGGCTGATATTCGGCAGGATCATTTCCGAGACGCGCAGATAGAGATATTCCTTCCAGCGCCGCACCGTGACGTAAATCATGCCGTTCGGCGTTTCCTTGAACTCCATGCTCGAGAGCTCGCCATAAACCGGCGTGAACTGCATGCCGAAGACGCGGGTGTGCAGGAAAGTGAGGTGGGCGGGATCCATCTCGTTCTCGCGCATCTGAAGCCAATTGCACGGCGAGTGCCAATGGCGGAGCACGCAATCCGCATCCTCGCGCTCGAGTGCGTCATAGACGGGAAATTCCGGCACGTCTCCGGGCGGCCCCATATAGACGAACACGAGACCGCGCCATTCGCGCGCGGGATAGGCGCCGTGCCAGACGCGGCCAGGAATGGGCGTGCCCTCGGGCTCGCCCGGTGCGTCGAGCACGCGGCCGTCGATGTCGAACTGCCAGCCGTGATAGCAGCAGCGGATGCCGCATTCCTGGATCTTGCCGAATTCGAGCGAGGTGCCGCGATGGGAACAATGAAGATCGAGCACGCCGACCTTGCCCCGGCCGTCGCGAAACGCGACCAAGTCCTCGCCCAAAATACGCAGACGCTTGGGCAATTCGCCCAGATGCGAGGACCAGCAGACCGGCTGCCAGAAACGGCGGAAATATTCGCCGCAAGGCGTCCCGGGCCCGACGCGCACCAGGGTTTCATCGGGCTTGCGCTCGCGCTGGCCGTGATAGGCGCCGTAGGGGCCGCGCGGCGCGCGGGCGCGGGCGTTCGTGCCGCCTTCCATCTCTCTTGTCCTCCGTCCGCGCCCTAGGATTTGGGCGGGGTGAATTCGAAATCCGCCGGGTATTCGGCGCCCGGGTGGCGCTTGGCCAATTGACCCTCGCGGATGCGCTTGAAAATCTCGCGCCCGAACGCGACCGCGTTCGCCCGGTCGGTCGTCTCGGTCGCCGCGCGCGGCACGCGCTTCACCGTGTTGTGGCAGTAGGTAAGCAGCGGACCGACGAGCTTCTTGAGGTGCAGGTTCTTCGGCGTCTTGCCCGCCTCGACCGCCGCCATGCCCTCGCGCAGCAATTTGCGGTACATGACCACGCCCTGATCGGTGAAGCCGAGATGCTCGCGCTTGTGGCTGGCGATCGCGCCCTGGCTGGTCCAGGCATCCCAATCGCCGGGGGCGCGCTGGCGCTGCTCGTAACTCGGCTCGCCCGTCTGGCCGACATCGCCCGCGCCGACAGTATAGACACCCTGGCGCTTCATGCGGTCGGTGTAGGACTGCCGGCCATCGAGCAGCAGGTCCTTGTCGATATCGCCGAAGCCGATATTGAGCGTGTGGGTGTCGTCGATGGGCACGACCCAGTTGAGCGCGCTGCCGCGCCGGTCGAACACGGTTTCGCCCTCGGCGTCCTCGATCCCGGCGACGCGCACGACATTGGGCATGATCATGTCGTTGACGCGCAGGTAAAGATAATCCTGCCAGCGCCGCACGGTGAGATAGGCCATGCCGATCGGCGTCTCTACCCATTCCATCGTCGGGATTTCGCCGTACACGGGCTGGAACTGCACGCCGAATAGCCGGGTGTGCAGGAAGGCGAGATGGATGGGGTCCATCTCGTTCTCGCGCACCTGAATCCAGTTGCACGGCGACTCCCGGTAGCGATGGACGAATTCCGGGTTCTCGCGCTCGAAGGCGTCGTAAACCGGAAATTCCGGCGCCGCTTCGGGCGGACCCATATAGGCGAATACCAGGCCCATCCATTCCCGCGCGGGATAGGCGCCGTGCCAGACGCGCTTCTTGATCGGGCTGCCTTCGGGCTCGCCGGGCGTGTCGAGAATTCGTCCGTCCACGTCGAACTGCCAGCCGTGATAGCAGCAGCGGATGCCGCATTGCTCGACCTTGCCGAATTCGAGCGAGGTGCCGCGATGCGAGCAATGCAATTCGAGCACGCCGAGCTTGCCGCGGCCGTCGCGGAAGGCGACCAGATCCTCGCCGAGAATGCGGATGCGGCGCGGCACGTCCGTGAGCTGCGAGGACAGGCAGACGGGGTGCCAATACCGGCGGAGATATTCCCCGCCCGGCGTGCCGCGTCCGACGCGCGTAAGATAATCGTCGGTCGCGAAATCGCGCTTGCGGTCATAGCCGCCGTACGGCCCTTTGCGGGCGCGTGGACGGCGCGTCGTCGCATTACTGCCTGCCATCCAAGTGTTCCTTCAGTTTTGAGGGTGCCGCGGCGGGCCGATATCGAGCGGCACGTCCATGGGATGGCGCGACCGGAGTTCGCCGGAAAATATCTTTTCGGTCACCAGGCGCCCGAAGGCGAGCGCCAATTCCCGGTCGGCGGCCGCTGTCGATGCGGGCGGAATACGCTTCACAGTGTTGTGCGAGAATGTCGCGCGCGGCCCCGCGCCGCCGCGCTCCAAACAAGGCGGGTCCTGGTCGCGTTTGACCGCCCGGATGCCCCGGCGCAGCAATTTGCGGTACATCGCCACGCCTTTGTCGGTCATGGCGAGATTTTCCCAGCCATGGCGCGCGACCCTGCCTTGGCTGGTCCAGGCATCCCAGTCGCCGGGTGCGCGCTGGCGCTGTTCGTAGGTGGGATCGCCCGTCTGCCCGACATCGAAGGGACCCATCGAGGCGCGCCCCTCGCGCGCGGCGCGGTCCATGAGGGCGTTGCGCCGGGGATCGGGCAAGGCCTTTTCCACATCGTCCCAGCCGATCGTCAAGCAATTGCGATCGTCGATCGGCACCACCCAGTTGGTCGTGCCGCCGCGCCGATCGAAGACCGTTTCGCCCTCGGCATCCTCGACCCCCGCCACGCGCGCGATATTGGGCAGGATCATGTCGTTCGAGCGCAGATAAAGGTGTTCGCCCCAGCGGCGCACCGTGACGTACATCATCCCGACCGGCGTTTCCCGCCATTCGAGGGTGGGCAGGGCCGCGAAGGCGGGCACGAATTGCACGCCGAACAGGCGCGTGTGCAAAAAGGTGATGTGGATGGGGTCCATCTCGTTCTCGCGCACCTGGAGCCAGTTGCACGGCGAATGGACCTTGGCGGGCTTTAGCGCCTTGTCCGGGCGCACGAACAAATCGTAAAGCGGAAATTCCGGCTTTTTCTCCGGCGGGCCCATATAGGCGAAGACGATGCCTTCGTATTCCCGCGCCGGATAAGCACCGGCGCACACCCGGCTCGGAATCGGCGTACCCTCGGGCTCGCCCGGCACCTCGAGGATCGTGCCATCGACGTCGAAATGCCAGCCATGATAGCAGCAGCGCAAGCCGCGAAGCTCGACCTTGGCATATTCGAGCGAGGTACCGCGATGCGGGCAGGCGCGTTCCAATAGGCCGAGCCGGCCCTCGCCGTCGCGGAACAAAACCAAATCCTCGCCCAAGATGCGCAGCGCATGGGGCACGTCGGTGAGTTCGGACGACAGCGCCACCGGCTGCCAGAAGCGCCGGAGATATTCGCCGCACGGCGTGCCCGGGCCGACGCGGGTCAACTCCTCGTCGATCCCGCCCCGCTCGGTGCGCCGATAGGCCTGATAGGGCCCCGTCAGCGATGTCGCACGTTTGACCATGGCCGTCTCCCCTGCCCCGAGACTAGCGCCGCGCGGCCCGTGCCCTCAAGCGACCCCAAACGGGCCGGCGAGGCGATCAGATGCCCGAGCGCGCCAAGCGGCGATGGCCGAGCCATCCCGGAAGCAGTGTCGCGGCCAGCAGCAAATTGGCGATATTGAAGGCAAAGCCCAGCAGGAACGCATCGTGGTAATGGCCGGAGCCGTCGAATATCCAGCCCGCGAGCCAGCCGCCCCCCGCCATGCCGAGAGTGCCGCCGAAGAAGATCGAGGCGATGCGCCAGCCGACCTCGCGCACGGGGAAGATTTCCCGGATGACGATGGCGTAGCTCGGCACCAACCCGCCAAAGCCGAGGCCGAAGACGACGGCGCTGGCGAACAACATGGGCAGGGATTCGAAACCGGCGTACATCGCCAGCGCCACGGCCTGCACGGCCGAGGCGATCATCAATGTGCGCAAGCCGCCCATGCGGTCGGCCAGATGGCCGAGGGTCATGAGACTGAGGATGCTGGTCGCGAGAACGATCGACAGCATGTTCGCGCCCATGTTCATCGAGTGTCCAAGATCGCTGACATGGGCCGGGCCGTGCACGAAGGGCGCGGACATGGCGAGGCAGCAGAGCATCTGCATCGCGAACAGGATCGCGTGCGCGAGCCTGGGGCTCATGCCGATGACGCGCGCGACCTTTTCGCGTTCGCCGTCCGAGACATCGCGCCTCTTGGGCGCCGCATGTGCCGGTGGGCGGGCGCCGACGAACAGCGAGAGCGGCAACACCGTCACCAGCACGAATACGCCATAGGCGAAAAAGGCCGTGCGCCAGCCATCGAGCTCGGTCGCGTAGCGAAAGATGCGCGGCCAAACCGCGCCGGCGAGATTCTGCCCGCACGCGACGAGCGCCACGGCAATGCCGCGCCGGCGATCGAACCAGCGCGTGGCATTGGCGATGAGCGGGGCGAAGAACGCCGCGCTGCCGAACCCGCCCATGAGTACGCCGCAGACAAGGGCAAGCTGCCACGCGGCCTCGGCTTGCGAGGCGAGGATCGCGCCGAACCCCACGCCGAACGTGCCCAGGGTGATGGGGCCGCGCACGCCGCGCCGGTCGGACCACCAGCCCATGAAGATGCCGCCCACGCCCGCGCCCGTGATCGCCATGGCATAGACGAAGGACGGCGATTCGCGCGGCCAGCCCTCGGCGACCGCGATTTCCTTGAGCGAGATGACGATGAGGATGGTCGAGCCGAGCGCGATGGCGCACAGCAGGAACGATATGAAGGCGACGAACCAGGCGCGCGGGCCGTCGACGGCATTTTTATCGAGCATGGGGCTTATCAAAGGGGGGGCTTATCGAACGGGGGCTTATCACGCATCGGGCGCGAGACGCTTGGCGACTTCCTCGAGCATGACCTCGGTCGCGCCGCCGCCGATGGTGTGGATGCGGGCGTCGCGCGCCATGCGCTCGATCGCGCTTTCGCGCATGAAACCCATGCCGCCGTGATATTGTAGGCAGCCGTGGATGACCTCGTGCACGAGTTCGCCGCCCATCGCCTTGGCCATCGAGACTTCCTTCACGCAATCCTTGCCTTGGGCGTCGAGCCAGGCGGTGTGATAGACGAGCTGGCGCAGCGCCTCGACGCGCGCGGCATACATGGCGAGGCGCAGGCGGATCGCCTGCTTGTCCCACAAGGGACCGCCGAAGGCCTGGCGGGTTTTCACGTAATCGAGCGTGATCTCGATCGCCTTGGCGGCCTCGCCGGCATAGATCGCGGCGGCGACCAGGCGTTCGTTCTGGAAATTGCGCATGATTTCGTAGAAGCCACGATTTTCCTCGCCGAGGATGGCATCGCCGGGAATGCGTGCGTCCTCGAACACGATCTCGGCCGTGTCCGAGCACAGCCAACCCATTTTCTCGAGCTTCTTCGCGATCTTCACGCCCGGCGTCCGGCGCTCGACCAGGAACATGGACATCCCCCGCGAGGGCTTGACCGAAATATCCGTGCGCGCCGCGACGACGTAGAGATCGCCGTACACGCCATTGGTGATGAAGCGCTTGGTGCCGTTGAGCACCCAGCCATTGCCGTCGCGCTTGGCGACCGTGCGCAGGCCCTGCACGTCCGAGCCCGCGTCCGGTTCGGTCACCACGATGGCGGTGATCGCCTCGCCCGAGACGATTCGCGGTAGCCAGCGGCGCTTTTGTTCCTCGGTTCCGGCGTTGAGCAAATGCGGCGTCGCCATGTCGGTGTGCACCATGACCGTCATGGTGAAGCCGCCGAAAGTGCAGCGCGCAAGCTCCTCGGCCAGGGCGACGGATGCCATCGCGTTCATACCCGCGCCGCCATAGCGTTCGGGCACCCGCATTCCGTAGATGCCGAGCGCGCCGAGTTTCCGCAGCACCTCGCGCGGGATCATGCCGGCTTTTTCCCACGCGGCGCCGTTCGGCAGCACCTCGGCGGCGACGAAGCGGCGCACCTGGCGCTGCATCATCCGGTGTTCTTCGGTCAGATGGACGGAGTCCAAGGGATTCTCGCCGGGGCTGTCGGGGTCGGCCGTGTTGCGGGCCGCCCGGTTATAGCGCGGCCCGTTCCCCGAGCCGAGGACTTCCGCGACCCTGCCTCCTCGGCCCATAATGACCGCCATGGCGGGGAGGACCTCATGCGCGAATGCGACATTCTCATCATCGGCGCCGGCATCGCCGGAACCTCGGCGGCCTATCACCTGGTCGCCAAGCACAAGAAGATCATCATCCTCGAGCGCGAGAGCCAGCCCGGATACCACTCCACCGGCCGCTCTGCCGCCGTGTACACCGAGAATTACGGCCCGCGCCTCATGCGCGTGATGTCGGTGGTCTCGGGCCCGTTCCTGCGCGATCCGCCCAAGGGACATACCGAGGTGCCGCTGATGCACCCGCGCGCCGCGATGTTCATCGCGCGCCCCGATCAGGTGGCGACGCTCGAGGGCGCGGTTAAGGAGTTGCAGGAATTGTCGAAGACGCTTCACCCCATCACGGTGAAGGAGGCCTACGCCCAATGCCCGGCGCTAAAACCCGGCTATGTGGCCGCCGCCGCCTATGACGGCGGCACGATGGACATGGACGTGAACGCGATCCATCAGGGCTATATCCGCGGCTGCCGCAAGGGCGGGGCGGAGATCGTGTGCGATGCCGAGGTCACGGGCCTTACGCGCAAAAACGGGAAATGGCACGCGACGACGGCGAAGGCGGGCGCGTTCGCCGCGCCCGTGGTCGTGAACGCGGCCGGCGCCTGGGCGGACGTATTGGGCACGATGACGGGCGCGCGCGGTATCGGCCTTCAGCCCAAGCGGCGCACCGTGATCGTGTTCGATGCCCCCGCCGGGGTCGATATCCAACCCTGGCCCATCGTTGCGGACATCGACGAGAAATTTTATTTCAAGCCCGAGGCCGGGCGCATCCTCGCCTCGCCCGCCGACGAAACCCCCGTACCGCCCCAGGACATCCAGCCCGAGGACGAGGACAAGGCGCTCATCGCCGAGCGGGTCGAAGCCTGCTCGACCCTCAAGGTCGGGCGCATCCAGCGCTCCTGGGCAGGCTTGCGCAGTTTCGTGAAGGACAAGCATCCGGTCGTCGGCTTCGCGCCCGATGCCGAGGGCTTCTTCTGGCTCGCGGGGCAAGGCGGCTACGGCATCCAGACGAGCTTCGCCATGGGCATGACGGCGGCCTCCCTGCTCACCGGCGGCGGCGTGCCGGACGCGGTCAAGGCGCTCAAGGTCTCCGAGGCCGATCTGGGCCCGGCGCGATTGTGGTAACGGACCGCGCCCGCCGGATCCCGGGCATGAAAAACCCCCGCGGCGCGAACCGCGGGGGTTTTGTTTCGCACGGCGCCTAGATCTTCAGCGCCTTCGCGGTCGCGGGACGCGCCTTCATGGCGGCATGCCAGCGCTTCAAACCCTCGAGGCCCGGAGTCTTTTCGAGCAGGGACGCGCGGCCTTCGACGACGGTGATGAGCGCGAAATCGGCGATCGTCGGTTCCGAGCCTGCGAGATAGGCGCTTTTGCCAAGCTGGCCGTCGAACAGCTTGAACAAGCTGAGCAGGCGCGACTCGAAGAACGCCGAGTTCGCCGGCGACTTGTCGGGCAGGGTGCCGGCGGAGGCGAGGAAGATCGCCGAGGACGCAGGCGCCGCGTCGGTTTGCGCGGTCATGAACCATTGCATGACGTTCGCGCGCGCGGCCGGATCCTTGGGCAGGAATTTTCCGGTGGTTTCGGCGAGGTGGAGAAGAATCGCGCCCGATTGCGCGAGCGCGGTCGTCTTGCCGCCATCCTCGATCACCAGCACGGGCACGGCGCCCTGCGGATTGAGCGCGAGATAATCGGGTGCCTTGTGCTCGCCCTTGGCCATGTCGAGCTTGGTCGCCTTGTAGGCCAAGCCGCATTCCTCGAGCATGACGGCCGGGCGGCGACCATTGCCGGTCTGGGCGTAATACAGATGGTACATCGTTTTCTCCCTCGGACTGTTTCGGCGGCTCCGCCGCGACGGCGGAGCGGTTCGGGGCGGACTCTGGCCCGGCGCGCGAGCTTCGGCAATGCCGCGTTTTTAATTCCCAACCACCGTGCCCAGGCCCAGCACCTTGGCCCGCGCCATCGCAAGCACGGCAATGGCGGTGTCCTGCACCCCCGTGCCGGTCAAGTCGCAAATCGTGATCTGATCCTTGGCGGTGCGCCCGGGCACGCGGCCCAGGATCACCTCGCCAAGCTCCGCCACCGCGGCGATATCGCGCACCGCGCCCGAGGCGAGCGCGTGCTGAAGATCGCCCGCGACCGCGCATTGGCCGCGCCGGTCCGCGACCACCCGCCCCGCGCGCGCAAAACACGCCCCCTCCAATTCCTGCTTGCCCGCCAAGTCCGCGCCCATGGCGGTGATATGCAGACCCGGATGCAGCCAAGACGCCTTGACGAGGGGCGCCTTGGAAGGCGTGGTCGTGACCAAAAGATCGCATTCGCGCACGACCGTTTCGGCATCGGGCGCAACGGCGAATGTCACGCCCAGGCGTTCGGACATCTCGGCGGCATAAATTTGCGCCTTCGCCTCGTCGCGCGACCACACGCGCGCCGACGCGATGGGCCGCACCAGATTCGCAGCCTCGGCCTGAAAGCGCGCCTGCACGCCCGCGCCGATGACACCGAGATGGGCGGGGCCCGGATTGGCGAGATGGCGCGCCGCGACCGCCCCCGCCGCCCCGGTGCGCACATCGGTCAGATAGGCGTTATCCAAGAGCACCGCCTCGACCGCACCCGTCTTGGCCGAAACCACGACGACGCACGCGGGCGAATTGGGCAGGCCCAATTTGGCGTTGCCGAAAAATCCCGCGCCGATCTTAACCGCGAAGGACGAAAGCCCCCGCACGTACGCGCTCTTGATGTCCACGTCGCCCGGGCCTTCGGACACTTCGATATGCATGATGGGCGGCATTTCGACCTTGCCCTCGGCCAGCCAGCGAAACGCATCCTCGATGGCGCCGACGACTTGGGCATCGAGCGCGATCATCGCGCGCAGCTCGCGCTCGGTCAGGATCGTCACGTCGGGCATGGCGGCGCTCCCGGTTCCGAAGTGCCGTCGCGCGCGACCATTTCGATTTCGACGCGCGCGCCGAAGGGCAGGGCCGCGACCGCCACCGTGGTGCGCGCGGGATAGGGCTTGGCGAATTGTCTTTCGTAAACCGCGTTGAACGCGGCGAAATCGCCCATATCCACGAGATAGACATTGACCTTGATCGCGTCGTCCATGCCGAGACGAGCGGCGGCGAGCACCGCGCGCAGATTGCGAAAACATTGCTCGGCCTGTGCCGCCACACCGCCGGGCGCGAGCTTGCCCGTCGCCGGATCGACCGGGGTCTGGCCCGAAAGATAAACCAGGCCGTTTGCCCGCACGGCGACCGAATAGGGCCCGATCGCCGGCGTCTTCTCGGCCTCGATGGCGTCGCGCGCCATCACACGTGGTCCTTGAGCCAAGCGCGATGCTCGGCGACGACCCGCGTCAGCACCGGCGCCGCGACATTCGTCCCCGACAACACGATCGCGGCATGGCGGCCGAGCACGCCGGCCTTGCCCGCAAGAATCGCCGCGATACCGACCGCGCCGCCGCCCTCGAGGCATAGATGTTCGCGGTCGAAGGCATAGGCCATGGCGCGGGCGATTTCCTCCTCGGTGACCAGCACCAAGTCATCGACGAGTTCGCGGACCATGGAAAAGGTATGTGTGTTGTCGAGGAAGATGCCACCCTGGAGAGAATCGGCGAGGGTATCCACGTCGGGCACGAGCACGGGCTTGCCGGCGGCAAGGCTCGCGTGCATCGCAGCACCCCGGTCCATCGAGACGCCGATGACGCGAAAATCGCGCCGCGCCGATTTGAGCGCGCGCGCGATACCCGAAATCAGGCCGCCGCCCGAAACCGGCACCAGCACCGAATCGATTTCGGGGAAATCCTCGAGCAGCTCGAGGCCGATCGTCCCCTGGCCCGCGACGACCCGCGCGTCGTCGAAGGGATTGACCATGGTCATCCCGCGGGTGCGCACGAGGTCGAAGGCGATCTCGGCCGCATCGTCCTGGCTTTGGCCGTGCACGACCAATTCCGCGCCGAGCGCCCGAATGGCGGCGCGCTTGTTCTCGGGCACGAGATTGGACAAGCACACAATCGCTTTCGTACCCACTAGACGCGCGACGTGCGCGACCGCCCGGCCGTGATTGCCGGTCGAGACCGTGACCACGCCCTTGGCGCGCGCCGGCGCATCGAGCGCAAGAATGGTGTTGGCGGCGCCGCGGACCTTGAACGAACCCGTGTCCTGGAGAAATTCGAGCTTAAGACGCACATCCGCGCCCGCGCGCGCGGACAGGGACGGCGAGGGAATCAAGGCCGTGCGGCGCGCGACGGATGCGATCCGCACGCGCGCCGCATAGATATCGGCAAGCTCCACGCCAGCCATGGGGTTCCGCCCGACGAGGCGGTTCGCCGGGATCAGCCCTGCCAGATACCTTCCTTGCGGAAGGCCCCGGCCGCCTTGTCGATCGCGCGCTTGGTGCGCGCGATGATTTCATCGACCTCGGACTTGGTGATGCAAAGCGGCGGCGAGAAGGCGAGGAGATCGGCGTTGGGCATCGCGCGCGCGATCAGACCCTCGGCAAGGCACTCCCCCGACACGCGGATGCCGATCTTGTGCTTGGGCTCGAAGCGCTGCTTGGTCTTTTTGTCGGCGACGAACTCGATTCCGGCCAGAAGCCCCAAGCCGCGCACTTCGCCGACCAGCGGGTGATCGGCGAAATTTTTCTTCAGCTCTGCGTTCATGTAGGCGCCAAGCTTCTTAGCATTGCCGACCATGCCTTCCTTCTCGAGGATGTCGAGATTGGCGAGGCCCGCGGCGGCAGCGCAAGGGTGCCCGGAATAGGTGTAGCCGTGGCCCATGGCGCCGATCTCGGCGGATTTCTCCTGGATGACCGCGCAGATTTTGTCGGAGACGATGGCGCCCGAAAGCGGCTGATAGGCCGAGGTCAGGCCCTTGGCGACGGTCATCAGATCCGGCTCGATATCGTAAACATTGCAACCAAACATCTCGCCCAGGCGGCCGAAGCCGCAAATCACCTCATCGACGATCAGAAGGATGTCGTACTTCTTCAATACCTTCTGGATTTCGCCCCAATAGCCTTCGGGCGGCACGATGATGCCGCCGGTGCCCATGATCGGTTCGCCGATGAAGGCGGCGACGGTCTCGGGGCCTTCCTTAAGTATTGTCGCCTCGAGATCGGCGGCGAGCTTTTTCGAATAGTCGAGCTCGCTCATGCCCGGTTCGGCGCCGTAATAGTAGTGCGGCGTCGCCACGTGGAGCACGGGGCCGACGGGCAGGTTGAAGTAATTGTGGAACACCGGCAGCCCGGTGAGCGAGCCCGCCAACACGGTCGAGCCGTGATAGCCGCGCCAGCGCGAGATGATCTTGGTGCGTTTGGGCTGACCGCGCAGATTGTTGTAGTACCAGGCGAGCTTCACATTGGTTTCGTTGGCGTCCGAGCCCGAGAGGCCGAAATAGACGCGCGCCATGTTGGGCGGCGCAAGGCGGATCACGCGGTCGGCCAGGCGGATCGCCGGCTCGTTCGAGTGCGAGGCATAGACGTGGTAGTAGGCGAGCTTCTTCGCCTGCTCGTAGATCGCCTCGGCGATCTCGGTCCGGCCATAGCCGATATTGACGCAGTACAGCCCGCCGAAGCCGTCGATGAAGGTCCTGCCGGTGCTGTCGGTGATGGTGATGCCCTTGGCGGACTCAATGATCCGGGGCGTGCCCTTCACGTGGTCGTGAAGCGAGGTGGACGGATGCATGAAATGCTGCCGGTCCATGTCCTCGAGCGACAGGTTGCGCGCGGTGTTGTCGGCCATGGGGTTCCTCCCGTAACGGTTTTGCGCGGGCGCGCGGCGCGACGCCCGGCGGCTATCTTCCTGAACGAAATAGCGAGATTTGACGGCGCCAAGATTAACGCCCGACCCGGCTTGCCGCAACCTCGCCCCATGGACCGGAGGGCAAGGATTCGCTAGCATAAACGGGAGCGTATTTGCGCCGTGGGAGGCCGGATGGGGCCGCCTCGGCGTGAGAGACGAACCGGCCATCGCCCGCGCGTTCGGCGCGAAGGCGACCAAGCCTGAACAAGTTCAGACCAGATCGAGGGAGGACGATATGACGATCTACAAGACGCGCAAAGCGGCGGAAAGCTACGGCCAGGCCGTGGGCATCCTGCTGCTCGACGCCAAGGCTCCGTTCATTCCGGGCGACGTGGCGAACGCCCACACCTACGACTATCCGGTCATCTACAAGACCGTCGAGGGGCTTTCGACATCGGTGTGCCTCAACGGCGCGCCCGAATTCAACGCGAAGATGGCGGCAGCGGCGAAGGAACTCGAGGCCGCGGGCGTGCGCGGGATTTCCTCGGATTGCGGCTTCATGCTGCAATTCCAGGCGGCCGTGCGCGAGGCGGTCAAGGTGCCGGTCGCGCTTTCCAGCCTGTTGCAGCTGCCCTTCATCGCCAAGACGGTCGAACCCTCGCGCCCCATCGGCGTGATCACGGCCGATTCGACCAATCTGACGATGGACTTCCTCGCCCGCGCGGGTGTGAAGGTGAAAAACCCGCTGGTCATCCGCGGCCTGCAGAACGAGCCCGAGTTCAAGACCGCGATTCTCGAGGAAAAGGGCACGCTTGATTCCGACCTCATCACCGAGGAAACCATCCGCTGCGCCAAGGACATGGTGAGGCAACACCCCACCATGGGCGCGATCCTGCTCGAATGTTCCATGCTGCCGCCCTATGCGAAGGCGGTGCAGGAAGCCGTGAACCTGCCGGTTTACGACTTCATTTCCATGATCGACTACATGCAATCGGGCACCCAGCAGCACACCTATCAGGGCGCGTACTGAGCCTGCGGCGAGGGAGAAAAGTCATGCCGGTTTACAAGGTTCGTCCAAAGGCGGAAGCCTACGGCTATTCCGTGGGCATTCTGCTGCTCGAATATCGCGGCCCGTTCGTTCCGGGCGATGTCGGAAATGCCACGACCTACGATTACCCCGTGCTGTACAAGACCGTGCCGGGCGCCACGACCCAGCGCGTGTTCGCCGCCGATCCCGAACTCGAGCCCGCCGTCATCAAGGCGGCGCAGGAACTCGAGGCGCAGGGCGTCAAGGCAATCTCGTCCGATTGCGGTTTCTTCATGAACTACCAGGATTTGGTGGCGCGCTCGGTGAGCATCCCGGTCGCGATGTCGAGTCTGCTGCAAATTCCGTTCGTCTCGTCGTTCCTTGGCTCCAAGCGTCCCGTCGGCGTCATCACGGCCTCGGCACGCGCGCTCGGCAACCGGGTTCTCGAACTCGCCGGCGTCGACAATTCGATGAACGTCGTGGTGCGCGGCATGGAAGACGAGCCGCACTTCAAGAAAGCCATTCTCGACGAGGACAGCGATCTCGATACCGACCGCATCACCACCGAGACCATCGCCGTCGCCAAGCGCATGGTGAAGGACAACCCGGATATGGGCGCGATCATTCTCGAATGTTCGATGCTTCCGCCCTATTCCAAGGCGGTGCAAGACGCGACTGGCCTGCCGGTGTACGACTTCATCAACATGATTGATTACGTCCAGCGCGGAACACATTCCCGTTCCTACGAAGGCCGGTACTACTGATTGAAATACCTTGGAAGTGTTACGGAGCGCCGGACCCTGGGGTCCGGCGCTTTTCGTTTGGGGTCCGTGCCGCAGGGGCCAATAGCCTACAAACCTTACGTGCCGACTTCATACTGTCCCGCGCGGCCCTTGCGAACGGACGCGATTGGGTTTGCTGTCTTATGGCGCGCGTGCGCTTTGCCCGTTCCATGGCGCTTGCGTGCCAGCCGCGCTCAACGCGGCACGGAATAACATCGCTTGCAAGCACACGGAGCGGATTCGGCGCGCCTATCGTTCGCTCGCCGAATCAGCGGTTCTTTTTCGCCTTTGCGCGCGTGGACTTCGGCGCGTAGCGCACGCCGCGCGCGGGCGGCGCATTGACGACGAGGCGGCGCGGCGCATGGGTGATGCGTTCGGCCGCGCCCTTCGTGAGGATCGCCTGTTCGCCGACCGACATCGACAGGCCCGTGCGCTTGTCCAGCATGATCATGTGCAGGAAAAACACCATGCCGGGTTCGAGGACCTGGGGATTGCCATGCCAGCACATCGGCCAATCCATCCACGAGGGCGGATAGGTCACTCCCATCGTGTAGCCGCAGGCATTGAGATAGCACTCCGCATAGCCCGACCGGGTCAACGACCGGGCATGAGTGTCGAAAATCTCGCCGACCGTTCGTCCCGGGCGGAGCGCATCGACGTAAGCATCCAGCGCCGTGCGCGCGGCCTTGAACATATCGGCGTGTCGCGGATCGACGGTTCCCGTCAACACCACGTTCATGAGCGCCGCATGGTAGTGGCGATAGGACGCGGCGAACTCGAACAACACCTGATCGTGGCGCGCGACCTTGCCGTGGCCGGTGTGATAGCGCACGAACAGGGCATCCTGCCCGCCACCCATCGGCCAGCGCGACGCCGAGGGATCGCCGTCGCCCGACAGCACCGCGTTCATCATCGCGCCGTAAATCGCCCCCACCGCCACACCCGGCTGGGTCATTTCATTGGCGATCGCCAGGGCCTTGTCGGCGAGCTTGCCGGATTTGCGCATATAGTCGAGCTCGGCCGGGCTTTTGACCAGGCGCAAGAGACGCACGAGGTCGGACGCGTCCGAGAGCGTGGCGAAGTCCTCGAAGGCCGCATCCACCGCCTTGCCGCGTTGGGCCGTCAGACCGTAGGCGTGATACTCGACGCCGATGCGCCGTCCGCGCCCGCCGAGATCGCCGACCATGGCGCGAAGATCAAGCGCGGGATTGGCCCCCTCCTCGTCGCGCCAGATGCGGATGTCCTCGAGCACCGAGGTCAGGCGCGATTGCAGATCATCGGCCGAGCGCGTGACCAACGCCGTGCGCCCGTCCGCAGCGAGATACATGCCCTGAAACAGCACAAAGCCCTCGGTGTCGTAGCCCGTGAGCCAGTACATGGTTTCCTGACGGAAGATGAGCAAGCCGTCGAGACCGGCCTTGGCCATGGCGGCTAAGGTCTTGGCCTTTCGCGCCGCAAATTCCCGTCGCGTGAAATGCAAAGCCATCACACCCTCCCCGATGGTCAAATAGCGCGGCGCACCAAGTCGTCAGTCAGCCTTATGCCGCTTCGTCGGCGCGGGCGCGAGGAACAGCATGTACCGCGCAAGTGGGCGGCGAAACAGCAATACGAAGCTCGCATGGCCGGCAACAAGCAGGAACACGAGATTTGCGGAAAACTCGTGCAACCCGCCAAGGACGCCAAATTCACCCTCGCGCTTGCGCTCGCTCGCATTCCCACCAGCATCGTCCGCGATCGCGGGTGAAACGCCTGCGAACAAGCCGCGAAACTCGCGGTCCATCGCGAGCCCCGTGCCGGTTGCGACCAGGAGGCTCAGCACAAGGCCGGAGAGGAAGAACTTCCCGATCGCCGGGTTGTCGATCCAGCGCACGGCGCGCAATTCAGCAAGGCCCGGAAATACGCGCGAGATCCCGAGATGGCGCGGCCCGAACGGCGACCACAGCAGGCGAAAGCCGATTGCCGCCGCGACGCCGTAACCGAGCCAGTCATGAATACGTCCGGCCTCACCCGTAAGATAGGCGAGCACGCAGAACACCACGAGCACGGCGTGATAAGCGCGAAACGCGGCGAAGATTGACATAGGCCCTCATAATTCTTCTTACGGCTTCCGCGATCACGCAACCGCGCGAGGCCGTAACACTTGCTCCCTTTACCCTTTACCGCCGCCTGGCCGCTCAGTTGCAGACCAAGTGGCGCGGCGCATGGCAAACCTGCTCGCAGCCCCTGGATGTGACTAGCGAGGTCTCGCCGAGTGACATGGAAAGTCCCGTGCGATCGTCGAGCAGCATGATCTGCTTGAAGAACACCATGCCCGGATTCAGCACCTGGGGATTGCCGGAATGGATGAAACAGCCGTCCATCCAGGTCGGCGGGAAATTGGCGCCGACGGTATAGCCGCAGGCCGGCAGGGTCGTGCGCGAAAATTTGGATTTGGCAATGATCTTGGACTGGGCCTTGAAGATATCGCCGACCAAATTGCCCGGACGCATCGCCGCCTCGGCGGCATCGAGGGCATCGCGCGCCACCGCGAACATCGCGCGGTGGCGGGGGTCGATCTTACCCGTCAGCACGGCGAACATCATCACCGTGTGATAATGCCGATAGGACGCGGCGAACTCGAACGTACTCTGGTCGTGGGTCTTGGACACGGGCTTGTGTCCGGTGTGATAGCGCACGAACAACGCCTCCTGCCCCGCGCCGATAGGCCAACGCGCGGCCGTCGGATCGCCGTCGCCCGCCATGATCGCGCCCAGCATGTCGCCATAGATCCGCGCGATCGAAGCGCCTGGCACGCAATCCGCCATCGCGATATCGCGCGCGTCATCGGCGAGCTTGCCTGCCTTACGCACATAGCGCATTTCCGCCGGACTTTTGACGATGCGCAGCAGGCGGACGATATCGGTTGCTTCCTCGGTGCGGCAGAAGCCCTCGAGTGCTGCATCCACCATTTTCGCGCGCGCGCCGGTAAGACCGTAAGCGTCGTACTCGACGCCCAAACGCTTGCCTCGGCAGCCATAGGACTCGAGCATGTCGCGCAGATCGATGGCGGGCGTCGCGCCCTCGCGGTCGGTCCAGATGCGTACGTCCTTGATGACCGAGGTGTATTTCGACTGCAAGCGATCGGCGCCACGCGTGCAGAGCGCAATTTTTCCGTCCGCGCCGAGATACATGCCCTGGAAGAGGCTGAAGCCGTTGGTGTCATAGCCCGTCAGCCAATACATGCTTTCCTGGCGAAAGCAGATGAGACCATCGAGGCCGCGCCGCGCGAGCTCGCGGCATGCCGATTTTTGCCGGCGCGCGAATTCCGCGCGCGAGAAATGTAAGGCCACGATGATTCTCCCCTTCTATTTCTATTGCCGCTCGGCGGCCGTAAGGCCGAAACCCCCAGGCGTCAAGCGCCCAAGGGTTTCGGCCACACCCGAATCAGTCCTTGAATTGGCCCTGCACTCCATAAATTGGGCGCTCCATAGACTCGGCCATCCACGGACTGGGGCTTCCTTCGACCGGTACGTCAATTGACCACGAGTTCGCGCGGTGCGTGATTGACGGGCTCGCACTTGCCCTTGGTCACGATCGCAGTCTCGCCAAGCGACATCGACACGCCCGTGCGATCATCGAGCAGGATCATGTGCATGAAGAACACCATGCCCGGCGCGATGACCTGCGGATTGTCCTTCCAGAACATCGGCCAGTCCATCCAAGACGGCGGATAGGTGGCGCCAAGAGTATAGCCGCACGCCGCGAGGATCGATTTGCCGAAGCCGGACTTCGTCATCGACTTGGCGTGGGCGGCGTAAACATCGCCCACGGTCTTGCCCGCGCGCAGCGTGTCCTCGCACGCGTCCAGTGCCAGCCGGCACGCCTTGAACATGTCGGCGTGCCGCTTGGAGGGCTTGCCGGTGATGACATTGTGCATGAGCGCGGTGTGGTAGTGGCGGTAGGCAGCGGCGAATTCGAACACGCAGTTGTCGTTCTTGCCGACATGGCCGTGACCGGTGTGATAGCGGACCATCATGGCCTCTTCGCCGGCGCCGATGGGAAAGCGCGAGGCAGGCGGGTCGCCGTCGCCGCGCATGATGGCTGCGATCATCTCGCCGTATATGGCGCCGGTATGGGCGCCGGGCACGCACATACGGTTGGCGACCGCCAGGGCGTCGTCGGACAGTTCACCGGCACGCCGGACGTATTTGAGCTCGGCGGGACTTTTCACCAGGCGCAGCAGGCGCACGAGATCGGTCGCGTTCTCGGTGCGGCAGAAGCCCTCGAGCGCCGCATCGACCATGCGGCCGCGTTCGGCGGTGAAGCCGTAGGCGTGATACTCGATGCCGACGCGCTTTCCGGCGGCACCCAAATCCGCCATCATGGCGCGAAGATCGAGCGCGGGATTGGCGCCCTCGCGGTCGTACCAGATGCGGATGTCCTTGAGCACCGAAGTCATGCGCGATTGAATGCGATCAGCCGTGCGCGTGAGCAGGGCGATGCGCCCATCGGCATTGAGATACATGCCTTGGAACATGGAATATCCGCCGGTATCGTAACCGGTCAGGTAGTACATGCTCTCCTGGCGGAAGATGAGCAAACCGTCGAGGCCGAGCTTGATCATTGCTCGGCATGAAGCGGCCTGGCGGCGCTTGTACTCGTCGCGGCTGAAATGCAGTGCCATTTTGTCCTCCTTCATTCGGATGCGGCGCCGCCCATTCGGATATGGCGGCGGAAATTCGGCGTCAGAACATCGCGTCTTCCATCAGAAGACAGCTGGTATCGAGCGAGCGCAGCAATTCGCCCTGCGCCCGGGTCTTGGGCAGTTCCCACGCGAAAAAATAACGGCACGCGGCCAATTTTCCCGCATAGAACGCACGATCGGAAGATGACAAGCCGAGATCGGCCGCTTCTTCCTCGGCGAGGAGGGCCTGTTTCAGCCACATCCATGCAATCGCGATATGGCCGGCCATTTCGAGATAGATCGCAGCATTGGCGAGAAAGCGCTCGACCTCGCCCTTGTCGCGTGCCGCGTGCAGCGCTTCGGTAGTCGCACGCAGATCGCTCGCCGCTTCGGCAAGCGCGACGCCGAGTGTAGAAAGCGACGCGCGCAGCGAGGCGGTCATCGCCGTCACCAGGATTTCACGCAAGAGCAGCTCGAATGCCTCCCCGTGCGCCATCGAGACTTTTCGGCCCAGAAGATCGAGCGCCTGAATCCCGTTCGTGCCCTCGTGGATGGGGTTGAGGCGGTTGTCGCGATAATGCTGTTCGACCGGGAAATCGCGCGTATAGCCGTAACCGCCGTGAATCTGGATGGCGAGTCTATTGGCCTCGAGGCACCAGTCGGACGGCCAGGCCTTGACGATGGGGGTGAGGATATCGAGCAGCAGCGCCGCCTCGCGGCGCCCCTGTTCCTCAGGCGCGGTCGCCTTGTCATCGACGAGACGCGCGCAATAGAGCCCGAGCGCGAATGCGCCTTCGACATAGGATTTCTGTGCCAGCAACATGCGTTTGATGTCGGCATGGCCAATGATCGGCGTCTGGTTTTTTGCCGGATCCTTTTCTTGCGGCAGCCGGCCCTGCGAGCGATTGCGCGCGTAATCGAGCGACGCCAAATATCCCGCATAGCCAAGCATGATCGCGCCCATGCCGACCCCGATGCGCGCCTCGTTCATCATGTGAAACATGCACGCGAGGCCCTGATGGACGGGACCGACGAGCTCGCCCACGCATTCGGCCGCTTCGCCGAGCTTGATGATGGTCGAAACCGTGCCGCGATAGCCCATCTTATGGATGAGACCCGCGAGCACCACGCCGTTGCGCGGCCCCAGCGTGCCGTCCGCATCGACGAGAAAG
This sequence comes from Rhizobium sp. Q54, assembly GCA_945860095.1. Classification (GTDB taxonomy): domain Bacteria; phylum Pseudomonadota; class Alphaproteobacteria; order CADEGL01; family CADEGL01; genus CAMAPP01. The sequence goes on along the minus strand of CAMAPP010000004.1, from coordinate 8,458 downwards.
CGCGGCACGGCGAAAAGCGATAACCCCTTGGCCCCGGCGGGCGCGCCCGCAATGCGCGCGAGGACCAGGTGGACGATGTTCTCGGCCATCTCGTGATCGCCGCCGCTGATGAAGATCTTCGTACCCGTCAGGCGGTAGCGCCCGTCCTCGCCAAGTTCGGCGCGCGTCGCGATATCGGACAGCGAGGAGCCCGCCTGGGGCTCGGTCAGCATCATCGTGCCGTAATACCGCCCCTCCAGCATGGGCGTCATGAAACGCGCCTTCTGCGCGGGCGTGCCGAAGGCGTTCAGGCAATTGGCCGCCGCCATGGTCAGGAAGGGATAGGCGATGGTGCCGACATTGGCGGCCTGGAAATGCGCCATGCAAGCGACCGAGACGAGCCAAGGCATCTGCTGGCCGCCGTGTTCGGCGTCCATGTGTGCGGCCAGGAATCCAGCGGCCGAAAAGGCGTCGATCGCCGCCTTGACCTCGGGAATGATTTCGACCCGGCCTTCGACCAGGCGCGGTTCGCGCTCGTCGCTCGCTCGGTTGTGGTTCAAGAACAGGTCGCGAGCGAGATCGTGTGCGACCTCGATCGCCGCATCGAAGGTTTCGCGGTCATGCGCGGCGAAGCGCGGACGAAGCGCGAGCTCCTCGGCGCCCAGAAGCTCGTGGAGCACGAATCGGACATCGCGGGGATTGATAAACGGCACGGACATGGGGCGCTGGCTCTCGTCCTTCTTGCCGATGGTCTAGCATGGCGCCGTCCTTGCGGTCACGCGGCGGCCGATTAGAGTCGCCTTGCGATGCACCAATGTCCGGCGGCGCGCCGAAGCAATGGGCCGGATAGAGCGGGAGGAACGCCGTGATTGTCGATTGCCACGTCAATATTTGGGACGACCGCCATGTTCGCCCGCTATTCGGCGATCAATTGGCCCGCGTGCGCCCGCAAGGCGCCGTTGGCCTCAAGGCGGACGCCGATACGATCTACCGCGAAATGGCCGCCGTCGATAAGGCCATCATCTTCGCGCTGCGCTACGGCGATTCGGCGGGGGTTGAAAGCGACGACGAAGCGACTGCGGCGGCCGTGCGAAAATATCCCGACAAGTTCCTCGGCTTCGCGTATGTCGATCCGCGTCGGGCCGATTGCATGGATCTGCTGCGCCACGCGCACAAGACCCTCGGCCTCAAGGGCGTGAAATACGGCCCCATCTACAACGGCGTCGCGCTAGACGACCCGCGTCTGACCCCCGTCTATGACTATCTGGTGGCGAACGACCTGCCGCTCACCATGCACATGGGCGTGACCTATACGCGCACCTCGAACGTCGATTTGGGCCATCCGCGACACGTCGAGCCGCTGGCGCACCGCTATCCGGACCTAAAGATCATCATGGCCCATATGGGCCACCCCTGGCACAATGACTGCATCGTGATCATCCGCAAACAGCCGAACGTCTATGCCGAGGTTTCGGCGATTTATTACCGCCCCTGGCAGTTCTACAACACCCTGATAGCAGCCCAAGAGTACGGCGTGACGGACAAGATCTTCTGGGGCACAGACTATCCCTATTCGCGCGTTGGCGAATCGATCGAGGGCCTGCGCAATGTCAACTATCAGGTCGAGGGATCGAACCTGCCGCGCGTGGCCCAGGAGACCATCGACCGCATCCTGTTCTCCAACCCCTTCGAGCATTGGTGGCATGGCGGCTCGCCGGTCTAGGATCGTAACGTAAGACGAGTCATCGCGCGGAGCCGCTTCCCGGCCCGGGAGCGATCGCTATACTGGCGGTTTCTTCGTCTCCGCTTCATGGGGCGGCCGATTGGCAAGGAGGCATCATGGCGAAAAAGAAATCGCGTTTGGAATATCTCCGTGTGGGGTTTCGTAAGCACGGCGCATCCATCCGGCTGCGCCTGCGCTGGGACAATTCGCCCGATACCTGCAAGGTTGTATCCGAGGCCCTGCCCTTTGCGGGCCGGCTGTGGCACGCCAAGTACGCCTCGAGCGAGATCTACACGCTATTGCCGGTAAAAAAGGTCTTCGGCCGCGAACCCCTGCCCGAATGGCAATGCATGTATCCGAACATGGGCGATCTCATGTGGCTGTTCCATCCGCCGGGCCTCATCCCGGGCGATGTGTCGCCGCCCGACAACCCGGTGCGCATCGTCGATGTCGCGTATTTCTACGCGCGCGGCACGTCGCTGTATGGTCCCTGGGGCGCCAATCCGGGCAATATCTTCGCGACCGCGATCTCACTGGAGGACATCGAGGAATTCGGCAAGTCGTGCCAGCACGTCTGGATGCACGGCTTCGCCAAGGAAACGCTCGCCTTCGAGGCGGCCTGACCTAGCGCCAATCCATTTCACGCCCACGTTCCCGCTTCCCCCGCCCTCTTACATTTCACACCCAGTCGAGGACAGCTTCATGCGCGAGAACAACGTCAAAAAAATCATCGCCGGCGGCGGCACCGTGATCAATGGCTGGCTTGGCGTGCCATCCTCGGTGACCGCCGAGTTCATGGCGTTACAGGGCTGGGACAGCCTATGCATCGACTTGCAGCACGGCTTGGTCGATTACCAGGCCTCGGTGGCGATGTTGCAAGCGATTTCCTCGACTCCCGCCACGCCTATCGTGCGCGTGCCGTGGAACGAGCCGGGCGCGATCATGAAGGCGCTCGACGCGGGCGCCTACGGCGTCATCTGCCCGATGATCAATTCGCGCGCCGAGTGCGAGAGCTTCGTCGGCGCGACACGCTATGCACCGACCGGCCATCGCAGTTGGGGCCCGACGCGCGGCCTGACCTATGGCGGCCCGGATTATTTCAAAGAGGCCAACAAGACCGTCATGGCGATCGCCATGATCGAAACCCAGCAGGCGCTCGACAACGTGGACGCGATCATGAGTGTGCCGGGTCTCGACGGCGTCTATGTCGGCCCCTCCGATCTCGGCATCAGCCTCGGATTTCCGCCAGGCTTCGATCCGACCGAGGCCAAATTGATCGATGCCTTCGGAAAAATCGCCGACGCGGCCAAGAAACACGGCGTATTCGCCGGCATCCATTGCGGTTCGGTCGCCTACGGCCTGAAGATGAAGGAGCGGGGCTATCGCTTCATCACCATCCTCGGCGAGTTACGCATGATGGCCTGGGCGGCGAACAACGCGGTCAAGGCGTTCCGCGCCGGCGCGCCGGCTCCGAACGCGCCCTAGCTCGAAGCGAGTATTCGAAGGCGTCGAAGGCCGGGCATTGGCGAGCCCGGCCTTTTTATCAGCTGGACCTTTTCGCGAGCCGGGCCTTGCTCGACCCCGCATTTTTCCGAAATAAAAATTCCGGCGGCTAGGCTGCCGTCGCGCGCCGTTTAGCGATCTCGCGGGCCGTGCCCCGCGCCTCGGGAAAATCCGAAGCGTGCACCTCGCGCATGGCGGCGGCGAAACCGGGATCGAGGCTCGCCGGGCGCCCGGGGAGTACGCGGGCGGGCTTGCGTGCCCGGCGGCGCGCATCGGCGAACTTGAGCGCATAGGCCCCGCCAAAGCCGAAGAGCAGCGGCACGAACAGCCAACCCGAGCCGTGTAGCTGCGCCCGAAACCCGGTGATGGCGGCAACGACGCCAATCAGCAGCGCGCCTAGTACGACCGAGCCGATGGCACCGAGGGCGAACCCCGTGGCGAAGCGGCGGAAACTCGTAGCGTTTCGAGCGTTGTTACGGGCAGTCATCTGCAAAATAATTGAGAAAGGAAAATTAACGCCGCAGCGTGCGCCGGCACTCTAGCCGGCAATTCGGCCGATGCAAGAATCAATTTCCTTGGATTCGCATCGATGCGACGCCCGGTTGCGCTCGATCCGCCGCCCGACTTTGCTCGATGCCCAAGGTATCGACGGCGCATTCCGTCATGTTAAGAATCCATATCCAATGCTAGGCCCAGGATCGAGATTGGGGAGAGCGCCATGCGCGATTACGAATTGCCGGGACGAAGCGCGGTCCATGCCATTCATGGCATGGTGGTGACGCCCAATCCGCTGGCGTCCCTCGCGGCGCTGGAGATTCTCAAGTCGGGCGGCAATGCTATGGACGGCGCCATCGCGGCCAGCGCGACATTGGGCGTGGTCGAACCGGCGATGTCGGGTATCGGCGGCGATTGCGCCGTGCTGATCGCGCCCAAAGGCAAGGCCGAGGCCATCGCCTATCTAGGCCTGGGCCGCGCGCCGGCGGCGGCGAATCTGGACTGGTACCGGAATGCCGGTATCGACCGCGCGCCGCCGTTTTCGGCGCACATGGTGGCGGTGCCCGGCCTGGTCGATAGCTGGGTGCGCCTGGCCGCCGATCACGGCACCATCGGCCTCGACCGCTTGCTGGCCCCCGCCATCGCCCATGCCGAGGGCTATCCCGTCTCCGACCGGGTCGCGCGAGATTGGGAGCAATGCGTGCCGCTGCTGGCGCACGACCCCCATACCCGAGCACAATTCGTGCCGCACGGCCGCGCGCCCCGCCCGGGCGCCCTGCACCGCCGTCCCGCGCTCGCCGCGACCTTGCGCCGTATTGCGGCCCTGGGACGCGACGGCTTCTACAAGGGCCCCGTGGCCGAAGACATCGTCGGCTATCTGCGCGGTCTCGGCGGGCTGCACACGCTCGAGGATTTCGAGACCTTCTCCGGTGAATACGCCAAGTGCGTCGAGACGCGCTATCGAGGGCACGCCATGATCATGCCCCCGCCGCCGAGTCTCGGCATCCTGACCCTGCTGATGCTGAACATCCTTGCGCGCTTCGATTTCGGCGGCATGGACCCGCTTTCGGCCGACCGTCTGCATTTGGAAATCGAGGCGTCGCGCTTGGCCTATGCCGAACGCGCGACCCTCGGCGCGGACGGCGCCTTCGATCCGGCCGCCATCGCGCGCATGGTGTCGCCCTCCCACGGCGCGACGCTCGCCGCCCATATCCGCCCTGGCCGCACGCTTGAAGGCTTGCCTGGCATCCCCAAGGGCGCGCCCGCCGAAACGACCTATATCTCGGTGGTCGACCGCGACCGCAACGCCGTGTCCTTCATGGCGACCATCGTCGATTTCTTCGGCAGCCGGCTGACCGCGCCAGACTCAGGCGTGCTGCTTAACAATCGCGGCGAGTATTTCACGACCAAGGCCGCGGATCCGAACGCCTGGGCGTCGCGCAAGCGGCCCCTGTCATTCTCGCTACCAGGTATCCTGGCCAAGGACGATCATAGCGTCATGTCCTTCGGTATCGTCGGCGGCTCTTACCAACCCGTCGGCATGGCGCATATCGCGACGAACGTGCTCGATTTCGGCATGGACGCCCAGGAGGCGCTCACGCTCGCGCGGGCATTTTCGCTCGACGGCGTGCTGGATTTGGAGCGGGGCATCTCCGAAAGCGTGGCGCTCGACCTCGCCGCGCGCGGGCACAAGGTCGTGCGCCGCTCGGAGGGACCCAGGCGCGAAAACGGCCCCCTCGGCGCGGGCCAGGCGATTTGGATCGATCGGGAGGAAGGCACGCTCGCGGGCGGCGCCGATCCGCGCAAGGACAGCGCGGCGATCGGTTACTAGGCCCACCCATGGCAAACGCGAGCTTGCGTTTGGTGATCGAGCGCTGGAACAAGGCGCAGGGGGCGATCGATTACCGCTGGTCGCTGTGGCACGCGGGCAAGCGCGTGGCCATGGGCGGCCCGCATGGCAGCGCCGAGGACGCGGAGAACGAGGCGCAGGCTTCCTGCCTCAAATCGCTCGGCCGCAAGGCCGAGGCCGTCGAACGGCTTTAGCGACCGACCATTCCTGCCGCAGTAAACTCCGACGGGCAAAACGCGGCCGCGCGCCGGCCTTGTGGCCACGGCGGACCGATCCAACGGACCACCAACGAAAATCGCGCGCCGAGCACGCGTCGTTCGTCGAAAGGCAAAAGCGCGTCCTGGCGCGGTTTATGCGCGGATTGATTCGGCGCGGATCGCTCCATGATGGGGCGATGGCGGATCGCCCAACGACGAGGCGATGGCGGATCGCCCAACGACGAGGCGAACGCGGATCGCTCCATGATGGGGCGATATCGAATCGCCTGGGATTCGAGAATACGGTGATGCGGGAATCCGGGACGCTTTAAGTTCGGTGATTAGCACCCGTCGATGCGCAATCGTCGATGCGCACGGGGCGGATATTCGGCGCCCTGGAAAAATCCCGAAACGAGAGCGGCCGAACCAAATCAGACGAAGAGGGTCGGCGTGCCGTAGTCCGCGCCGCCCCAGGTATAGCCATAGGCAGCCGTCGTGCCATAGACGACGATTTCGGCGAAATCCGCCGAACTGAACGTTACGTTATCGTTCGTCGCGGTGATGGTGATGCGCCAATTGGTCGAGCCGAGATCGGTAAACGAAATATCGGCCGGTTGAATATTCGCGCCGTTGCCGTAATACACCGTCAGGATGTCGCCGGTGGCACCGTCGTCGACGATGGAGTCCGTGCCGTCGCCGATGCCGAAGAAATAATTATCATTGCCGCCACCGCCGTTCAGCACGTCGTTGCCCGCGCCGCCGTACAAATCGTCGGCGCCCAAGCCGCCGAGCAAGGTATCGATGCCCGCCTCGCCCCAGAGCGAGTCGTCGCCGTCATCGCCTTGCAGCGTGTCGTCATTGGCGCCCCCGGCCAGCCAATCGATCAGAGCGCCGCCGATAAGGGTATCGTTGCCCGCCTCGCCCAGCATTCTGTCTTGGCCGTCATTGCCGGTGAGCACGTCGTTGCCCAGGCCGCCGAAGAGGCGGTCGTCGCCGAGGCCGCCGAGGATGAAATCGGCGCCCGCGCCGCCCGTGATGGTGTCGTTGCCGCCCGCGCCGTCGATCGATTCGAGGCCCGAGATGGTGACGGCCGAGAAGTCGAAGATATTTGCGTTCGCATCGCCTATGAGGGTGTCGGTGCCGGTGCCGGTATCCAAACCTTCGATACCGGAGAACGACGCCAGACCGATGACATCGTCCACGCCGGCCGTGCCGGAAATCGTGTCGGCCGCGCCGCCCGAATCCGTGATCGTATCGATGCCGAGGCTTGAGCCGCTATAGGCATAGGTGTCGTTGCCGGCGCCGCCGGCGAGGGTATCGTTGTCCGCGCCGCCGGTCAGCGTATCGGCGCCGGTGCCGCCGGTGATGAAATCGTCGCCCGCGCCGCCGATGAAGGACGTGGCGACGTTCGCGCCGGTGATGGTGTCGTTGCCGCCCGCGCCATCGACGATTTCAAGACCCAAGACCGAGGTGAGGGCGGAAAGATCGAAGACATTGGCGCTTGCGTCGCCGAGCAGGGTGTCCGTGCCGGTATCGGCATCCAGCACTTCGATGCCGGCGAACGACGTCAAGGCGATGACATCGTTGCCGAGGACCGTGCCGCGAATGGTATCGGTGCCGCTCGCATCCGAGATGACATCGACGCCGAGGCCCGCGCCGTTGAACAAATAGATATCGTTGCCGCCGCCGCCGGTAAGCGTGTCGTCGCCCGCGCCGCCGATGAGGGTCTCGGCGGACGTGGTGCCGGTGATGGTGTCGTTGCCGCCCGCGCCGTCGAAGATTTCGAGGCCCGCGACGGTGATGCCGGAAAGATCGAAGATATTGGCGTTGCCATCGCCCAGCAGGGTATCGGTGCCCGTGCCGGCATCGAGCGATTCGATGCCGTGGGTGGCGAAGCTTAGCCCGGCCAAACCGATGACATCGTCCACCGCGGCGGTGCCGAAAATCGTGTCGGTGCCGGCCGAATCGACGATCGTATCGAAGCCAAGGTTCGTGCCGCTGTAATTGTAGGTGTCGTTGCCGCCGGCGCCCGCCAACGAGTCGTTGTCGGCGCCGCCGGTCAGAATATCGGCGGCCGCGCCGCCGGTGATGGTGTCGTCGCCCGCCGAACCGAAGACGGTATTGGCCGTGGCGGCGCCGGTGATGGTGTCGTTGCCCGCGCCGCCGTCGATGGATTCGAGGCCCGCGACAGTAATGCCCGAAAGATCGAAAATATTGGCGTTGGCGTCGCCCAGCAGGGTATCTGTGCCCGTGCCGGCATTTAACGATTCGATGCCGGAGAGCGACGAAAGCCCGATTACATCGTTGACCGCGGCGGTGCCGAAAATCGTGTCGGTGCCGACCGAATCGGTGATCGCGTCGAAGCCGAGACCGGTGCCGTTGTAGAGGTAGACATCGTTGCCGCTGGCGGCGGCGAGCGTGTCGTCGCCCGCGCCGCCGACGAAGGTTTCGTTAGACGTGGTGCCGGTGATGGTGTCGTTGCCGCCCGCGCCGTTGATCGATTCGAGGCCCGTGACGGTAATGCCCGAGAGATCGAAGATATTGGCGTTGCCATCGCCCAGCAGGGTGTCGGCGAGGGCGCCAGCATTGAGCGATTCGATGCCGGAGAATGCGGCAAGTTCGATGACGTCGATTGCGGCCGAGCCGAGGATTACATCGGCGGTACCGCCCGAGTCCGTGATCGTGTCGAACCCAGCGGCGGTGGTGTAGAGG
>CAMAPP010000003.1 GCA_945860095.1 Rhizobium sp. Q54 | reverse complement strand
AGCGACGACGCGCCGCGGTGCGAATCCACGGCCGAGCAAAGCTCGGCCAGCCGGCAACGCTCGCGCCGGCAGATATCCTCGAGCGCGTCCCACATGGCCGGCTCGAGGCGCATGCTGGTGCGCCGGCCCGAAACGGTGATATTTCGCGAAACCAAAGCGCTCGTCATGACGCCCCCTCCGCTGGAGGGTGGAAGATGGAACATTTTTGCGTGTACAGCAATATTAATTACTACCTATAATTGTATTTTTGCGACGGCTATCCCTTTTCCGGCTGTGTCTAATTCCCATCTGGCGCCAGGGTTTAGGTTTATTGCCCTTCACCGGGCGCGCGCAGGGCCAAGGCCAGGGCATGGACGGGGCCCGCGAGTTCCTCGGCCAGCGCCGCATGCACACGCCGCTGGCGCTCGACGCGGCCAAGGCCGGCAAAAACCGGGGCCACCATAGCGACATGAAAATGGCTTTCACCGCCCGCGCGCGCGCCCGCATGGCCGGCATGGCGGTGCGATTCGTCGGTGATCGTAAGCTCGAGCGGCGCAAACTCGGCTTCGAGCTTGCGTCGCATGGTTTGGGCGACGGTCATGGCTTTCGCTCCTTAAGGCTCGCAAATCTTGCCACGCCGAGGCCGAGGCGGACATACTTGGTCGCATGGCGCGCGGGAACGGCAAAAGCTGGCGGCAGAGGCTCTTCGGTTCGGACGAGCAGCCCAAGCATTGCGATGCGCCCGGCTGCGTGGCCGAAGGCATCTACCGCGCCCCGCGCGCAAAAGCCGACCTGAACAATTATTACATGTTCTGCCTCGACCATGTCCGCCAATACAATCTCACCTGGGACTATTTCGCGGGCATGTCGATCGACGAAATCGAGTCCCAAATCCGCCGCGACACGGTGTGGGAGCGGCCGACCTGGCCGCTCGGCGGGCGGTCGCCCTGGCAAGTCGGCGAGGGCCATGACAGCTTCCGTTTCGCGGGCGCGGAGGAGGCGGTCGAGACCGAGCCGCGCCGGCGGCGGTTCTCGGCGAGCGAGGAGCACGCCCTCGCGCTTTTGGAGGTCGAGCCGCCGGTGACCCTGGCTAGGGTAAAACTCCGCTATAAGGCCCTGGTAAAGCGCCACCATCCCGACGCCAATGGCGGCGACCGCGCGGCCGAAGAAAGGCTCAAGGAAATCAATCAGGCCTATTCCACTCTGAAGGCCGCCGCACTACCTTAGCCGACCGTTCCCCTCTCCGGACAATCGGACAATCCAGCCATGACCGCCCACGCGATGCACGACAACGGCCAAGCTGTTTTTCTCGACAAGCCCGATATGACCGTCTCGGTGCGCCAGAGCTTCGGCATCGACATCGACATGGAAGTGCCGAGCTTCAGCAAGCATAACGAGTACGTCCCCGACATCGACGACGCCTATCGCTTCGACCGCGACACGACGCTCGCCATTCTGGCGGGCTTCGCGCACAACCGGCGCGTCATGATCCAGGGCTATCACGGCACCGGCAAATCGACCCATGTCGAGCAGGTCGCGGCGCGCCTCAACTGGCCCTGCATCCGGGTCAATCTGGATAGCCACATCAGCCGCATCGATCTCATCGGCCGCGACGCGATCGTCCTCAGGGACGGCAAGCAGGTGACCGAGTTCCGCGAGGGCATCCTGCCCTGGGCCCTACAGCGGCCGTGCGCGATCTGCTTCGACGAATACGACGCCGGCCGGCCGGACGTGATGTTCGTCATCCAGCGCGTGCTCGAGCTCGAGAGCAAATTCACCCTGCTCGATCAGAACCGGGTGATCCGACCCCACCCCTATTTCCGCCTGTTCTCGACCTCGAACACGGTGGGCCTGGGCGACACGACGGGGCTCTATCACGGCACGCAACAGATCAACCAGGGTCAGATGGACCGCTGGAACATCGTCGCCACGCTCAACTACCTGGCCCACGACGCGGAATGCAAGATCGTTCTGGCCAAGGTGCCGAGCTACGACACGCCGCAGGGCCGCGAAACGGTCAAGGCAATGGTCGCGCTCGCGGACTTGACGCGCGCCGGCTTCGTCAACGGCGACTTGTCCACCGTCATGTCGCCCCGCACGGTCATCACCTGGGCACAGAACACCGATATCTTCCACGACATCGCGTTCGCCTTCCGCGTCACCTTCGTCAACAAATGCGACGAGGTCGAGCGCGCCACGGTCGCGGAGTACTATCAGCGTTGCTTCGGCACCGAATTGCCCGAAGCGGCCGGACGCGCGACGCTGACCTAGAGGAATCGCGGTGGCGGCTGCCGAAGACAGGTTCGAGCGCTTTCGCCGGACGACGGGCGCGACCGTGCGCGCGATCGCGCGCAAGGCCGAGTTGAGCGTCGAGTTCGGCGCCGAGGAAAGCGGCCTCAAGGGCACCGAGATCAGCCTTCCCCTGCCCTCGCGCGAGCTTGCCCTGGAAGAGCGCAGCCATGTGCGCGGCGAGGCCGACGCGATCGCGCTGCGCATCCGCCATCACAACCCGGTGCTTTATGCCCGGCGGCGGCCCGGCGGCCCGATCGGCCGCGCGATCTACGAGGCGCTCGAACAGACGCGTTGCGAGGCCCTCGGCGCAAAGCGCATGTCGGGCTGCGCGCAGAACCTTGCCGTGGCGCTCGAGGAGCGGTGCAAGCGCGCGGGTTTTGCGCGCGTGCACGAGCGCGAGGACGCGCCGCTGGCCGAGGTCGTGCGCCTGCTCGCGCGCGAGGCGATGACCGGCGAGAGCCCGCCCGCCTCCGCCCGCGCCATGGTCAATTTGTGGCGCGGCGAACTCGAGGTGCGCGCGGGCCAAGACATGACCACGCTGGCCGCGAACATGGAGAACCAGGCGCGTTATGCCGATGTCGCGCGCCGGATCATCCGCGACTTGGAACTCGGCGAGGAAGAAAGCGACGGCACGGACAGCGAAATCGACGCCCAGGACGCCGAGGATGCCGAAGCCGACGCGGACTCCGAAGCCTCCGACAGCGAAAGCTCGGGCACCAGCGACGACCAGTCCGGCGACCAGCAGGACGCCCAATCCGAGGACGGCACCGAGGGCGAATCGGGCGCCGAGGAAGATGCCGACGCCGAACTCATGCCGGGCGGGGGCGACGACGAGCCCGCGCGCCCGGGCCGGCCCTACCGGCCCGAACAGTCGATGCGCAACGCGCCGGGCGAGCCGCCGTACAAGCCCTACACCGAGGAATTCGACGAGACCGTTGAGGCCGACCAACTGTGCGACGCGCAGGAGCTGGCACGCCTACGCGTGCATCTCGACCAGCAATTGGCCAGCCTGCAGGGCGTGATCTCGCGCCTGGCCAATCGCTTGCAGCGCCGCCTCATGGCCAAGCAACAGCGCGCGTGGGAATTCGACCTCGAGGAAGGCATGCTGGACGCGGCGCGTCTGGCGCGCGTGATCGTTCAGCCTACGTTCGCGCTGACCTACAAACGCGAAAAGGAAATGAGGTTCCGCGACACCGTGGTGTCGCTGCTGATCGACAATTCGGGTTCGATGCGCGGGCGCCCGATCACGGTCGCCGCCATGTGCGCCGATATCCTGGCGCGCACGCTCGAGCGCTGCGCGGTCAAGGTTGAAATCCTCGGCTTCACCACGCGCGCCTGGAAAGGCGGGCAGGCGCGCGAACGCTGGCTGGCCGACGGCAAGAAGTCCAATCCCGGACGGCTCAACGATCTGCGTCACATCATTTACAAAAGCGCCGATGCCCCCTGGCGCCGGTCGCGCAAGAATCTCGCGCTCATGCTGCGCGAGGGCATTCTCAAGGAAAACATCGACGGCGAGGCCGTGCTGTGGGCACACGGCCGCCTGGTCGGCCGCTCCGAACAGCGCAAGATCCTGATGGTCATTTCCGACGGCGCGCCGGTCGACGACTCGACGCTCTCGGTCAATCCGGGCAATTACCTCGAGCGGCACCTGCGCGAGGTCATCCGCTGGATCGAAGCGCGCTCGGACGTAAATCTCATCGCCATCGGCATCGGCCACGACGTCACGCGCTATTACCGCCGCGCCATCACGATCACCGATGCCGAGCAGCTGGGCGGCGCGGTCATGGATCAGCTTGCCGCATTGTTCGACGAGGACGAAGAAGACCAGCCCGCCCCCGCGCGCCCACGGCGCGCCGCGCGCTAACGCCTCGCCCCGTCCGACGAAGATTTTCCGCGCCGAGCCCCATCCGGGCTGGACATGGGTCTAAATTCAAAATACAACTTTAAGTTGTTATATTTTCTCATGGTGCTGCCCCTGTGCGATGCCAATATCTACCCCCAAATGGCTCGACGATTTGTGCTACGGCACGCATGAAATGAACGCGCGCCTTCTCGCCGCGCATAGGGCCCGGCTGGAAGTTTTGCGACACGCAGCGGTATTGGCTGAGAGAGAGGCCAATTCTCGTCCCGACGACCAGCTTCATTTGCAAGACCCAAAATATCTGACGCACGAACCGTGACGTTCCGCCGCCGCTCGGGCGCGAGCGCATCTGCTAGACTCCGCAGCCATGCAGAAAATCGCGCGCGCATTCCGCACGATGCTGGCCGCGCTTGCGGGCGCGGCGCTGCTGGCAACCGGCCCGGGCGCGCGCCACGCGGCGGCCGAGGACCAGGTTGTCGTGAACTATACCGCCGTGCCGCTCGAAAGGGGCGACATGCCGCGCGTATCCGTGGGCGGGCTTGTCTTTCGCGGCGCCCTGTCGCTGACCAGCGCCGATCGCCGGTTCGGCGGATTTTCGGCGCTCCACGTCTCGGCGAACGGCGAAGCCCTGCTGGCGGTGAGCGATCACGGCGACTGGCTGGCGGCGCGGCTGCATTACGACCGGCGCTTCTGGCTCGCGGCGCTGACCGAGGGGCGCATGGGGCGATTGCCGACGCTCGACGGCAAGGCTCTGTCCGAGGCCGCGAGCGAGCGCGACGCGGAGAGCTTGACCGTTCGCCGCGACGGTAGCGCCATCGTCACCTTCGAGCGCCGCCATCGGATCTGGAGCTATCCGGCGAGCGAGCAACCCTTCGCCAAGCCCCCCCGCGCCTTCGCCCCGCCGCCCGACCTTGCCCAAGCGCCCAGCAATGAAGGCCTCGAAACCTTCGCCGAACTCGAGGATGGCCGCTTCCTGACCATCTCCGAGGGTCTGTTCGATGCGCCCGACCGCCTGATCGGCTGGCTCGGCGACGGCACGCTGTGGCAGCGCTTGTATTTCGCCGTCCATGGCTCCTACCGGCCGACGGACGCCAAAGCCCTGCCGAACGGCGATGTCCTGGTGCTGGAACGGAAGTTCCACATGATCGGGGGCTTCGGCGCGCGTCTGCGGCGCGTTCCCAAGGCCGAGATCGCGCCCGGCGCCACCTTGCGCGGCGAGGCGCTCGCGGAGCTGGAAGCGCCCATGATGATCGACAATTTCGAGGGCTTGGCCGTGCGCCGGGGCGAGCGCGAGACGCTCGTCTATCTGATCTCGGACGATAATTTTCTATCGGTCCAGTCGACCATTCTGATGCTGTTTGCCATTCCGGACTGACGGGCCGGAACCGGAGCCGGGACGGGCGAAATCCGTCCCCAAAGCGAGGCCGATACTAGGCCGCCTTGGCGCGCGCCTTATCGAGGCGCTGGCGGATGCGGCGCAGCGTCGCCGGCAGCTTGGCGGGGGCCGTCTTCAGCAGAAAGGCATCGAAGCCGCCCGCATGCTCGATGGTGCGGATCGCATTGGTCGAAAGCCGCAGGCGCACCGTGTCGCCCAAGGCCTCGGACAGGAACGAGGCGATCTGAAGATTGGGACGGAAGGAACGCCGCGTGCGATTGTTCGCGTGGCTGACATTATTGCCCATCTGCACACCCTTGCCGGTGATCGCGCAACGACGCGCCATGGCGCTCTCCTTCTGGCAATCCGCTTCTAGCTATTCGCGCGACCGGCCGCGCCCGAGGCATTGCCCCCCAAGGCGATGGTACCTTAAGGAGATATTGCCTTAAGGCGACGGCGCCCCAGGGCATTGGCCCCCCGAAGATATTGGTCGTGGGCGGTCGGTCGTGAGGCGCGGTTTCTAGGCCAGGCGCGCCAAGGCGTCAAGAAGGGCCGCGCGCGCCGTCTTCCGCCCGAACCTAGCCTCGCTTGCCCTTTTGGAATGCAAGCAGCAATTCCCCCGCCGCCGCACCCGGCGCGGTCCGCCCGGCGGCCACGTCCTTTTCCAGCGCGGCCAGGCGCGCCTTGACGTCGGGGTGGGCGCGCAGACGCTCGACCAAGCTGTCGGAAATCTCGCTCCACAGCCAGCGCCTCGCCTGCTCGGCGCGGCGCGGCGCGAGCCCGCCCGCCTTATCCATCGCCGCGCGATGGTCCTCGACCGCGGCCCAAACTTCGTCGATGCCCTCCCCCGTCAGGGCCGAGCACGCAAGAACGCGCGGCGTCCAATGCGGCGATTCGGGCCGAAGCAAGGTCAGCGCCTTTTTGAAATCGGCAAGGGTGCGCCCGGCGGCGCGCACGAAATCGCCGTCCGCCTTGGTCACGACCAGAAGATCGGCCAACTCGACGATGCCCCGCTTCAAGCCCTGCAATTCGTCGCCCCCGCCCGGCTGCAACAGCAAGAGGAACAAATCGACCATGTCCGCGACCGCGGTTTCCGACTGGCCGACCCCGACGGTCTCGACGATAACGACGTCGAAACCCGCCGCCTCGCACAAGAGGCCGGCCTCGCGCGTGCGCCGCGCGACGCCGCCGAGCGTGCCGCTCGCGGGCGACGGGCGGATGAAAGCGGAGGGCTCGCGCGCGAGCAATTCCATGCGCGTCTTGTCGCCGAGAATCGAGCCGCCGCCGCGCCGCGAGGATGGATCGACGGCCAGCACGGCGACCTTGTGGCCGCGCGCGATCGCGTGCCGGCCGAACGCCTCGATGAAGGTGCTTTTCCCGACCCCCGGCACGCCCGTGATACCGATGCGCCGCGCGCGTCCCGTGCGCGCCATGAGGCGAGCGAGCAGCGCCTCGGCCAAGGCGCGATGATCGGCACGCGTCGATTCGACGAGCGTGATGGCGCGCGCAAGCGCCCGGCGATCGCCCGCCGCCACGCCATCGGACAGGGCCGGGCCGCTCGGCCGCCGGGTCATGGCAGCGGGAAGCGCAAAACGCCGAACGCCATGCTAGCGAACCAAGCCATCATGGGCCGAGACTACCAGCGCCGCAAAACCGCGCCCAGCGCCGGAGCGCATCATCGCGCCGGCTCGACCGCCAGCGCCCTAGCCGGATTTGGCGGCTCCGGATTTGGCGCGTTCGCGTCTCGCGCGTCTGTTTCGGGCGTCGATTCTTGCTGGCGCCGCCACAGCTCGGCGTAGCGCCCGCCCTGCTGAAGCAAGGGGCCATGCCGGCCGCGTTCGGCCACCCGCCCGTCCTCGATGACGATGATCTCGTCGGCATCGACCACCGTGGACAGCCGGTGGGCGATCACGATCGTCGTGCGATCGGAGGATATGGCCTTGAGGCTTTCCTGGATGTCGCGTTCGGTCGCGGAATCGAGCGAGGACGTCGCCTCGTCGAACAGCAGGATGGGCGGATTCTTGAGAATCGTGCGCGCGATCGCCACCCGCTGCTTCTCGCCACCCGAAAGCTTCAAGCCGCGTTCGCCCACGCGCGTGCGATAGCCGTCCGGCAAATCCAGGATGAAGTCGTGAATGCGCGCCAGGCGCGCCGCCTGCTCGATCTCCGCGGCCGACGCATCGGGCCGGCCATAGGCGATGTTGTAATGGATCGTGTCGTTGAACAGCACGGTGTCCTGCGGCACGACGCCGATGGCCGCGCGCACCGATTCCTGGGTGAGGGCGCGCACGTCCTGGCCATCGATGCGAATGGCACCCGAGGTCGCGTCGTAGAAGCGGAACAACAACCGGCCGACCGTCGATTTTCCGGCGCCGCTCGCGCCCACGATGGCGAGCTTGCGCCCGGCGGGAACCGTGAAATTCACCCCGTCGAGGATGGGCCGGCGTTCGTCGTAGCCGAAGGTCACGCGGTCGAAGACGATTTCCCCGCCCGCGACCTCGAGCGCGGGCGCGCCGGGCGCGTCCGCGACCGTCGCGCGCAAGGACTTGAGTCCGGCCAGGACCTCGAGATCGGTCAGGGATTGCTTGATCTCGCGATAGGCCACGCCGAGGAAATTGAGCGGTAGGTAGAGTTGCACCAGATAGGCGTTCACCAGCACGAAATCCCCGACCGTCATGGCGCCTTCGACCACGCCCTGGGCCGCCATCAGCATGATGAAGGTGACGCCGACGGCGATGATCGTCGCCTGCCCCAGATTCAAGGCCGAAAGGCTGGTGCGCGTGAGCACGGCCGCGCGCTCGTAGCGCGACAGCGCCGCATCGAGCCGGCGTTCCTCGTGGACCTCGTTGCCGAAATACTTGACCGTTTCGTAGTTGAGCAGGCTGTCGACGATCTTGGTGTTCGCCTCGTTGTCCATTTCGTTCATGGCCCGGCGGTGCTTCATGCGCCACTCGGTCACGGCCAAGGTGTAAACGATGTAGCCGCCGATGGTGAGGAAGGTAACCGCCGCGAAGCGCCAGTCGTAAAGCGCCCACAAAATCGCGCAGACCAGCGGAATCTCGACCAGCATCGGAACGATGTTGAACAGCAGGAAGGACAAGAGGGTTTCCACCCCCTTCGTGCCCCGATCGAGGGCGCGCGACAGCCCGCCCGTGCGCCGGTCGAGATGGAACGCCAAGGCCAAGGTGTGCAGGTGGCGGAAGACCTCGAGCGCAACTCGCCGCGCGGCCCGCTGGCCGACCTTGGCGAAAATCGCGTCGCGCAATTCGCCGAAGGCGGTCGAGGTCACGCGCAGAAGGCCGTAGGCGAAGAGCAACGCGAGCGGCACGACCAGCATGGGCACCACGGCCGAAGCCGGCCCGCCCGGCTGCGTCAAGGCATCGACCGCGCCCTTGTACACCAGGGGGACATAGACGGTCGCGAGCTTGGCGAGCACGAGGCAAGTGACTGCCACGACGATGCGCGCCTTGAGCTCGACCGAACCCTTGGGCCACAGATGGGGCAAGAGTGCGCGCAGCGCCTGGCGCTGGCCGCCTTCGCGTTCGGCGCGCGGCGCGGGCGGGGCCGCCGAATCGTCGGGCAAGGAGGCGTGCTGTTTCATCGTCGCCGCCTATCGCAGGCGCTCTGCGCCCTTGGGCGAGGGTTCGACCATGGTCGCACGCTCGAGATCGGGTTGCGTCCGGCCGATGGCGCGCGACAGCAGCATGTAAACCTTGCCCACATCGGCGGTGAGGATCGTGGCGCTCAGCAGGTTTTCGGGATCGGTCGCATTGGCCTGCGCCAGCAGCGTGTCGAACTGGGTCAGGTATTTTCCGACATGGCCCCGGAAGGCGCCGTCTTCCTCGTAGCGCCGCCGGATCTTTTGCGCGATGTCGCGTTCGCCCGCATCGATCAGGCTGCGCACGAAGATGCCGCGCTCGCCCTTGAGGAAGCGCTTCATCTCGATTTCGGTCACGGGGCGGCCGAGCACGCGGTTCAAATCGACGCCGAGCGAATTCAAATCCTGAAGAATGAGATTGGCCGTGCGCAGGAAGCTCCGCCGCACGGCGTCGCGCTCGGCCTCGATCACCTGTTCGGCCCGCCGGCTCGCATCCGACGAGGCGATCGTCAACGCCTCGGCCTGGGTGCGGAATACGCTCGAGACGCGCTCGGCGGTCACGGCGGCCTGCTCGAGCGCGGTGTTGAAACCGTGGGCCTGCGATTGCAGCGCTTCGGTCACCTGGCCGACGCGTGCCGCCGCGTCGCCCGAGGTGTCCGCCAGGCGCTTGGCGCGGTCGAGCAGGGAAACGCCGATTTCGCGCATCTGCTGCGCTGCCCGGTCGCACGAAGCCGCCAAATCCTCGGCCTGCTGGCGAAAGGCGAGGCGAAGCACGCCGAGGCGCGATTCGGCCGCCTCCGACGACGCCGTCAGCGCCTCGGCCTGACGGCGGAACGCGGTGCCCGTCTGCTTGATCTGTTCGGCCGCCTGGGCGCTGGTTTGGTTCAATAGGTCCGACTGGGCGCGGAACGAATCGCCGATGAGGCGCATCTGCTCGCCCGCCTGGTCGGTCGCGGTGCCCAGAACGCGCGCCTCCTGGCGCAGCACCTGGCCGATGCCGCCGGCTTGAGCCGCGGCGCGCTCGGAGGCGGCACCGAGTTCGCCCGCATGCTGGCGGAACGCCTCGCCGACCGCATTCAGGCGCGCCTCGGCGCGGTCGGCGGCGGCGTCGAGTTCGTCCGCGCGCGCCTGGAAACCCTGGCCCAATTGCTGGGTTTTTGCCGCGGCGTTGTCCGCTGTCTGTGCGAGAAGTTCCATGTCGCGCTGAAGGGCGGCGCGCATCTGATCGGATTGCGAGACGGTGCGGTCGGAAACGGTGGATACATCGCGTACCTGGCGCTGCACCGCCTCGTCGAGGGCGCGCGCTTGAAGGGCGAGCGCCTCGCGCATGGCTTGGGCGCGCGCGACCGCCGAATCGGCCGCTTCGTTGATCGCGCGGCTCTGGGCGCGAACCTGTTCCTCGAGCGCGTGCGCGAGGGCGCGCGAATGTTCGGCGAAGCCTTGTTCGACCGCCCGCACCTCGCCCGCCAGCGCCTCGCCGAAGACGGCGGTGCGCTCGCCCGCGCCGCGCGTGGCCTCGGAAACGGTATCGATGTGGAGGCGGAAACTTTGCTCGATCGCCGCCAGCGCGCCGCGAACCTGTTCGCCGACCGCGTCCTGCGCCGCACGCGTTCGCTCGGCCGAAATCGCGGTGGCGCCGTCGAGGGCATCGACATGCAAGCGCACGGCGCCTTCGATGCCTTGGACAAGCGCCCGCACCCGGTCGGCGAAGGCCTGCGCGACGCCGTCCACCCGGGGACCGAGCTTGGCGATCATGTCGTCGGTGCCGGCCAGCGCGGCGCGCGAAGCCGCTTCCAAGACGGCGGATTGCACCCGCGTCGCCGTCTCGATGGCCGTCTGCACGGCGCGCGCCTGGTCCTCGAGTTGGGATTGGGTGCCACGCACGTTCGCGGCGGCGCCCGCGGACGCGTCGGCGAAGGCGGCGATCTGGGAGCGCGCGGCTTGTTCGATGGACAGAGCGATCGCGCGCGCACGTTCCGCCATGCCCTCGGCCATGGCGCGCGCTTCGCGCGACAAGTTGTCGCCGGCCGCGCGCGCGCCTTCGAGGCCGCGTTCGGTGGCCGTGCCCACCGCCGCCGCGTGATCGCGCGACAGCGTCTCCAGCGCCTTGACGGCCGCGCCCAAATCCGTCGTGCTTTGGGCGAGCAATCCGGTCTCCTCGGCCAGCGCCCCGCGCGCCGCCTCGGCGGATTGGGCGGCCTCGACCGAGGCCTTCGACAAGGCGGCCGCCTGTTCGCCAAGCGCCTTCGCCATGCCCAACAGACGCGCTTCGGCGGCACCCGTCGCTTGGTCGAGCGCCTCGCTTTCTCGCGCCAGCGTGGCTTCGACCGTGGCCGCCCGGTCGGCGGCGTTCGCCGCCGCGTTCGACAGGGCCACGACCTGCCGCGCCAAGGTCTCGGCCACCGCGCGCGCCTTGGCTTCGGCGCGGTTCGACGATTCGATCACCTCGGTCATCTGGCCGCGCAACGTCTCGCCGGCCTGGCGCGCCTGCTGGGCCGCCTCGACCGAGGCACGCGCCACATCGCGGCCCTGCTGGCCGAGATAGCGGCCGATGTCCTCGGCCTGCTCGGCCGCGGCGTCGACGACCGAGCGCAGCGACGCGGACTGCTGCTGCAGGGCCTCCTGCACGGCGTGCGTGCGCGCGCCCGCATGGTCGGCCGAGACCGCAAGCGCGCTCGCTTGCTCGCGCAAGGTATTCTCGATTTCCGCGGTCTGAACGCCGGCGCGCTTGGTGGCCTCGCCGAGGCGCTCGAGATGGTCGGAAAACGCCAGTTCGGTCGCGCGCACTTGACCCACGGCGTCGTCGGTTGCGCTCCGCAATATGGCCGCGCGCTCGCCGAGCGCGACCTCGATCATGGTTGCGCGCTGCCCCACGTGCTCGGCCGCGGCGGCCAGGGCCTCGGTGCGCTGGCGCAATTCGGAGCCGAGCGAGCTCGCCCGCTCGGAGGCGCGCGCCGCCGCGGTCATGAGTTCGTCGGCCTGCTGGCGAAGCTGGGTGCGGATGGCCGCCGCCTGCGCCGCGCCGTGTTCGCCGGCCGTGCCGAGGGCCGCGACCTGCCGCGTGAGGCTCTCTTCCATGGACTGGGTTTGAACGCTCAGGCGCTCCGACAGCGAATCGAGCGCGCGGGTCTGTTGTTCGAGCGCGCGCTGCATGTCCGCAGACAGCACGCCCGCGCGCTCGAGCCCCTGTTTCAACGTCCCGGCCTGGCGGGCGAGCACTTGGTCGAGCGCCTCGGCTTTCTCCCCCGCCTGCGCGACGGCGGCGCCGAGCTTGGTCGAGTGGCCGGCGAAGGTCTCATCGAGACCCATCACGCGCCGCTCCACCTCGTCGAGCGCGCCCGCGACACCGCGCAAGCGCTTCGCGGCCTCGTCCTCGATCGCCTTCAGTTCCCCGCTCGCGCGCGAAGCTTCGGCGGCGAGCGCGCTTGCGTGGCCCTCGAGTTCCCGCGCCGCGCGGAGGGCATCCTCGTTCAAGCGATCGGCGACCTCGCCCAGGCGCGCGGTCTCGCGCGAAAGGCGATCGGCGGCGGCCTCGGCCTCGGCCGCGCCGCGCTCGGAGGACTCCTTGATCTGGCGGGCTTGCTCGGTCAGGCGCTGCCCCGCCACCGCGCCGCGCGCCTCGATGGTCTCGACCAGTTGCTTCATCGCCGCGAGCGGCGTCTCGAGGGCGGACGAGGATCGGGTGGCGCCGCTCGCGGCCTTTTCCGAAGCGGCGAGGAGATCGTCCGCCGTGCGCCGGAGGACCTCGGTCGCTTCCGCGACCTTGACCGCAGCCATGTCCGACACGGAGGCCAGCCGGTCGGCCTGAAGGGCAAGCGATTGGGCGGCGGACGCGTGGTGTTCCTCGGCCTCTCTGGAGGGAAAGACCAGACGACTGAACTGTTGCTCGATGACGCGCGCGGCATGCTCGACGTCGCGGCCGCGCTGAAGATAGGCGATGAACAGCCACAGGAACGCGAGGGGCGTGGCGCCGCCGGCGAGGATGGTCGCAAGCTCGCTCGGGAGCAGGGTGAGCAGCGAATCCCAGCCGATGGCGTATTCGACGTAAAGCGCGACGATCGCGATCCAACCCAGGGAGAGGGCGATGCCGATCGTGAGCGCGATATCCCCCGCCCTGTTTGCCGCCTTGGCCCCCGCCCTGCTTGCCGCCTTGGCCATGGTGCTATGCCGCCTTGCGGTGCCGGACGATGAGACGAAGGATTTCGCCCGCCGCTAGCGGAATTTGGGTGCCGGGGCCGAAGATGGCGTGCACGCCCGCCGCCTTGAGCGCGGCATGATCCTGGACCGGGATGACGCCGCCGCAAACCACCAGCACGTCTTCCGCGCCCGATGCGCGCAACGCCGCGATCAATAGGGGCACCAGGGTCATGTGGCCCGCCGCCTGGCTTGAGATACCGATGACGTGCACGTCGTTTTCGACCGCCTGGCGCGCGGCCTCCTCGGGCGTCTGGAACAAGGGGCCGATATCGACGTCGAAGCCGAGATCGGCGAAAGCCGTGGCGATCACCTTGGCGCCGCGGTCGTGGCCGTCCTGGCCGATCTTGACCACGAGCAGGCGCGGCCGGCGGCCTTCCTCGACCGCAAAGCGCGCGATTTCCTCGCGCACGGCGCGGAACGATTCGTCGTCGGCATAGGCCGCGCCGTAAACGCCGGAGACGCTTTGCACGACCGCCCGGTGGCGGCCGAAACTGCGCTCCAGCGCGTCCGAAACCTCGCCGACCGTGGCGCGCGCGCGCATGGCATCGATGGCGAGTTCGAGCAGATTGCCCGTGCCGTCGCGCGCGGCCGCGGCCAGCGCCTCGAGCGCGGCGGTGCACCGCGCGGCGTCGCGCGCGGCCTTGACCGCCGCCAGGCGCGCGAGCTGGGACTCGCGCACCTTGGTGTTGTCGATATTGAGCACCTCGACATTGTCCGCAGTCTCCGGACGGTAGCGGTTGACGCCGACGATGACGTCCTCGCCCCGATCGACGCGCGCCTGGCGGCGGGCCGCCGATTCCTCGATGCGCAGCTTGGGCATGTCGGCCTCGACGGCCTTGGTCATGCCGCCAAGCGCCTCGACCTCGGCGATGAGCGCGGAGGCGGCCTCGGCCATCGCATGGGTCAGGTGCTCGACGTAATAGCTGCCGCCCAAGGGATCGACGACGCGGTTGATGCCGGTTTCCTCGGCGAGGATGAGCTGGGTGTTGCGCGCGATGCGCGCCGAGGACGGGGTCGGCAGCCCCATCGCTTCGTCGAAGGAATTGGTGTGCAGCGATTGCGTGCCGCCGAGCACCGCGGCCATGGCCTCGAAGGCGGTGCGCACGACGTTGTTGTAGGGATCCTGCTCGGTCAGGCTGACGCCCGAGGTTTGGCAATGGGTGCGCAGCATGGCGCTTTGCGGATTGGCGGGTCCGAAGGGCGCGATCAACTTCGCCCACAACAAGCGCGCGGCGCGCAGCTTGGCGATCTCCATGAAGAAGTTCATGCCGATGCAGAAGAAGAACGACAGCCGCGGCGCGAAATCGTCGATCTTCAGGCCGCGCGACATCGCGGCGCGCACGTATTCGAGGCCGTCGGCAAGGGTGAAGGCGAGTTCCTGCACCGTCGTCGCGCCGGCTTCCTGCATGTGATAGCCGGAGATTGAAATCGAATTGAAGCGCGGCATGCGCGCGGCCGTGTATTCGATGATGTCCGCGACGATGCGCATGCTGGGCACCGGGGGATAGATGTAGGTGTTGCGGACCATGAACTCCTTGAGGATGTCGTTCTGGATGGTGCCGGAGAGCTTTTCGACCGCAACGCCTTGCTCCTCGCCCGCGACGATGTAACTGGCCAGCACCGGCAGCACCGCGCCGTTCATGGTCATCGACACCGAAACCCGGTCGAGCGGGATGGCGTCGAATAGGATCTTCATGTCCTCGACGGAATCGATCGCGACCCCGGCCTTGCCGACATCGCCGACGACGCGCGGATGGTCGGAATCGTAGCCCCTATGGGTCGCGAGATCGAAGGCGACCGACAGCCCCATCTGCCCGGCCTTGAGCCCCGCCCGGTAGAAGGCGTTCGATTCCTCGGCGGTCGAGAATCCGGCATATTGGCGGATGGTCCAGGGCCGGTTGGCATACATCGACGCCCTTGGTCCGCGGACATAGGGCGCAAAACCGGGCAGCGAGCCCAGATGTTCGACCGCATCGAGATCGGCTTCGGTATAGAGGGGCCGGATTGGAATGCCCTCGGGCGTATTCCAGACAAGTGTGTCGGCGTCCGCGCCCTTGAGGTCGCCCCGGACAGCCGCCCGCCAGTCGTCGAGGGATTTCCGAGGAAAATCCGTCATGCCATTGGCCTTTTTGGAGAATGTGGCCTCTTTGAAGAATGGGCGAGTATATCGACCCGGCTCATGGGCCGTCCACGCGCCCGGCCCGGTTTTCGCTCCGGAGGGCACGATTTCAGCCAATCCGGCCGGCAAAGCCGATTTCCGCCCGGTCGATTTCCGACTGGCCGATTTCCGCCCGGCCTATTTCCGCCCGGCGATTTCCGACTGGCCGATTTCCGCCCGGCGATGGCGTAAGGGCGAACGGCGAGGCCTCTCACTTGAGGTCCTACTCGGGGCGAGGTCCTACTCCGGGTCCTACTCGGGGCCAGACCCGCCTCCGGGTAAATCTTTTGGCAACAATTATTTATCAATTAGTTAATAATTCAAACCAACTAGACCAAATCGAGCGAAGGGCACGGTGTCGGCGAGGGTTATATTTGTTTGATTAGTAAATAATTATGCCGCCCGCTCAATCCCAGCTCTCGCCGAGCGCCCTGACGGCCAGGGCCAAGGCTTCCCGCTTCTCGCCCGCGCGGCCGAGGACCAGAAGGCCGAGCATGGTCGCGAGAGCGAGCTGGGCCCGCCCGCGCACCTCGTCCGCGCCAAGCCGGGCATCGCCCGCCAAGGCCGAAGCGAAGCCGTCGCGAAAACGCGTAAGATGGGTTGCGACCTCTTCGCCCGCTTGGCCATCCGCCGCGGTATTGACCATGAAGCAGCCCCGCCGCGCCGGATCGGCGGCGATCGCGGTCACCAAGGAATCGAGAAATGACGTGACCGACCCTCCCCCGCCGCCTGCGGGCAACGCCGCGAGCCACGGCCGCGCCACCGCGCGCGCATAGCGCGCCAGACAGGCGCGAAACATGGCTTGCTTGTCGCCGAACGCGCCGTAGAGCGAAGCGCGCCGCAGCCCCGTGGCGGTCTCGAGATCCTCGATCGATGTCGCATCGAAGCCCTGGGCCCAGAAGACCAGGAGGGCCTTATCCAGCACGGCATCGTCATCGAACGAACGCGGTCGGCCCAAATATACCCCCCACGAAGCAATGAGAATCAGCAAGAGGGGCAATTATAGACTATTTAGTAAATAACTGCGAGGAGCGGATCGGCTACCAGCGAAAGGCCGGCAAGACTGCGTTCGGCACCCACCCCGCGGCGGCGCACAGCGCGCCGAGACGCCCCGGATCGGGCGCAGCACCTGGATCGAGCCCGAGTTCCTCGGCATGGATGCCGCCGGTGACCAACACCGAATCAAGCCCAGCCGCGAGCGCGCCGGCGATATCGGTGCGCAGGGAATCGCCGATCGCCACGACGCGCGCCCTCGCCATATCGCCAAAATGGGCAAGGCACCGGGCATAGATCGCGGCGTGGGGCTTGCCGTGATAGAGCACGCGCCCGCCTAATTCCTCGTAGCGGCGCGCGAGCAGTCCCGCGCAAACCACGCGCCTGCCGCCGCGCAGGACCTCGAGATCGGGATTGGCGCACAGCATCGGCACGCCCGCCCCCGCGCCCTCGACCAAGGCCCAATCATGGTCGGCGACCGTTTCGTAATCCATGTCGACGCCGGTGTTGAGCACGAACTCGGCGTCCTTGGGTGCCTCGACCCGCACGAGGTCGAGGCCGTCGAGCATGCCCCGGTCGCGTTCGGGCCCCATGTGGAAGCAGCGCCGACCAAGGGCCTTATGAGACGGGTCGTCGCGCGCCTTGAGCGCCTGCCACGCCGCCTCGCCCGAGGAGATCGCCGCATCGTACAGCGCGGCCGCGATGCCCATGCGCGCCATCGCTTGAACCACCGCCCCCGCGCGGCGCGGCGCGTTCGACAACAAGACGACCCGCGCGCCGCGCGCCTTCAGGCGTTCGAGGCAATCGACCGCGCCGGGATAGGGCGCGATGCCGTCATGGATCACACCCCACAGATCGAGCACGTAGCCGTCGTAAAGCGGCGCCATCTCGGACACGCGGGAAAAGATCCGAAGTGGGGGGGGATTCATCGGTCGGTTTTGCCACGCGAGCGCGCCGCGCGCCAGATCGTGAGCGCAGGTGCGGGCGGCGGGCGGAGAACGTGAGGGCGTCTTGGCGTTGCGCGCCGACTGGGGCGTTGCGCGCCGACTGGGGCGTTGCACGCCAGATCGTGCGCGCAGGTGCGGGCGGCGAGCGCGGGGGCGTTTTGGCGTCGCGCGTCCACTGGGGCGTCGTGCGCCGACTGAGGCGTTGTGCGCCGACTGGGGCGTTGCGCGCCGACCGGGGCGTTGCGCGCCGACTTGGGCGTCGCGCGCCCTTAGGTGTCGCGCGACAGCCGCGGCTCGCCGAACAGGAAGCCCTGGCCGAAATCGATGTGGTGATCGAGAAGCTCGAGCAGCACGGGCTCGCTCTCGATTTTCTCGACGATGACCTCGATGCCCGCGAGCTCGAGCGCGGCCTTGAAATCGGCGAAATTGGCGATCGCGCCGCCGCCCAGGGCCGTGGCGGCGTCGATCTTCACGAACCCGACATGCATGGCCCTGAGCGCACGCGCATCGCAGTCAATGCCGGAGACCTGGTCGATCGAGAAGCGGAAACCCGCGCGCCCCAGCCGCGCAAGGGCCGCCGCCACCCCGTCGTCGCGCGCGCGCGCATCGGCCTCGGCGAATTCGAAAAACAAATGCCGGCTCAAATCGCGGTTCTCGAGCATGAAGTCGACGAATTCGTCCAAAAATTTTGCGTCCCCGAACGTGCGGGGCGAAATATGGATGAAGAAGCCGACATCGAAACGGCGCTGCTGGCTCTTGCGGACGAGCTGGACGCAGCGCAGCAGCAAGAGATTGTCGATAGCCGAGATGAGGCCGGCGCGCTCGGCGATGCCCAGATACCGGCCCGGCAACAGCGTCGCGCCGTAGGCGGTGCGAATGCGCGAATAACACTCGAAATAGCGCCGGCGGCGCTGGGGCAGGCTGACGATCGGCTGGAGGAACAAATCGACGCGATCGGCCGCGATACCCTCGCGCACCGCTTCGAGGATTTCCTCGTCGCCGAGATCTTCGGCGACCGGACCCTCGATGCGCGCCTCGCCGTCATGGCCATTCGCGGGTCCAGCTTCATGACCGTTCGCCTGGCCGTTCGTTTTGGGACTCGCTTGGCCACGGGATGCAAGGGGCCCTTGGAATGCAAGGGGAGTGGGCGAGGCAGCGATTTCATCGACCAGGCGGCGCAATACGCCGACCTCGCGTATGACCTGCTCGAATTCGCGCGCCGCGCCGCTCGTCCGCTTGCGCAGCGCCGCTTCGAGCGCGTCGTGCAACTGGTGGAGTTCGGCGCGCGAGCGCGCCAGTTCGCCAAGCACCTTGGACTGCTGGGTGCGATGGCCGTCGAGTTCGCGCACCAGCGCGCGGCGTTCAAGGCGCCGGGCCACGAATTCGTGAACCACGGCGCCGGTCAGCAAGACGAGGGCGCCTGCGAGGCGCGCAAGTCCCCTATCCGCGTCGGCGAACAATGCCGGCACGCCGAAAGCGGCAAATCCCGCCAGCACAATCGCGCCGAAGGCAATGGCGGCATGGAACAGTGGCGACATGGCGGCGTTGAGCGCTCGTGACCGAGGCGCGACGGGGCAAGGGCGCACCCGCGCGTATGGCCCCAAGTCTCGGGCCAAGCCCTTGAAACATGGTTAATTCGCCCGGCCCGCCGGCGGCGGCGGCCGAGCGGCGCCGACGGCCCCCGCCACCGAGGCAAAGCCGTCGCGGCGCAGAAGCGCCGCGAGTTCGGCCTTGATGCGGCCGATGAGTCCCGGACCCTCGTAAACCAGTGCGGTATAAAGCTGGACGAGCGACGCGCCGGCCCGAATCTTGGCATAGGCGTCCCTGCCGCTCGCCACGCCGCCGCAGCCGATGAGCGGGATGCGCCCTTGGGTCAGGCGATGGAAATCGCCGAGCACGGCGGTCGAAAGCGCGAAAAGCGGCCGGCCCGACAGCCCGCCGACCTCACCCCGATAAGCACTCACCAGGTCCGTCGGCCGCGACAAGGTGCTATTGCCGATAATCAGCCCATCCACCCGCCCATCGAGCACGACCGACGCAATGTCCTCGCGCTCGCTCGCGGACAGATCGGGCGCGACCTTCACGAGCAAGGGCGCGCGCGCCGGCGCCATGGCCGCGCGCACCTGGGCGACGAGATCGCCGAGAGCCGCGCGGCGTTGGAGTTCGCGCAGTCCCGGGGTATTCGGTGACGACACGTTGATCACGACATAGTCCGCGTGTTGGCCGAGCGCGCGCGCGCCGCGCGCGTAATCGGCCGCCGCGTCCGGGCTGTCCTTGTTTTTGCCGAGATTGACGCCGATCGGGCCCCTGAACTTCCCGCCAGCCGCGCGCAGGCGCGCCAGACGCGCCCCGACCACGCCCACGCCTTCGGAATTGAACCCCAGACGGTTGATGAGCGCGCGATCCTCGTGCAAACGGAAAATGCGCGGGCGCGGATTGCCGGGTTGGGGCTCGGGCGTGACCGTGCCGATCTCGACCAGGCCGAAGCCGAGCGCCAAGGCCTCGCGCGGCGCTTGCGCGCCCTTGTCGTATCCGGCGGCCAGACCGATCGGATTTGCGATGTCGCGATTCCAAAGCCGTTGCGCCAGGATCGGATCGTCCGGCGCGATTTGGCGCGGCGCCACGCGGCACCTGAGCGCGAGAATCGAAATGCGATGCGCCAGTTCGGGTGGCAACGCGCGCAGAAAAGCCGTTCCCGCCGACCACACATCGCTCATGCGCCAACCCCGCCGAACATCTCGCCCGTTCCCCTAGCCATTCCTAGCCTTAAGCGCGCGACGGCGCGGCATATCGAGCCCGGCCACAACCGGCGCCGTCCGATTCGTCTTGGCCGCGCGCCAGACTTCAAGCACTAGACAATGGGCGCAAGCGGTTCGTCCACGTCGATATGGGCCATGCCGATATGGGCCATGCCGATATGGGCCATGCCGATATGGGCCGGGCCGATACGGGCCGGCGACGATATTGTGGCGCGGTCGTGCGCCTCGCCCTTCTCGAGCGCCATGATAGACTGCCCAGGCGGTTTCCCCAGCGGTTCCCCATGTGCGCAAGAGGGCGCAATGCAGACACTCGGCTATATCGACGGCACCTGGTATCAGGACGACAACCACAAGGTCATCGGTCCGATCACGCAGTCGATCTGGATGGCGACGGCGGTATTCGAGGGCATGCGATCCTTCCGCGGCACCTCGCCCGATCTCGACCGGCATTGCGAGCGCCTGCTGATCTCGGCCCATGTGATGGGCTTGAAGCCGATGCTGACCGCGCGCGAGATCTACGATCTCGTGTGGCAGGGCATCGAGCGCTTCCCGCGCGACGCCGAGTTGTATATCCGGCCGATGTTTTACGCCGAGGGCGGCTTCGTCGTGCTCGACCCGGAAACCACGCGCTTCACCCTCGTATGGCTCGACCGGCCGATGAAGGCACCGACCGGGTTCAGCGCGTGTCTCTCGCGCTGGCGACGCCCCGCGCCCGACATGGCCCCCACCGAAGCCAAGGCCGCCTGCCTCTATCCCAATGCCGCGCGCGCCATCCGCGAGGCCAATGCCAAGGGCTTCGAGACCGCGATCATGCTCGACCCCAACAGCCATGTGGCGGAATTCGCGACGGCCAATCTGTTCGTGGTCAAGGACGGCGCCGTCCACACGCCGGTCCACAACCGCACCTTCCTCAACGGCATCACTCGCCGACGCGTGATGGGGCTCTTGCGCGAGGACGGTGTCGCGGTCGAGGAACGCTCCATGACCATGGAGGACGTGCTGGCGGCCGACGAGGTGTTCTCGACCGGCAATCTCGACAAGGTCGTGCCCGCGACACGCATCGAGGATTGTCATTTTCAGCCCGGACCCATCACCCTGCGCGCGCGCGAGTTGTACTTCGAGTGGTCGAAGGCCCAGACGCGGAAATAGCCGCGCCCCGGCGCCGGGGCGACTCGCGCTAAACGCGGAACAGCTCGGGCTCGATGGTCGCGAGAGGCGCGCAGCCGTTCGCGGTAATCTCGATCGGCATACTGGCGCACACCGCGCCCACGCCCTGCTTGTAGAGCGCGGGCACAAGGTGAAAACACATGCCGGGCTGGAGAATCCGGGGATCGTTGGCACGAATCGCCATGACGTTGGATTCCGACCAGCGCGGCGGAAATCCCAAGCCGATGCCGTAGGCCGCGCGCACGACGAACAGTTCGCCGTAGCCGCGCGCCGCGATTGCCGCGCGCACCACCCGGTCGGCCTCGCCCGAGGTCATGCCCGGGCCGATCTTCGCCAGGCCCGCATCGAGCGCCGCGCGCGAGGCGTCGTGCATGCGCGCGATTTCCGCCGGCGGCTCGCCGATGGACGAGACGCGAAAGATGGGCGCGTTGTAGCGCGCCGCGACGCAGGCCATTTCGGTATTCACGACCTCCCCGGGTGCGATGGCGCGGCCAGTCCAGGAACTGTGCGCGAGGAAGGTGCGCGCGCCCGTGGTGACGAACGGCCCCAAGGACATGGGCTCGCTGCCGTGACGCAAGGCGGCGGCGAACAGATTGCTCGCGAGCTCATGGTCGCGCATGCCGGGTTTCAAGGCGAAGATCGCCTCGCGCATCGCGGCCGAGGTGATGGCCCCGGCCTTGCGCATATACGCGAGCTCCGCCGCGCTCTTGATCGCGCGCAAGCCCTCGATGACAGCCGACCCGTCGCGCCATTCGGCGTGCGGCAGGGCCTTTTGCAATTGCGCATAATGGTCGATCGTAAAGAAGAATCCCCGGCATTCGATGCCGATGGCGGCGTTCGCGAAACCCATGGCGCGCACGACATCGGCAAGCGCGAGGATGGGGTCTTCCGCATCATCCGCCCCGCGCGCGTCCGTCACCAAGGATTGGCGGGCAAGCGCGCGGACATTGCTGAGTTCGGTCTTGCGTACGACCCACATCGCCTCGCCCTTTTGCGGCAAGGCCAGCACCAGGAACGCAAACACCGTGCCGGTCTCGAAACCCGTGAGATAGAACGTGCTCTCCGGCACCGTCAGCAGCAACAGATCGATGCCGCGTCGCGCCATCTCGGCGCGCGCACCCTCGACGCGCGCGCGATATTCCCCGGCGCCAAACGGCAGTTCGAGACGCGCTTCCTCGGCCATGGTCCCCTCCGGCGGATTGCGCGGGAAAGGCTAGGGCCTGCGCCGTCCTAGGCCAATGCCTCGCCCGCCAGCGCCTTGCGGATGAGCACGTCAGTCTCGTCGAGGCCGTAGAGCGCGAAGAACGAGCCCAGGCGCGGCCCCTGGCTTTGGCCGAGCAGGATTTCGTAAAGCGCCTGGAACCAGGCGCGCAGATCGGCGAAGGGATGGCGCTTGCCGACCGCATAGATTTCATTCTGGATCGCCTCGGCGTCCGCGCCGCGCGGCAAATTGGCGAGCGCGGCGGCGAGGTCTTCGAGCGCCTCTCTCTCGGCCTCGTTCGGTTGGCGGTAGTGTTTCGATGGCTTCACGAAGTCACGGTAATAGGCGAGCGCGAATCCGATCATGGCGTCGAGGAAGGGGTGGGTCTTGGCATTGGCGCCGGGTGCATAGCGCTCGACGAAGCCCCACAGCACCGCCGTGTCCTCGGTGTTGCACACGGAGGCGAGATTGAGCAGCAGGCCGAAACCCACGGGGAATTTCTCACTAGGCGGGCGTCCGTTGTGGATGTGCCAGACGGGATTGTCGATCTGCGCGGCCGGCTCCTGCGTCTGGAATTTCTCCAGCGCGCCGAGATATTCGTCGACCTGGCGCGGGATCACGTCGAAATACAATCGCTTGGCGCGCTTGGGCTGCTGGAACATGAAATGCGACACGCTTTCGCGCGGCGCATAGGCCAGCCATTCCTCGATTGCGAGGCCATTGCCCTTGGACTTGGAGATCTTCTCGCCGTTCTCGTCGAGGAACAATTCGGCGATCACGTTCTCGGGCGGCTTCGCGCCGAGCGCCTTGGCGATTTCTCCCGACAGACGCACCGAATCAATGAGATCCTTTCCCGCCATCTCGTAATCGACGTCGAAGGCAACCCAACGCATCGCCCAATCGACTTTCCATTGCAGCTTGCAATGCCCGCCCGTGACCGGCAGCTCGGTCGGCGTGCCGTCCTCGTCGCGGAACATCACCGTGCCCGCCGCCTCGTCGTGGCGCTCGATGGGCACCTGCAACACCCGGCCGGTCTTGGGCGAGACGGGCAGGAACGGACTGTAGGTACGCTGGCGCTCCTCGCCCAAGGACGGCAGCATGATCGCCATCACCCGGTCGTAAGCCTTGAGCACGCGCAGCAGGGTCTGGTCGAAAGCGCCCGACTTGTAGCACTCGGTTGCGCTCTTGAATTCGTATTCGAAGCCAAAGCGGTCGAGAAAGGCGCGCAGGCGTGCGTTGTTGTGGTGGCCGAAACTTTCGTGAGTGCCGAAGGGATCGGGCACCGAGGTCAGCGCGCGGCCGAGATGAGCGGTCATCATCTCGCGGTTCGGCACGTTGTCGGGCACGCGGCGCAGGCCATCCATGTCGTCGGAGAAGGCGTAGAGCCGCGAGGGTGCGTCCGAGAGCAGAGCGAAGGCGTTGCGCACCATGGTCGTGCGCGCGACCTCGCCGAAGGTGCCGATATGCGGCAGGCCGGACGGCCCGTAGCCCGTCTGGAACAGGGCGTAGCCCTTCGCCGGCACCTTGCCGCCCAAGCGCTGGACGACCTTGCGTGCCTCCTGAAAGGGCCAAGCGTTGCTCTTCTCCGCCAGTTCGCGCAGACTCGTCATCGGTTCCATTGCAATTTCTTCGGGGTGCGCGCCGAAGCTAGGGTCCGTCGCGCGCCGCGTCAATCCGAGTCGCGCGCGAGCGGCGCGCGTGCGCGCCACGCCAACACGGACCGCGACACCGCCATGGGCGCAGCGAACGGGAAGGGTCGGACGCCATCGACCTAAAACTTCCGCCATGATCGACAATCTCGACGACGCCCACGCGACGCTCGACGATCTCGGCGCGGCGCGCACGACGCCCGATCCTCCGGTATTGGTCGCGGGCGTGCGCGGCGCGCTGTGGCGCCAGGCCGGCGAGAATATCCCGCTGCCCCACGCCGAGGCCGCGCGGCGCGCCCGAATCGGCCCCGCGCCGCTGGTCTGCCATTTGCCCGCCCTGGCGAGGCGCCTCGGCGGCTCGCCCTTCCCAGCACTCGACGTCCTCGAATTGTTCGCCTTCGTGCGCCCGGCACGCTTTGTGCTGCCGACGCCGCGCGGCTTGGCGACGGCCATGGGCTTGGCCCGGCCGCGCGAACTCGCCGAGGACGCCAACGTGCTCGCCGAGGCCGCGCGCGCCTTGCTCGACGAGCTCGTCGGTTTCGAGGACGAAGCGGCGGAGGCCCGAGGCATCGCCGCCGCCATGGCGGAGGGCGGCTGGCCCTGGGCGAGTCGGGTTCTTGCGGCGCTGCCGGAATTGCACGCGGACAAGCGGGCGATCGCGGTCTGGACCCGATTGCCGGAATGGGCCGAACACGCGCCCGAGAGCGCGCCCTCGAACCTGCCGGTCGAGCCCATCGAGGCGCGCCGCAGGCTGGCCGAGATCGTGGGACAAGGAGCCGAGGACCGTCCGCAGCAGGCCGATTATGCCTCCGCCGTCGCGGCCGCGTTCGCGCCGCGCGCGTCCCCAGGCATGCCGCATGTGGTGCTGGCCGAGGCCGGCACGGGGGTGGGAAAGACCCTCGGCTATCTGGCGCCCGCGAGTCTGTGGGCCGAGAAGAACGGCGCCGCGGTCTGGATCAGCACCTATACCCGCAATCTCCAGCATCAGGTGGACGACGAACTCGACAAGCTGGTGTCGAATCCGGCCGAGAAGGCCCGGCGCGTCGTCGTGCGCAAGGGGCGGGAAAACTATCTGTGCCTGCTCAATCTCGAGGAGACCGTTGCCGCCGCCGGCGGGCGGCGGCGCGATCTTGTGGCGCTTGGCCTCATGGCGCGCTGGGCGGGGGCGAGCCGGGACGGCGACATGGTGGGCGGCGATTTTCCGAGTTGGCTGCCCGACCTCGCCGGGCGCGGGCGCACGCTCGAACTCGCCGACCGGCGCGGGGAATGCATCTATTCCGCTTGCCCGCATTACCATCGTTGCTTCATCGAGAAGAGCGTGCGCGGCGCCAAGCGCGCCGACATCGTGATCGCCAATCACGCGCTGGTGATGGTGCAGGCCGCGCTCGGCGGACTCGACGACGCCTTCGTGCCGCCGCGCTACGTCTTCGACGAGGGCCATCACGTCTTCGACGCCGCCGATTCGGCGTTCTCGGCCCATCTCTCGGGCCTGGAAATGGCGGAGTTGCGGCGCTGGGTGCTTGGCGCGGAAGGCCGGCGCAGCCGCGCGCGCGGGCTGCGCCGGCGCGTGGGCGAGCTTGCCTTCGGCGACGGGGAAGCCGAGGAGGCGCTCGGCCACGCGGAAGCCGCCGCGCGGGCGCTGCCGGGAGAATCCTGGGCGCAACGCCTGGCCGCGGGCCAGCCGCAGGGCCCGGCGGAGGATTTTCTCATCCTCGTGCGCCAGCAGATCTATGCCCGCGCGCCCGAGCCGCACGGCCCCTACGGCCTCGAAACCGAAACCGCGCCCGCCATCGCCGGCGTGCTGGGCGCGGCGGCGAAGCTCGAGGCCGCGCTCGCGCGGCTGGCGGTCCCCTTGCTCGCCCTGGCGCGGCGCTTGGAAAGCAAACTCGACGACGAGGCCGACGATCTCGACAGCGCCTCGCGCCAGCGCATCGAGGCCATCGCGCGCGGCCTCAAGCGGCGCGGCCGCTCGGAACTGGCCGCGTGGCAGAACATGTTGGCGACGCTGCGCAACGCGGCCGAGCCGTCGCCCGAGCACGGGGAGGACGAGGACGGCGGCGCAATGCCGAGCGCGCCGGCCGTATTCGTCGATTGGTTCGGCCTCGACCGCGCCGAGGGGCGCGAGATCGATATCGGCATGTTCCGCCACTGGATCGACCCCACCGTGCCGTTCGTCGAGCACGTGGCGTCGAAGGCGCATGGCCTGGTCATCACCTCGGCGACCTTGCGCGACCGCACCGGGGACGAGGAAGCGGATTGGGCCTCCGCCGAGACGCGCACCGGTGCGCGCCATCTGCTGGCGCCGGCGATGCGCGCGGCCGTGCCCTCGCCCTTCGATTACGCGCGCGACACCGCCGTGTTCATCGTCACCGATGTGCGCAAGACCGAGATCGAGCAGGTCGCGGCGGCTTACCGCGAATTGTTTATCGCCGCGGGCGGCGGCGCGCTCGGCCTGTTCACCGCCATCGCGCGGCTGCGCGGCGTGCATCAGCGCATCGCCGCGCCGCTCGAGGCGGCCGGTCTCGCGCTTTACGCCCAGCACGTCGATGCCTGGGATACGACGACGCTGATCGACATCTTCCGCGCCGAGGAGGACGCGTGCCTACTCGGCACCGATGCGGTGCGCGACGGCATCGACGTGCCAGGCCGGGCGCTGCGCCTCATCGTCTGCGACCGGGTGCCTTGGCCGCGCCCCGATATCCTGCATCGCGCACGCAAGGCCGCGTTCCTCGGCCGGGCCTACGACGATCTCGTGGCGCGGCTACGCCTGAAACAGGGTTATG
Organism: Rhizobium sp. Q54; assembly: GCA_945860095.1. GTDB lineage: Bacteria > Pseudomonadota > Alphaproteobacteria > CADEGL01 > CADEGL01 > CAMAPP01. Next base: position 31,499 of record CAMAPP010000003.1, on the reverse strand, counting down.
GCCGCTTGCTGCGACGCGCGGACGACCGCGGGGTCTTCGTCATGCTCGATTCGGCCCTGCCCTCGCGCCTGCTCGGCGCCTTCCCTGACGGCGTCGCGGTGCGCCGGATGGGCCTGGCGGAAACGCTCAAGGCGGTGCGTGCCTTCCTCGAAAGCCGGCTTGCGTAGCCGAGCTTGGCCTAGACATACTCGCGCGCGGCCAAGGCGCCGCCGAATCTTTGTTTCCCCCTCGATCAAGGAACATGAACATGACGGCCGTGCACGATGCGCTCGTCCACGCCATGATTCTCGTGGCCGGTTCCGACCGCGATATCACGAACGCCGAGCTGCGGCGCATCGGCGATTTGACCGCCCATCTTCCGGCGTTTCGCCATTTCGACCGCAAGACCCTGGTGGCCTCGGCCAAACGCTGCGCCGTCATCGTGAACGGCAAGGGCGGGCTCGAAGCCGCGCTAAATTCCGTCGCCCGGGCCACGCCGCCAAGGCTGCGCGAAACCGCCTATGCGCTGGGCTGGGAGATCGCGCTGGTGGACGGCAAGTCGTCGAAAGAGGAAGCGCGCATCCTCGAATTGCTGCGCCTGCGCTTTGCACTCGATAGCCTCGCGGCGGCGGCGATCGAACGCGGCGCGAGGGCGCGCTTTGCGCGCTGAGCCGGTCACATATAGCCGCCGACGCGCAAGCGCTCGAAGGCGTCCTCGGCCTCCTTGTCCTGGGCGCGGCCGCTGCGTTCGGAAATCTTGGTGCTCTCGAGTTCGGCGATGATCTCGTCGAGGGTCGAGGCCGTGCTTGCGACCGAGCCCGTGCACGGCGCGCAACCCAGCGAACGGTACCGCCGTCCGCCCTTGGAAAAATACAAATCGACGACCGGAATGCCCTCGCGCCGGATGTAGCGCCAGATATCGAGTTCCGTCCAATGCAGCAGGGGATGGATGCGCACGTGGGTTCCTGGCGGGAATTCGGTTTTGAACTGGTCCCAGAACTCGGGCGGCTGATCGCGGTAATCCCATTCGGCGGCAAGGCCGCGCGGACTGAACACGCGCTCCTTGGCGCGCGTGCCTTCCTCGTCGCGCCGGATGCCGGCGAATATGCCCTGGAACTTGTGCTGCTCGATCACCGCCTTGAGGCCGTCGGTCTTGAGCGCCGTGCAGCACACCACCCGGCCCTTCTCGTGGTTCATGCCCGCGTCCAGCGCCGCCTTGTTTTGCCCGACGATCAGCTCGACTCCCCAATCGCGCGACACGCGGTCGCGGAAGGCGATCATTTCCGGTAATTTGAAGCTGGTGTCGATGTGGATGCAGGGGAACGGCACATGGCCGAAGAACGCCTTGCGGGCGAGCCACAGCATGGCGTTCGAATCCTTGCCAATGGACCACAGCATGCCGAGTTTCTCGATCTTGCCGTAGGCCTCGCGGAAGATATAGATGGACTGGCTTTCCAAATGATCGAGATCGTCCATGACCGCCTTTCCTGAAGCTTGGAAAAAAGATGGTGGCGCGCGCCCGGCAAATCAACCGCCGGCCCGCCAGGGCGCCGTTGTCGCGTGGCTATATGCATGCGCGGCCATGGTGTTCGCCATGGTGATTTTGGGCGGTGTCACGCGCCTGACCGATTCCGGGCTATCGATCGTCGAATGGCAGCCCTTGCTGGGCACCATTCCGCCGCTCGACGGCGACGATTGGCGGGCGGCCTTCGCGCGCTACCGCCAGTACCCCGAGTACCAAAAGATCAATCCCAATATGACGCTCGAGGACTTCCGGGCGATCTATTGGATGGAATATCTCCACCGCCTTTGGGGGCGGCTCATCGGCCTCGTCTTTCTCGTGCCCTTCCTCGGTTTTTGGCTCGCGGGGCGTCTCGCCTCGCCCTTGCGCGGGCGCCTGATCGCGATTTTTTTGCTCGGCGGCCTGCAAGGCGCGCTCGGCTGGTACATGGTGCAAAGCGGCCTCGTGGACCGGCCGGACGTCAGCGCCTATCGCCTGGCGGGCCATCTCGGCCTTGCGGTTGCGATCTATGCGGCGATTCTGTGGACGGCCTGGGGCATCGCGCGGCCGCGCGGCGCAGCGCGCGGCCTCGCGCGCGGCGCCGACGCGCTTGGCGCCCTCGTGTTCCTCGCCATCATCGCGGGCGCCTTCGTCGCCGGGCTCGACGCCGGTCTGATTTACAACACCTTCCCGCTCATGGACGGGCAGCTATTGCCCAATGGCTATTGGGAACTCTCGCCCGCCTGGCGCAACGCGTTCGAGAACGTCACCGCCGTGCAGTTCAACCATCGCTTTCTGGCCATGGCGGTGGTCGCGGCGGCGCTGTGTTTTTGGGTCCGCGCGCGGCGTGCGCGCGCGCAAGCGGAGCGGCGGGCGGGATTTCTGGTCGCGCTTGCCGCGCTCGCCCAGGCGGCGCTCGGCATCGCGACCTTGGTATATGCGGTGCCGCTCGCGCTCGGTACCCTGCACCAGGCGGGCGCGCTCGTGCTGCTGACGGCGGTCCTGCGGGCCGCGCATATTTTGCGCACGGCCCCCTGAGGCGGGACGCGTCTAATCGCCGATAAGACCGCCGTCCTTCTTGGTCACGGCGATGACCGAAGGCCGAACCGGCATATCGGCCTTGAAATCGGGCCAGCGCGTCACGGGGTTTTCGAAGTCGAGCAAGCCCACGCCGTCCGCCGCCGGGTGCTGCACGGCGACGAACAGGGTCTTGCCGTCGGGCGTGAAACACGGCCCGCAACATTCGGCGCCGAGGGGCATGCGCGCGAAGAACTTCGTCAGCGCGCGCTCCGCGCCCTGGACCTCGCACGCCCAAATGCCGTCGCCCGTCCCGGTGCGAGTCCAATTGTTCCCCTGGTCGGTTGCGATCCAGATGCGGCCCCTTGGATCGAAGGCGCAATTGTCGGGCGCGCCGAACCAGCCATTCGCCGAGACCTGGGGGTGATAGCGCGCGCCCACGTCCGCCACGCGCGGATCGCCCGCGAGGATGAAGATGTCCCAACGGAAGGCGGGCGCCGCGTGCTCGGCGCTCGTGGGACCGCCCGGCGCCATCAATTCGAGTATGTGACCGAATGGATTGGGGCCGCGCGGATTGGCCGGGTCGGGCCTGCGTGCGGCATTCTCGTGTTCGATCTTGCGGTTGGAATTGCTCGTGAAGATGGCATAGATCCGGCCATTGACCGGGTTCACGTCCACGTCCTCGGGCCGGTCCATGGGCGTAGCACCCACGAGCGTCGCCGCGTGCCGGGTATCGATGAGAATATCGGCCTCGCTCTCGAAGCCGTTCGCCGCCGTGAGCGGCCCCTGGCCCCAAACCAGCGGCAACCATTGCAGCACGCCGTTGTCTTCGAAGCGCGCGACCGACAACGTGCCAGAATCGAGCAAGTCTCGGTTCGCCGCGCGGTTCTTGGGATCGTAGGGTTTCGCCGTGACGAAGCGGTACAGATATTGGAATTGCTGGTCGTCGCCCATATAGAGCACCGCACGGCCATCGGGGGCGAGCGTCACGCCCGCGCCCTCGTGCTTGAAGCGGCCGAGCGCCGTGCGCTTGACGGGCACCGATTTCGGATCGTAGGGGTCGAACTCGACCATCCAGCCGAAGCGGTTGGCTTCGTTCGGCTCCTTGGACAAATCGAAGCGGGCGTGGTGATTGGCGAAGGCGTAGCGCTGCTTGCCGCCGAAGCCGTAACGATCGAGGCGCTTCCGGTCGGCCTCGCTCGCGGCCTTGCCGGCGAAATACATGTCGAAATTTTCCTCGGCCGTGAGAATCGTGCCCCAGGGCGTGACGCCGCCCGCGCAATTGTTGAGCGTCCCCAAGACGCGCCGCGCGGAAGGATCCGCCGAGGTCTTGAGCCGTGCGTGGCCCGCCGCCGGACCCGAGACCGCGATCTCGGTCGTCATGGAGATGCGTCGCGCGTATGTGCCGCCCGGCAGCGCGCGCCATTGGCCCTTGGACTTTTTTATCTCGATGACGGAGAGACCGTGCGCCTCGAGCTCGACATCGACCTGCGCCTTGGTCTGGCGGGCCTGATAGTCCCATTCCCCGCCCTGCAACCCGGCAAACATGAGCTGCGGCACGGTGTACTCGTGATTGACCACCAAAAGCCCGTGCGTGGAATTCGCCGAGCCCAAAGGCAGCGGCATGAAGGCGAGGAAATCGTTGTTGTAGCCGAACTGCTTGGCCTGGGCCGCGGCGGTGAGGGCGCGCGGCTCGAAGGCGGGCGCGTCGCCCAGAACCGGATCGCCCCAGCGCATGAGCACGTCCGAGCGATAGCCTTCGGGCACATGGACGGTCTCGTCCGCGCCGTGCGCGATTTCCTTGAACGTCAACCCGCCGGTCGTCGCGGCCCCAAGCTCGCGTGCCGGACCCATCGCCGCCAGCGCGGCGGCACTTGCCACGCCGGCCAAGACGTCGCGGCGCGACAGGCGAGCGGCGAGAATCTCCGCCATCGTGCGCCCGGCGCCGGGCGCGGGCTTGTCATCGAACATGTTCGACCCTCTTGGTCCTGGGATGGGATGAATGGCGGGCGAAATCCTAGACCGCCGACAGTGACAATACGGTGACGCGGTGCGCGCGCCGCCTTGCGCGAGCCGCCATCGATTCAGATCTTGAGACGCGAATAGGCTTGGGCGATGCGCGCCGCCGTCCGTGCGTTGTTTTCGAGCAGCGCGAGATTGGCCGCGAGCGAGGCGCCGCCGCTCGCCTCGGCGATGCGCGCAAGCAGATAGGGCGTAAGAGCCTGGCCGCGCACGCCCGCGGCCGTCGCCGCGCAAACGGCCGCGCGCACATGGCCGTCGAGCACGGCTTCGTCCATCGCCGCCGATGCGGGGCACGGCACCGCGAACACCACCGCGCCGTCGAGGCCAAGGCGACGCTGGGCGAGCATGACCCGCGCCGCGTCCTCGGGCCGGTCCACGCGCCGGTCGAGGCGCAATCCGCTGCGCCTGGCATGAAAGGCCGGAAACTCGTCCGTGCCGTAACCGATGACCGGCACGCCGCGGGTCTCGAGATATTCGAGGGTTGCCGGCAAATCGAGAATGGATTTCGCGCCCGCGCACACCACCGCGAGATTGGCGCGCGGCAATTCCTCGAGATCGGCCGAAATGTCGAGAGTATCCCGCCAACCGCGATGCACCCCGCCGATGCCGCCCGTGGCGAAGATCGCGATTCCAGCCAAGCGCGCGCACACCAGCGTGCCCGCGACCGTGGTCGCGCCGTCGCGCCCCCTCGCGAGCAGATGGGCCAGATCGCGGCGGCTGGCCTTTTCGACATCGTCGCGCGCGGCGAGGTTTTCGAGTTCGGCGGGCGCGAGCCCAATTCTGATCCGGCCGCCGAGAACGGCGATGGTCGCGGGCACCGCCCCTTCGGCGCGCACCGCCGCCTCGCAGGTGCGCGCGGCGGCAAGATTGTGCGGGCGCGGCAGGCCCGCCGCGATGACGGAGGACTCGAGCGCCACCACCGGATCGCCCGCGCGCAAGGCCGCGCGCAATTCGCCCGCGATGTCGAGATACTCGGCTAGCGGGTGCCCAAGCGCCGCGCGCATCGCGCCAACCCGAACATCAGTCGATCGCCGCCTTGCCGAGCAGCGCCTCGCGGAAGCGATCCTTGAGATAGGCGCCGTCGCGTGGCGGCATGACGAGCGGCTGCTTCGCCGTATCGACCTTGAGCACGGCGAGCACCGGCCCCGGCGCCTCGCGCAGCATGGCCGTCGCCCTGGCCAGCCCCGCATCGTCCCGCGCCACGGTGGTCGCGGCGAAGCCCGCGGCTTCGGCCACGCGTGCAAGATCGACGCCCGAGCCGGTATGGGTGGGCTGCATGCCGGTTTCGCCGAAATGCTCGTTATCGACGACCGCGATCGCCAGATTTTTCGGGCGTTGCACGGCTATGGTCGCGAACGCGCCGAGTCCCATGAGCGCCTCGCCATCGCCCGTCACCACCAGCACGCGGCGATCCGGTTGGGCGAGAGCCAAGCCCAGCCCCACCATGGCAGCACAACCCATGGCACCCCAGAGATAGAAATTCATCTTGCTGTCGCCCGCCGCCGCCACGTCCCAGCACGTGCCGCCGAGGCCGGTCACGCACAGCATGTCGCCGCGATTGGAAAGCAGCGTGCGCACCGTGGCGCGGCGTTCGAGTTGTTGCATGGTTCTAGTCCTTGAACGCCTTGGCGCCGAGCACGCGCTGGGAAATCGTCACCGCGCATTGTTGAAAGGAGTGAAAGGCGAGCTTCGCCGCCGCCTCGACCGCATCGCGCACCGCGCCCGGCTCGGTCGCGTCGTGCACCGCGATGCCCATCGCCTCGAGGGCTGCGCGCGTGCCCAGGCCCATCGGCACCTGCCAAGGATTGAACTCGCCCCACTCGCCGCGCATCGTGATGACGGTCAGGAACGGAATCCGGCAGGTCTTGACCAGGGACAAGGCATTGATCGTGTTTCCGGCACCGCTCGACTGCATCAACAGACAACCGCGCTGGCCGCCCAAATAGGCGCCCGCGAGCATGGCCACGCCCTCTTCCTCGGTGGTGAGCGTGACCGTGCGCATGGCGGGATCCGCCTCGCACATCTTGATCAGCCGCGCATGGCCGGCATCGGGGACGTGCGCGACCTGGCGCACGTCGTATTCCTTGAGGACGTCGAAGATCTGGCTGGGCCAGTCTATTTGCTGCGCGCTATCGGGCACGAATAATCTCCCGGAATCGGTGGAATCGCCCTTAACGGACAATGGCAGGCATAGCCGATTCGCGCGATCCGCGCCACCGTACTTGCCCGGGGTGCGCGGCGGGTGACATGCTCGCCGGAACGGCGAGACGCGCGGGAGACATGCTCGCCGGAACGGCGAGACGCGCGGGAGACGGACAAGATGGCATTGATTCTTTCGGCCGAGGGCGTGCGGGTGGAAATCGCGCTCGACATCGCCGCCGCGCCGCGTACCGCCCAAGCCCTGGTCGATAGCCTGCCCGCGCGGGTCGATCTGCACTGCGCGAAAATCGCCGGCGATCAAATCCTTTGGCCGGCGCCGTTCGTCATGCCGCTCGAATCGGCGCGCGACATCCAAGGCGTGGGTCCCGGCGCGTTCATCTATTACCCCAAGCGCCAATTCCTCGAGATCATGTTCGGGCCGCTCCAGGACGAAACCGCGAGCGTCACCATTCTCGGTCAGGTGAGCGCGGGCCTCGACGGCCTCGCGCGCATCGGTAAGATCGTACAAAAGGACCATGGCTGGCGCACCGTGTGGGCCGAATTGCGCGCAGGCTCCGGCGCATGGCGCGCGGAGCTCGCGCGCGCCGCCCAAGCCGCTCCAATTCTGCCCGGCGAGGTGGCGCAAACCGCGGACGCGGACGCGGGGCGTTCGCTACAGGCCGCGCGGTCGGCGCGTCGGCGCGCCTGGTCGGGCATGCCGCGCGAATTCGAGCGCCTGCGCGCGCGCGAGGGCGTGATGCTGCCGCTCGGGCCGATCTTCTTCGCCGAATCGGAGCTGCGCAAATTGCACGAAAATCTGTGGCTGGTGCGCGAGACCGGCTCGGACGCCGAGGCCAGAACCGCGGCCATGCTGATCCGGGGCGCCGCCGCCCAGCTCGACGGCCTATTGGGTTTGCACGAAACGGCGCGCACCTTGTCGCTGTTCGCCGACGCGCTGGTCGGCGAGGACGACCGCGCGGCGGTGCTCGACGAGGCGATCATGGCCGTAGGTCGCCTTTCGCACTGGCTCGACCTTTATTTCCCGTGGCAGAAGCTCAACGAGGCCAGCGCGCGCGCCGCGCTCGGTGCCGCGCCCAAGACAAAGCCGGCCGGCGGCACGGGGCCTAGGGCAAAACCTGCCCCCGGCAAGTCGCGCACACGCCCTGCGCCTCCACGACGTGAGCCGCAAGCGTAAAGCCGAGATGGCTGGCGCCGGCCCGAATGGCGCCGGCGATCGCCTTATCCTCGAGTTCGGTCACGGCGTGGCAGCGCTCGCAGATGAGGAATTGCGCGGTGTGCGGCTCGGCCGGATGCGAACAGCCGATGAAGGCGTTGCGCGACGCCAAGCGATGCACCAGGCCCCGCTCGATCAGAAAATCGAGCGCGCGATAGACCGCGATGGGTGCGTGGCGCCTTCCGCGGGCATTGAGAAGGTCGAGCAGATCGTAGGCGCCCACCGGCCGATGGCTTTGCCAGACCAATTCCAGAACCCGTCGGCGCATGGGCGTGAGGCGCGCGCCGTGCCGCTCGCAGATCGTCTCGGCCTTGGCGAGAGCATCGGCGATGCAATGTTCATGGTCGTGCCCCGCAGGCGGAGTGCGCGGCCGGGACGCGGTCGGGAGCGAATTCGCCATGGCGCGAAATTCTACCATTGACGCGGTCGAGCGCCAAAGCCCCGCTCGGCCCGTCGAGACCCCTAGAGCGGTTTAAGAGCCGTGCGACTGGGTCGGACATAACCGGCATTTTCGAAATAATTGGCGCATTCGGCGACAGAGAAGGCATCGAGGGCAGAGAAGGCATCGAGGGTGGAGCGGATGGCGCCCAGAGAGTGTTCCACGGTTCGCGCCGCGACCGAACTTCGGCCTGGCCTTGAGCTTGGTGAAGATCGACTCGCTCGATTCCGCTTACCCACATACCGCTTTAGGCCGCGCGCCGGACCAGCTCGGCGACGCGCATGTCGAGCCAATCGAGGCTTGACGCGACTTCTTTTTCCAGCGCGGGCACGAGCGCGACCGCGCGCGCCACGTCGCCCTTGACCGCGTGCTCCTCGATGTCGCGCGCGAGATCGCGCACGCCCAGCGCCCCGAAGGTCGCGAAGGTGCTTTTGAGATCGTGGCTCTCGCGTTCGAGCCCGGCGCCGTCGCGCGCGGCGGCGGCTTCGACCACGCGTGCCATGCGCGCGCGCGCGTCCTGGCGCTGGCTGGCCGCGAGTTCGGCGAAGGCGCCGACGCCGATCGCATCGACGAATTCGCCGATCAATGTCTCATCGAAGGCGCCCGGCGTGTCCGCCTCCGCCTCGGATGCGCGTCCGATGCGGCGCAAGGCGGCGGCCAGCTTCGCGCGATCGATGGGTTTGGCCAGGTAATCGTCCATGCCGGCGTCGAGGAAGCGCTCGCGGTCCCCCCGCATGGCGCTGGCCGTCAAGGCGACGATCGGCACGCGGCCACGCCCGCCGGGCAAGGCGCGAATCTCGCGCGTGGCCTCCAGGCCGTCCATTTCCGGCATGCGCACGTCCATGAGAACGACGTCGTAATCGCGCACCCGCGCCGCGGCCAAGGCCTCGATGCCATTGGCCGCGACATCGACCCGGTGGCCATCCTTTCTGAGAATTCCCAGCGCGACCATCTGGTTGACCGGATTGTCCTCGGCCAAAAGTATGCGCAGGCTCGGCACGGCGGCGAGCTCGGGCACCGGCACCCCGCGAATCGCGAGCGCCGATACGCCGGGCGTTTCCCGCAGGGCCCGCCGAATCGCCGAGGGCAAGCACGGCTTCATCAGCCAATCCGACTCGGCGGACAGCTCGGGGCGGAAATGGCTGCCCATGACGACGAACCGGATATCGCGACCGGCGGTCGCGCGCCGAATCGAAAGGCGAAGGCTCTCGTCCGCCGGATCGAGAAACGAAGCGTCGATAAGCGCGATTTGCGGCTTCGCCGCGCCGTCGAGCGCGGCAAGCAGGCCCGGCGCGTCCGCCGCGCAAACGGGGTCGGCGCCCCATTCCGCGATCTGCCGCGCGATGGCCCGGCGCGACACCTCCGATGGATCGGCGACGAGAACGCACAATCCCGTGAAATCGCCGTCCGGGTCCTTGAGATCGCCGTCCTGCCGGGCGCTTCGCGCGTTCGGCAGGGCCAATGGCAATTCGATCTCGAACGTGCTGCCGGCGCCCGGTGCGCTCCGCACCGAGATGGTCCCGCCCATCATGTTTACGAGCTCGCGCGAGATCGCGAGGCCAAGACCCGTGCCGCCGAATTTCCGGCCGATGGAGGGATCGCCTTGCGAGAACCGCTCGAACAGACGCGGCTGGTCTTCAAGCGCGATGCCGATGCCGGTGTCGGAAACGTCGAAGCGCAACTCGGCCCCGCCAATCCTGGCCGCGCCGTCCGAATCGTCCCGCCGCCGGACTTCGAGCGTGACGCCGCCGGTTGCGGTGAACTTGATCGCGTTGCCGACAAGATTGAGCAGGATTTGCCGCAGCCGGCCGGGATCGCCTTCGACCGTCCCCGGCAAATCGCGCCCGAGCACGAGGCCGAACGCGATATTCTTGGCGCCGGCCCGCGGCGCCAGAATATCGAATACGCCCTCGACCAATTCGGCCGGATCGAACTCCAGTATCTCCAATTCGATTCGTCCGGCCTCGAGCTTGGACAGATCGAGGATGTCGTTGATGAGGGCGAGCAAGGCCTCGCCGGAGGATCGCATGGTTTCGACGTAGCGGCGCTGTTCGCCGTCGAGTCGTGTGTCGGACATCAGCCCCGCGACGCCGAGCATGGCGTTGAGCGGGGTGCGGATTTCGTGGCTCATGACCGCGAGGAAGGCGGATTTCACCCGGTTGGCTTCCTCGGCCGCGCCGCGCGCGCGTTCGAGTTCTTGGACTTGCAATGCAAGCCTGCGTTCCGCCCGCTCCGCCAAACTCGATAGTTTGAAGCCGTGCAAGGACAACGCCAGAATCAATGCAATTGCGCCAAGCCCAGCCATGCTCCCATAGCGCTCGATCGCGGCGGCGAGTTGCAGTTCGCCATCGAACATCACCGTTTGGATGCGGAACAACTCGGCGGAAATTTGGGCGATTTCTCCAATGATCGCATTATGGTTGCGATCGAGAATCGCCATGTGAAGGCCGGCGGTTTTTATGTCCTGTTTGGCGACGGCGTCGAACACCCGGTTCGATTCGTCCATCATCGCGCCAAGATTTTCTCGCACCCGATTCAATGGGATGTCGAAAGTTTCCGCCTCGTCGCCAATATCCATGGATCCGCGTAAGCGGACGCCGATATCGTCGAGCAAGGCGTGAAGGGTTTCGGCGGCGAGGTTGAGGCGGAGGCGTTCGCGAGGCACGTCGTTCGACTGGAATACGTCGTTTCCGGGCGCGGAAACTTCGGACGCCACGCGCTGAATCCCGTTCAATTTCGCGTTCATTGCGGTCAACCGGTGAGTATGGCGCACCGCATCCTCGAATGCGAAAAACAGGGCATAGCCGAAATAGGCCGCGCAAAGCACCGTGACGAACTGGAAACTCGCCAGCCACAAATACGTCGAATTGCGGCTGCGCCTGCGGGACGGCTGGATGGCGTTGCGCATGACTTTATTCTCGCGTGAGCGAAGCATGGGAGGGATGCAAGGGTATCGGGTTGTACTATAAATTCGTATCACAACCGTTAATTGTAGTTCCCAGAATGAACGCGCGCGCGAAGGCCGGGGAACCAGCCAGCGCCGACCGAATGGCGGGCAGGGAACGCCGGCAAGACCGGCCCGTCCCGCAACCCTTGTTTCGCCGCGCACAAGTCCCGACAATGCGCGCCCTTTCCGCCACCCGGTTCCAAGACATGCCCACGAGGCCCGCCGCCCGTCCCGTCGCCGTCATCGGCCCCGTGGCTATTATCCCCGTGGCTATCATCATGGGCAGCCAGTCCGACTGGGAAACCATGCGCCACGCCGCCGAAACCCTGGCGGCGCTCGGCATCCGGCACGAGACACTGATCGTTTCGGCCCACCGCACGCCCCGGCGCTTGTACGAATTCGCCGCCCGCGCACGCGCGCGCGGCGTGCAAGTCGTGATCGCCGGCGCGGGCGGCGCCGCCCATCTTCCCGGCATGGCGGCGGCCATGACCTCGCTCCCCGTTCTCGGCGTGCCGGTCGAAAGCCGCGCGCTCAAGGGTTTGGACAGCCTGCTGTCGATCGCCCAAATGCCGGCCGGCGTGCCCGTGGGAACCTTGGCCATCGGCAAGGCAGGTGCGATCAACGCCGCGCTACTGGCCGCAGCCATATTGTCGCTTGCGGATGATCGCGTCCGCGCCCGGCTCGAGCGCTGGCGCGCGCGCCAAACCTCCGCCGTTGCAAAGCGTCCATCGTACAAGGTGGCGCGCAAGGCCGCCGCGAAATCCGGTGGCGCAAAATCCGGTGCCGCGAAATCCAGTGGCGCAAATTCCGGTGCCGTAAAATCCGGAGCCGCGAAATTCAGTGGCGCAAATTCCGGTGCCGGGAAATCCGGGGGCGCGAAATCCGGAGCCGCGAAATCCGGGGCCAAGCCCCGGCGTGCCGCGCGCTGACACGCCCATGGCGCGCTCCACCAAGGCGCCGCTCGCGCCCGGTTCGGTCATCGGCATACTCGGCGGCGGGCAGCTCGGACGCATGACGGCGCTAGCGGCGGCGCGCTTGGGCTATCGCTGCCACGTCTTCGTGCCCGAGCGCGGCGGCCCGGCCGAACAGGTTTCGGCCGAAGCGACGATCGCGGCCTATACCGACAAGGCGGCGCTCGCGCGCTTCGCGGCCGCGATCGATGTCTGCACCTTCGAGTTCGAGAACGTGCCGTTCGAGAGCCTCGCCGTGATCGCCGCGCGCGTGCCGGTGCGCCCGGGCGTGCGCGCGCTGCGCGTGAGCCAGGACCGGCTGCGCGAGAAGGCGTTCTTTCGCTCCATCGGCGTGCCCGTGGCGCCGTTCCGGGCCGTGAGGTCCGCGCGCGCGCTCGCCCAGGCGCTCGAACGCATCGGGCGGCCTGCCATTCTCAAGACCACGCGCCTTGGCTATGACGGCAAGGGCCAGGTGCGCATCGGCGCGCGCATGGCCGCGGCCGAAGCCTGGGAGCGCCTAGGCGGACGCGCGGGCGTGCTCGAGGCCGAGATCGATTTCGCCTACGAGATTTCCGTCGTCACGGCGCGCGCGCTCGACGGCCGGCACGCGTCCTACGTACCGGTGCGCAATCGCCACAAGGACGGCATTCTCGACACGACGACCGCGCCCGCCGCTTGCCCGCGCGCGGTCGCGCGCCGCGCCATCGCCATCGCCGAGCGCTGCGCGCGCGCGCTCGGCCTCGTCGGCGTGCTGTGCGTCGAGATGTTCGTCGATCGCGCAGGCCGCGTGCTCGCCAACGAGCTCGCGCCGCGCCCGCACAATTCCGGGCACTGGACCATCGATGCGTGCCCGACCAGCCAGTTCGAACAACACGTCCGCGCGGTCGCGGGCTTGCCGCTCGGCTCGCCTGAGCGCCATTCCAACGCGGTGATGACGAATCTGATCGGCGAGGACGCGCTCGCCTGGCCCAAGCTCGCCGCACAGAAGCGCGCGCATCTGCATCTTTACGGCAAGGACGAGATGCTGGCGGGGCGCAAGATGGGCCACGTCACGCGCCTGTCGCCCAAACGCTAGGCCGGGTGGCCCTCGCCCAATAGCGCCGCGACGTGGTCGGCGATGGCGAGAGACGAGGTCAAACCCGGCGATTCGATGCCGAACAGATGGACGAGACCCGCGACGCCATGCGCCGCCGGGCCTTCGATGACGAAGTCGGGCGCGGGCGTGCCCTTGGGCACGAGGCGCGGGCGGATTCCGGCATAGCCCGGCTGCAAGGCGCCGTCGGGCAGGGCCGGCCAATAGCTGCGCACGGCGCGATAAAACGGCTCGGCCCGCGCCGGATCGACGGCGTAATCGAGGCTATCGACGAATTCGATATCCGGCCCGAAGCGCACCTGGCCGCCGAGATCGACCGTCACGTGGATGCCAAGCCAGGCATCGACCGGCATGGGATAGATGAGCCGCGCGAAGGGCGGGCGCATCCCCGACAAGGTGTAATAGCAGCCCTTGGCGTAATACAGCCTCGGCACGCGCGCGGCGGGAAAGCCCGCAAGACCGTGCGCCACCGCGTTCGCGCCGAGGCCCGCCGCGTTCACGACCGTGCGCGCGCGGAGATCCATCGCGTGCCGCCCGCCGATTTCGAGCTCGATAAAACCCTTGCCGATTCGCCCGCCGAGAATGGGCGCATGCGCGGCGAAGGTCGCGCCGCGTCCCTCGGCCTCCGAAAGCAAGGCAAGCATCAAGCCATGGCCGTCGATCACGCCCGTCGAGGGCGACAGCAGCGCCGCGACACATGCCAGCTCCGGCTCCAGCGCCATGGCCTCGGCCGAAGACAGGCGCACCAGATCGTCCACGCCGTTCGCCGCCGCGGTTTCGGCCAGGCGCGCGAGCGCGGGAAGCTGGGCGTCCTCGGTCGCCACGATGAGCTTCGCCGTGCGTTTGTGCGCGATGCCGCGTTCGACGCAAAACGCGTACAGCGCGCGCCGTCCGGTCACGCACAGCCGCGCCTTCAGGCTGTCCTTGGCGTAATAGATGCCGGCGTGAACGACCTCGGAATTGCGCGAGCTGATCTCGGTGCCGAAGCTCTCGGCTGCCTCCAGAATAAGGACCTCGCGCCCCGCCAGGGCGAGCCTGCGTGCGATCGCCAGGCCGACCACGCCCGCGCCGATGACCACGCAATCGGCGCTTTCCGTCACGATGAAACTCTCAATCGGCGCTCTTGTTTCAAGGCGCGCGCACCAAGGCGTCGCGCCGCGCACGGGAGGCAGGCGCTTGTCCGGGCGTCGCGCGCCGGGGCACTGGCGGACACGGGGGATTCTTTCTACCGTCTTGCCGGCGGTATCCGGCGATACCGAACAGGGGGAACTCCATGCTCAAGCGCTCGCATTACTGGCCGCCCGGCCACTGGGACTGGCTCATCCATCTTTCGTTCAAGCACGGCTGCCGTTGCGGGCCGATGATCTATGTCGGCGGCCAGGTGGACAAGGACATCAAGGGCAAGTGCTTGAACCTGTACGACCTGAACACCCAGACCGCGACCGTGATGAAACACATCCGCACGGTGTTGTCGGGCTTCGACGCCGATCACGCCGATGTGGTGAAACTGGTCGCGTTCTACGTCAATGACGGCACGGTGGACGAACGGGCGTTCCTCGCGCACGTCGCGGCGCAGCTGCCGCCCGGCGCGCGCCCGGCGATCACGGCGGTGCCGCTGCCGTGGCTTGCCTATCCCGGCATGATGGTCGAGATCGAGCCGGTCGCGATGCGCGGCGCCGACGGCAAGGTTCTGGCGAAATCCCATTCGGAGCCGCCCCGCCATCAGCCGACGGGCGCGCCCAATCTGGCCCATGCGGTGCGCTGCGGGCAGATGATCCATGTCGGCGCCCAATCGGCGCGCGACGAAGTGGGCCGCGTGCTGCATCCGGGCGATATCGTCCGCCAGAGCGAGTTGGTGATGCAAAATCTCGCCAAGGTGCTCGCACCTTTCGGTGCGACGCTCGACGACGCGGTCAAGTTCAACATCTGGTATGTCGGCCAGGGCACCACGGCCGATTGGCAAAAGGCGGCCGAGGTCCGCGCACGGTTTTTCAAGGAACCGGGTCCGGTCGCGACCGGCCTGCCCGTGCCCTGGCTGCCCGACGGCGAGATGATCCGCATGGAACTCGTCGCCATGCTGGGCGAGGACGGGAAAAGCCTGCCGCGCCAGCATGTCTGGCCGCAGGGCCATTGGGATTGGCCGATTCACTTGCCCTACAAGCACGGCCTCAAATGCGCCGACATGGTTTTCGTCGGCGGCCAGGTCGCGCTCGATGCCAAGGGCAATGTGCTCGAGAAGGGCGATCTGTTGAAGCAGACCGTCATCGCCATGGACAATATCGCGACGGTGCTGGACGGCTTCGGCCTGAACCTCGACGACGCGGTGAAGAACAACGCCTTCTATGTCGGTGCGGCGGGCCCCGACACCATCGTGGCCAATCAGCGCATCCGCTCCGCCCGCTACACCGAGCCGGGTCCCGCCTCGACCGGAGTGCCGGTCAAGTTCCTGGCGATGGAAGGGATGATGACGGAAATCGAGATCATCGCCATGGCGCGGTAGGCCCGGATCGCAAGCCGGATCGCAAGAAGGCTGGGGCGGACATCCGGGCCGACCAATCCCGGGTGCGCAATCTCGGGAGGCCCAATCGCGGGGGACAGGGTTCGGGCGACCCCTGAAATACCCCGCGCGCCGATATTGTCGTACGATAAGTATTGGGGCATCCTCAGGGGCTCGAAGCCGCGACCGGGTATTCCGGATAATGACGGCGATTCAGGGAGTTAGACGTGCCTGGCGGAATCTTCGCATCGGCCTCGTTGCGTCCGCGTGCCGCGCGCGCGCGCGCCGGCGCGTCCCGATAGCGTGCCATGGCCAGCGATTACATCATCGAGACCGATGACCTGACCCGCGAGTTCAGCGGCTTTGTCGCCGTGAACGGGGTTTCGCTCAAGGTCCGGCGCGGCTCGATCCACGCCATCATCGGCCCCAATGGCGCGGGCAAGACGACATGCTTCAATATGCTGACCAAATTTCTGGCACCGACCCGCGGGCGCATATTTTACAATGGCCGCGACATCACTCGGACTCCGCCCGCCGCGGTGGCGCGCTTGGGTCTGGTGCGTTCGTTCCAAATCTCGGCGGTCTTCCCGCACCTGACGCTGCGCGAGAACGTGCGTCTCGCCTTGCAGCGCCGGCGCGGCCGCTCCTTCGATTTCTGGCGTTCGGAGCGCGCGCTCGATTCCTTGAACGCGCGCGCCCGCGAACTTCTCGACCAGGTCGGCCTGCTCGAATATGCCGAGACGACGGCGGTGGAGTTGCCGTATGGCCGCAAGCGCGCCCTCGAGATCGCCACGACCCTGGCGGTCGATCCGGAAATGATGCTGCTCGACGAGCCCACCGCCGGCATGGCGCACGAGGACGTGGGCCGTGTCGTGCAATTGATCAGGAAGGTCTCGGCCAATCGCACCGTGCTGATGGTCGAACACAATCTAACGGTCGTGGCGGATCTCTCGGACACGATCACCGTGCTCGCGCGCGGCGAGGTTCTGACCGAGGGCGATTACGCCGCGGTGTCGAAGAATCCCGACGTTGTTCAGGCCTATATGGGCACCGGCCATGGCTGAGCCGGCGCGCAGGGAACAGGTGGACGCGGGTCCGGCTCGGACGCGCGAAATCGCGCCCGAGGCCAAGGGCAAGGTCATGCTGGCCGTTTCCGGCCTCGAGGCCTGGTACGGCGAATCCCATATCCTGCACGGCGTCGATTTCGAAGTGCGCCGGGGCGAGGTCGTGACGCTTTTGGGGCGCAACGGCGCGGGCAAGACGACGACGCTCAAATCGATCATGGGCATCGTCGGCCAACGCCAGGGCTCGGTCGCCTTCGAGGGGACGCAAACCATCGCCCTGCCGTCCAACCGCATCGCGCGCCTCGGCCTCGCCTTCTGCCCGGAGGAGCGCGGCATCTTCGCCTCGCTGAACGTCGAGGAGAATCTCATCTTGCCGCCGGTGGTCGGCGCGGGCGGAATGTCGATCGAGACGATCTTCACCCTGTTCCCCAATCTCAAGGAACGGCTTTCAAGCCAAGGCACCAAGCTGTCGGGCGGCGAGCAGCAGATGCTCGCCATCGGGCGCATCCTGCGCACCGGCGCGCGGCTTCTGCTGCTCGACGAGCCGACCGAGGGCTTGGCGCCCGTGATCATCCAGCAAATCGGCGCCACCATCCGGCGGCTCAAGGCGGAGGGCTTCACCATTCTTTTGGTCGAGCAGAACTTCCGTTTCGCGGCGAGTCTCGCCGACCGACATTACGTCATGGAGCGCGGCCGCGTGGTCGATCGCTACGAAAGCGCGGAACTCGCACGCAACATGGACAAGCTGCACGAATACCTGGGTGTCTAGACGCCCCAGCATCGCGCCGCCTACGACAGGTACGCAAGGACATCGATCGATGACGGTAACGCAAAAGGAGAAGACAGCATGAAAACCCTACGCAGCCTCGGCTTGGCCGCCATCCTCGCCCTCGCCGCGGGCCCCGCGCACGCGCAGTGGTCCGACGGCACGATCAAGATCGGCGTGTTGACCGATATGTCGAGCCTTTACACCGACCTCTCGGGCGCGGGATCCGTGCTCGCCGCGCGTTTCGCGGTCGAGGACTTCGGCGCCGCTGCCAAGGGCATGAAGGTCGAGATCGTCAACGCCGACCACCAGAACAAGGCGGATGTCGGCTCGACCATCGCGCGCCAGTGGTACGACGTGGACAAGGTGGACGTGATCGTCGATACGCCCAATTCGGGCGTCGCCTTGGCCGTGACCGAAATCACGCGCGAGAAGAACAAGGTGTTCCTTGTCTCCGGCGCGGCAAGCTCGGCCCTGACCGGCGCGAAATGCTCGGCGAACACCGTGCATTGGACCTACGACACCTGGGCGTTGGCGAACGGCACGGGCCGCGCCATCGTCAGGACCGGCGGCGATACCTGGTACTTTCTGACCGCCGATTACGCCTTCGGCCATCAGCTCGAGGCGGACACCGAAAACGTCGTCAAGGAAATGAACGGCAAGGTGCTCGGCAAGGTTCGTCATCCGCTGAACAGCTCCGACTTTTCGTCCTTCCTGCTGCAAGCCCAAGCGTCCAAGGCCAAGATCATCGGCCTTGCGAACGCGGGCGGCGACACGGTCAATTCGATCAAGCAGGCGGCCGAGTTCGGCATCGTCGCGGGCGGGCAGAATCTCGCCGGCCTGCTCGTGTTCATCACGGACGTGCACTCCCTCGGCCTCAAGACCGCACAGGGCTTGATCTTCACCGAGGCTTGGTATTGGGACGCCAACGACACGAACCGGGCCTTCGCGGCGCGCTTTTCGGCCGCGAACAAGGGTATCCATCCGACCATGATCCATGCCGGCGTCTATTCGGCGGTCACGCATTATCTCAAATCGCTCGAGGCGTTGAAGAACGACGCCGACGGCAAGGCCGTCGTCGAGAGGATGAAGGCGACGCCGACCGATGACCGCCTGTTCGGCAAGGGCACGATCCGCGCCGACGGCCGCAAGATCCACGACATGTATCTGTTCGAGGTGAAGAAGCCCGAGGAATCGAAGAAGCCTTGGGATTATTACAAGCTGCGCGCGACGATACCGGCGGCGGAAGCCTTCCGTCCGATCGACAAGGGCGACTGCCCGCTCGTCAAGAAGGGCTAAAGCGAATCGGGGCGGGCCCTCCGGCCCGCCCCGGCGCCCGCGCTTGCCAAGGACACGTCCACCGCCATGTTCGAATTGCTCGGCATCCCGCCGCAGGCCTTGTTCGGTCAATTGCTGATCGGCCTCATCAACGGCTCGTTCTACGCCCTGCTCAGCCTCGGCCTTACGGTCATTTTCGGTCTCTTGAACATCATCAATTTCTGCCACGGCGCGCTCTACATGATGGGCGCGTTCGTTGCCTGGCTGGCACTCCAGCATTTCGGCCTTGGCTATTGGGCGGCGCTGTTCATCGCCCCCGTGGTCGTCGGCGCGTTCGGCATCGTGCTGGAGCGCACCATGCTCCGGCGCCTCTACAAGCTCGATCATCTGTACGGCCTGCTTTTGACGTTCGGCATCGCGCTCATCGTCGAGGGTGTATTCCGCAACGAATTCGGCGCCTCGGGTCTGCCCTACGTCATTCCCGACAGCCTGACGGGGGCGCGCAATCTCGGCTTCATGGTGCTGCCCAATTACCGCGCCTGGGTGATCGCGCTTTCGCTGTTCGTCTGTCTTGCCACTTGGTACGTGATCGAGCGCACCAAGCTCGGGGCCTATTTGCGAGCCGCGACCGAGAACCCGACCCTGGTCCAGGCTTTCGGCATCAACGTGCCGCGCATGATCACGCTGACCTACGGCTTCGGCGTGGGGCTTGCCGCGCTCGCGGGCGTGCTCGCTGCACCCATCTATCAGGTGAGCCCCCTCATGGGCTCGAACCTCATCATCGTCGTCTTCGCCGTGGTGGTGATCGGCGGCATGGGTTCGATCATGGGCTCGATCGTGACCGGCTTCCTGCTCGGACTCATCGAGGGATTGACCAAGGTGTTCTATCCCGAGGCTTCGGCGACGGTGATCTTCGTCATCTTGGCGTTGGTGCTGCTGTGGCGGCCGCAGGGCCTGTTCGGGCGGAGGAGCTGAGGATGGCCGCGCCGCCCGTCACGCGCTCGGACACGAGCTTCCGTACCCAAGCGATCGTCTTCGCGATCATGGCCGTGGCGCTCGCGGCCGCGCCCGCGGCGATCTATCCCGTGTTCCTGATGAAGGCGATGTGTTTTGCGCTGTTCGCCTGCGCCTTCAATCTGCTGATCGGCTATGTCGGCCTGCTGAGCTTCGGCCACGCGGCGTTCTTCGGCATGGCAAGCTATGTCGCGGCGCACGCCGCCAAGGTCTGGGGCCTGCCCCCGGAACTCGCCATCCTCGCGGGCACGGCGGCCGCGGGTGGCATTGGCGCCGTGTTCGGCGCCATCGCCATTCGCCGCCAGGGCATCTATTTCGCCATGATCACGCTGGCCTTGTCGCAGATGGTCTATTTCTTCTGCCTGCAGGCGCCCTTCACCGGCGGCGAGGACGGCATCCAGGCCGTGCCGCTCGGCAACATGTTCGGCGTGCTCGATCTCAAGGACACGACGACATTGTACGCCGTCGTGCTGGCGATCTTCCTCGGCGGGTTCCTATTCATATACCGCGTCATCCATTCGCCCTTCGGCCAGGTGCTGAAGGCGATCCGCGAGAACGAGCCGCGCGCCATTTCGCTCGGCTATTCGGTCGACCGCTACAAGCTGATTGCCTTCGTCCTCTCGTCCTCGCTGGCGGGCCTCGCGGGCGCGACCAAGGCGCTCGTGGTGCAGCTCGCGTCCCTGACCGACGTGCATTGGAGCATGTCGGGCGAGGTTGTGCTGATGACGCTGCTCGGCGGCCTCGGCACCGTGTTCGGACCCGTGGTCGGCGCGGTCGTAATCATCGCCATGCAGAACTATCTGGCGCAGCTCGGCTCGTGGCTCACGATCGCACAGGGCGTCATCTTCGTCGTCTGCGTGCTCGCCTTCCGGCGTGGCATCGTGGGCGAGCTCGGCCGGTTGATGGGCAAGCGTCTCTAGCTCAGTTGCGCGCCATCGCCGCGCGCACCGCCGCCACATTGTGGCGGAACATCGCCACGTAGCTGCCTGCCGGGCCATCCGGCTTCGACAAGGCATCGGCATACAACGTGCCGCCGACGGCGCCGCCCGCTTCCTTCGCGATTTGGGCGACGAGGCGGGGATCGGTCATGTTCTCGACGAACACAGCCCTCACCTCTTCGCGTTTCATCTGGGCGATGAGCCGCGCCACGTCCTTGGGCGTAGGCTCCTTCTCGGTCGAGACGCCGACGGGCGAAAGGAAGGTGACGCCATAAGCGGCGGCGAAATAACCGAAGGCGTCGTGCGAGGAAATGACCTTGCGCTTGTCCTTGGGAATGGCGTCCAATTCCTCGTGCGCCCAGCGGTCGAGCGCGGCGAGTTCGGCGAAGTATTTCTCGCCATTGGCGCGGTAGTGATCGGCGTTCGCCGGATCGGCCTTGATGAGACCCGCCACGATATTGCGCACGTAGATTTGGCCGTTGCGCAAATCCTGCCAGGCATGGGGATCGGGCGGCGGCTTGGCGCCGCGCGTCGGACCGTGCGCGTGGCCGGGCGGAGCCGCGATGGTGGCGACGCCGTCGCTCGCAACCAGAACCGCGCCGCGATAGCCGGACGCCTTGATCAGGCGGTCGAGCCAGCCCTCGAAGCCGAGGCCGTTGACGACAACGAGCGCGGCGCCGGCCACGAATTTGCCGTGGGAGGGCGAGGGCTGAAACACATGGGCATCGGCATCGGGGCCGACGAGGGCGGCGACCGCGACCTTGTCGCCGCCGACCGCGCGCACCATGTCGGCGAGCACGCTGAAACTGGCGACGACCTTTGTCTGATCCAAGACGGGCTTTGTTTGACCCAAGACGGGGGCTTGGGCCGAAGCGGGGGCTTGGGCCAGGGCGGGCGCAACACCCATCGCCCATAGCCCGGCGCACAGCATGGCCGCGCGCCGCCAGAAAATCTTCCGGCGCGTGCTCACGACGCCATATGGAGCCGCGGCATATACCGCGCGCGCAGCGAACCGTGCCGCCCCGCCGCGAGCGATACGAGATAGATGGCGCCCGCCGCCAGCACGATCGCCGGGCCGGAGGGCAAATCCGCGTGATAGGACGCCAGCAGGCCGACATAGCCCGCGACCGCGCCGAAGGCCGCCGAGAGCAGAATGAGGCGCGGCAGCGCGACCGCCCAGAACATGGCTGCGGCGGCAGGCAGAAGCAGAAGGCCGAGCGAGAGCAGCGTGCCGAGCGCCTGGAACCCGGCGACGAGGTTCAGTACCGCGAGCACCAGGAACCCGAGATGGACCAGCGAGCCAGACGCGCCGACCGCGCGCAGGAAGCCGGGATCGAAGCACTCGATCACCAAGGCCCGGTACAGCACCGCGAGGCCGAAGACGGTGACGGTCGAAATCCCGGCGACGAGCAGCAGCGCCCCGTCATCGACCGCGAGAATGGTGCCGAACAAAATATGGACGAGATCGACATACGAGCCTTGCGACACGACGATCAGCACGCCCGCGGCCAGCGCGATCAGATAGGTGCCCGCGAGGCTCGCGTCCTCGCGCAGGCGCGTCACGCGCGCGATCAAGCCCGCGAACAGCGCGACCGCCAAACCGGCCGCAAATCCGCCGAGACTCAATGCCGGCAGGGACAGCCCGCCGACGACAAAGCCGATCGCGGCGCCGGGCAGCACCGCGTGCGCCAGCGCGTCGCCCATGAGGCTCATGCGCCGCAACACCAGAAACACCCCGATGGGCCCGCAGCCGATCGCCAGCGCCAAACAGGCGACGAGTGCGCGGCGCATGAAGGTGTAGTCGGCGAAGGGCGCAGCCAGCAGATCGTAAATCACGCCCGCCTCGCGCGGTGTTCGCCGTCTTCGCTCCAGCGTTCGGCCATGGCGCGTGCGCGCAAAAGATTGGCCGGCGTCAGCGCCTCGGCGGTCGGACCCCAGGCGACGGGTTCGCACGCGATCAGCAAGGTGCGCGGGAAATGCGCGCGCACGAGTTCGAGATCGTGCAGCACGCAGAGGACGGTGCGCCGTTCCCGGTGCCAGCGCACGACGATGTCGAGCAGATTTGCGGTGGTGCGCATATCGATGGCGTTGAACGGCTCGTCGAGCAACAACACGCGCGCGTCCTGCACCAGCACGCGCGCGAACATGGCGCGCTGCAACTGCCCCGCCGACAGCGTGCCGACCGGGCGATCCTCGAGGCCCTCAAGGCCCACCGCCGACAAGGCCTCGCACGCGCTCGCGCGCTGGGGGCGCGTGATCGACCGGAACGCGCCCGCGCGCGGCCAATGGCCCATCAGCACGAGATCGTAAACCGTCAGCGGAAACTGCCGGTCGAGTTCGGATTGCTGGGGCAGGTAGGCGAGATCGCCGCGCCGTGCACCCTCGACCGCGAGGCTCCCCTCGGCCGATTGCAGGCCCATGATCGCGCGCAGCAGAGTCGTCTTGCCGGCACCATTGGGCCCGACGATCGCGGTCATGGAGCCCGCTTCGAAGGCACCGCTCAGGTGATGCACCGCCGGTCGGCGGTCATGGCTGACGGTCACGTCCTGCAAGCGGATGACGGGTAACTTCATGGCCGGCGGATGTGCGGCAAGCAAACGGACGGTGGACGGTTTCATCGCAGGCGAGCCCTCCGCCATCTCACGACGCCAAGGCCCAGGCGACGGCGAGCCAGACGAGCGCGGCAGCAAGACCCGCGATCGCCATGCGCCGCCCCAGGCCCGCAGCCATCACCCCCGTGCCGCTCGATTGCCTATCGCCAAGGCAGTCATTGCCCGGATGGCTATGAGCGACGTCGCCCTGGGCCGAATGGCTATGGTCCGGATGGCCTTGGCCCGGATGGCCAGGGCCCGGATGGCCTTGGCCCGGATGGCCAGGGCCCGGATGGCCAGGGCCCGGATGGCTATGACCCGGATGGCCAGGGCCCACCGGATGGCCAGGGCCAGAGGGACCAGGAGAGGGACCGTGCCCGGCGCCGCGATTGGCTTCGCTCGACATCAAGAATTTCCTATTGGGGGAAGATCGTTCCTCCCAGCGCCCAGCCCAGGCGCGAGATCCGAATATGCAATATTATACCATTTCCTTCAAACAAAGAAACACCCCGGCCGGGCGCGCAATGGCGCTCCGCGCGGCCCTTTATCGGTGCCGGGCCTTTATCGATGCCGGGCCTTGGGGGGTCGATCTTAACGGGATGCCCCGCCCGCCCCGCCCGCACGCACGCCCGCAGGTCGGCCATGCGCCAGGCAGCGCTTGCCCGCGATGCCATGGGGACTTAGCTTCCGCCGCGATGGTCGCCATAGCCCCCTCGGTCCGCCACGACGCCACGGTTGCCGGCCTCGTCGGCCTCGCCCATTTCACCAGCCATTTTTTCCAGATCGCGTTCGCGCCTCTGTTCCCGCTGATGAAAACCGAGTTCGGCGCCGATTGGACCGAGCTTGGCCTGATCGTGACCGTGTTCTTCATCGCCTCGGGCATTTGCCAAGCCTTCGCCGGCATGGTCGTCGACCGCCTCGGCGCGCGCGGCGTGCTCGCGGCGGGCATCGCCTTGCTCGCGGGCTCGACGGCCCTGGCCTCGCTCGCCTCCGAGCTTTGGATGATCTATCCCCTGGCGGCGCTCGCAGGCGTGGGCAATAGCGTCTTCCACCCGGCCGATTTCTCGATCATGACGTCGAAGATCGCGCACAACCGGCTGGGGCGGGTTTATAGCGTGCACGCCTTTCTCGGCACGCTCGGCTATGCCGCGGCGCCCGCGGTGGTCGGCGCGCTGGCCTATGTTTTCGATTGGCGCACGGCGCTGCTGATCGCCGGGTGCGCCGGCCTCGCGGTCGCGGTCATGGTGTGGCGATCGCCCATCCTGAACGTGGCGGGGAGCGCGCACGCGCACGACGCCCAAGCCAAGGCGGCGACGATCAGCTACCGCGAATTGCTGGCCATGCCCGCGATCATGATCGCCTTCGCCTATTTCATCTTCACGGCGGCGGCGGGGATCGGGCTTCAGAGTTTTTCGGTCGCGGCCTTCATCGATATTTACGGCGTCAGCCTGCCGGCCGCGACGAACGCGCTCAGCGCCTATCTCGTCGCCTCGGCGAGCGGCATGTTGATCGGCGGCATCGTCGCCGACCAAACGCCCAAGCACCATTGGGTGGCGGCGGCGGGACTGGTGACGGCGGCCGTGCTGATGGTGTTTTTGGCGAGCGCGGGGCCGGGTTATTACGCCGCGGCGGCGCTGATGGCGGGCGCGGGCCTGGCGGTCGGCATGACGGGGCCATCGCGCGACATGCTGGTCAAGGCCGCGACGCCGCCCGGCTCGACCGGCAAGGTCTTTGGCTTTGTCTATTCGGGCCTCGATCTCGGCGCGCTCATCGGCCCCATGATCTTCGGCCTATTGATGGACATGCACCTGCCCCATCACATCTTCCTAGCCGTCATGGTGATGCAGATCCTGGGGGTGTTCACCGCCTTCCAGGTGCGGCGCAGCTCCGAGGCCGCGCGCGCGGCCGCTCCCTAGAAGGCGCCGCCAAGGCCGCCGCTCAGAACGCGGCGCAAACACTCCGTTCCGTGCGCAGCACCGATTCCTGGGCAAAACGCCGACGATAGGACGCGGCGATATCCTCGACCGCCGCGCGCGCGGCGCGCGCTTGCCCCTCGCCGCCCGGCACGACGATTTCCAACACCTCGCTGCGCTCGGCGAGCGTGCGCCCCGACGCCGCGTCGCGCCATGCGCCGCGCGCGGGCACGGTCGTGAAGCCCGCGGGAAAACGCGGCGCGACTTCCGAATCGAGAAAGCCGCGCCACTCGGACTCCGTGACCTCGCCGCCCGAAGGCAGGGACCGCCCGAAGAACAGCGCGAAGGACGTGGCCTGGGCAAAAGGCGGCGCGCAACTTCGCGCGGGCGCGCAGGATGCGAGCGCGAGGCCGAGAAGCAGCGCGGGAAAAATCGTGCGGCACGCCGTCATGCAAATCGGCGCGCGGGACGGCGCAGGGCGGCGCCAAGAATCGGCGCGCGGCAGCGAAGCGGCGGCACGTACCGCCAGCTTCGCGCCGCGAGCGGGGCCGGGGCGGCGAAGGATGGATGGATCATGGAGCGGGTGAAGGGAATCGAACCCTCGTATGCAGCTTGGGAAGCTGCCGTTCTACCATTGAACTACACCCGCGCTGGGCCCGATTATAGGCAGGCGTGCGCGCGCCAGCCAGGGGAACGGCGCCCCCGCCCCGACGCCCCCGTTTTGATCCGAACGCGAAAGCCGGGCCGATCGCGAAAACCGGCCCGATCACGAAAGCGTGAAGCGCTGTCGGCGGCGCCGCGATTGCCGCTCGAACCGGGCCACGGTCTAATGGCGGCGATGGACCATGGCTGGGGCCGAATTTGAACCTGACAGCACCGCCCGCGCCCAAGGCGCTCGACCCCGCGAAGTTCCGCGATCCCCAGCGGACGGCCAGGGGCGAGGCGCGCGCGCACGTCGCGCTCTCGGCGCTCGAGACGCTCTGGATCAATACCGGCACGCTCTGCAATATCGCGTGTACGGGCTGCTACATCGAATCGAGCCCGCGCAACGACCGCCTCGCCTACATGACCGCCGCCGAGGTCCGGGGATTTCTCGACGAAATCGCCGAGCAGGGCCTGCCCACGCACGAAATCGGCTTCACCGGCGGCGAGCCGTTCCTCAATCCCGAGTTCCCCGAGATGCTGGACGAGGCGCTCGCGCGCGCCTTCCGGGTGCTCGTCCTGACCAATGCCATGCGCCCCATGATGCGCCGCGCCGAACGTCTGGCGGCCATGGACCGCGCGGCGCGGGCGCGCCTGACCTTTCGCGTCTCGCTCGACCACTACACCGCCGAAGGCCACGAGGCCTTGCGCGGCGCGCGCAGCTGGACGCCGGCCATCGCGGGATTGCGCTGGCTCGCGCGCGAGGGCTTTAGCGTGCACGTGGCCGCGCGCACCTGCTGGCCCGAGGACGAGGGCGGCTTGCGGCGCGGCTTTGCGCGGCTTTTCGAGGAACTGGCGGCACCCATCGACGCCCACGACCCGACCGAACTCGTCCTGTTTCCCGAGATGGATGCGGGCCGGGACGTGCCCGAGATCACCGAAGCGTGCTGGGACATTCTCGGAAAATCGCCCGAGGACGTGATGTGCGCGCGCTCGCGCATGATCGTCAAGCGCAAGGGCGAGGACCGGCCCGCGGTCGTCGCCTGCACCTTGCTGCCCTATGACGAACGGTTCGAACTCGGCCGAACGCTTGCCGAGGCCGCACGGCAAGTGGCGCTCAACCACCCCCATTGCGCGCGCTTTTGCGTGCTCGGCGGCGCGTCCTGCAGCCCGGGACCAGCGCTCGAGCGCACATCCAGTGAAGGTATTTTGCCCAAAACAAAATAGGTCAGCCCGGAAAAATCGGTGAGATATCGTTCGCCGCCCTCGGAACGGGTTTGGGCCATGGAGTTCGGAGCGCCGCCGGATCCGATGGCACATGGGACCCGCCGAAGCCCCCGCCATTTTCGTCCCGCTCCCGACTTCGCGTCCCCGTCTTGACAGCCTGGCGCGCACGGGCCTATTTCTGACCGCACGACGTGGTGATTTGGCCCGACCGGCTTGCGGCCACGTAAAACAATCTCGCTAAAGGGGTCGGAGCGCTCGCCGCCTCGGCCCCATCCGGCCGGGGTTTTTTCTTGCCCGCGTCCCGCGCGGGCGGCGGAGGAGAGGCGCGATGGCCGATTCCGACACTGGAGGCAAGACGGGCAAGGGCCCCGAGTCCTGGCGGATGCGCACGCGCCTGGTGCGCGGCGGCTTGCAGCGCAGCGCCTTCGACGAAACCTCCGAGGCCCTGTTCATGACCTCGGGCTATCGCTACGCCAGCGCCGAGGAGGCCGAGGCCGCCTTCAAGGGCGAAAAGCAGCGCTTTGTCTATTCGCGCTACGCCAATCCGACGGTCGGCATGTTCGAGGAGCGCATGCGTCTGCTCGAGGGCGCGGGGGCCGCGCGGGCAACCGCGAGCGGCATGGCCGCCGTGTTCGCTGCGTTGCTGTGCCAGCTCAAATCGGGCGACCGCGTCGTCTCGGCGCGCGCGCTGTTCGGCTCCTGCCAATACATCGTGTCCGAGCTCCTGCCGCGCTACGGCATCGAAACGGTCTTCGTAGACGGCACCGATCTCGACCAATGGCGCGCGGCCTTGAAGCGCCCCGCACAGGCCGTGTTCTTCGAAACCCCGTCCAATCCGACGCTCGAAATCATCGATATGCGCGCGGTCGCCGAGCTTGCCCACGCGGCCGGCGCGTGCGTCGTCGTGGACAATGTCTTTGCGACCCCCATCCTGCAGCGCCCGATGGAATTCGGCGCCGATGTCGTCGTCTATTCGACGACCAAGCACATCGACGGCCAGGGCCGCGCGCTCGGCGGCGTCGTGCTCTCGAGCCTCGAATTCGCCGAGAAAAAGCTCCGCGATTTCCTGCGCCACACCGGCCCGGCGATGAGCCCGTTCAACGCCTGGCTCATGGTCAAATCGCTCGAAACCCTCGACCTCCGCGTCCAACGCCATTGCGAGAACGCGCGCGAAATCGCCGAATTCCTCGGGACCCGGAAAGGCGTCGCGCGCGTGCTCTATCCGGGTCTGCCCAGCCATCCCCAGCGCGCACTCGCCCAGACGCAAATGACGGCGGGTGGCAGCGTCGTCGCCTTCGAGATTGAGGGCGGAAAGCCGGCCGCGTACCGCGCGCTCAACGCCCTTGCGATGATCGATATTTCGAACAATCTCGGCGACGCGAAAAGCCTCATCACCCATCCCGCGACCACGACCCATCAACGCTTGCCGCCCGAGGAGCGCGCGCGCCTCGGCATCGCCGAGGGCTTGGTGCGCCTGTCGGTCGGCCTCGAAGACCCTGCCGATATCGCCGCCGATTTGGACCAAGCCCTTAAGAAGGCGTAGTTTCTCCGCCTATTCTGGGGTCCTGGACAGAGCGCCGGGCCAAGGCTACACAACACGGTCGGTTGGGCGCGGCAGTCGCTCCTGGCATTATTCCCAGCGGGCGGAGCTGCCGTCCGGGCAATTGCGACGACAGCACCGTACAATCCTCCCTCACAATCCGTACAATCAGCGCAATTCACCATGCCGAGCCGACGCAACCCGGAAATCGATGCCTACGAAGCCATCACGCGCGATATCCGCGTGACGGTGAAGCCGATCTATTTGAACGACCAGTCCGAGCCCGATCAGAGCCATTATGTCTGGGCCTATCAGGTGCGCATTGAGAACAACGGCGCGGACACGGTGCAACTCGTGAACCGCCACTGGCGCATCGTCGATTCGCTGGGGCGCACCCAAGAGGTGCGCGGCGCGGGCGTGGTCGGCGAGCAGCCCACGCTCAAGCCCGGCGAGGCCTTCGAATACACGAGCGGCACGCCGCTTTCGACGCCGTCGGGCATCATGGGCGGCAGTTACGAGATGGAAGGTCCGGACGGCCGGCGCTTCGACATCGCCATTCCGACCTTCTCGCTTGACAGCCCGGACCAGAACGTCAATTTGCACTGAACGGCGCCGAATCGAGCGGAGCGCGTGGCAATGGACAAAAAGACGCCAGCGAAACTGAACGCGGGATTTCCCCCAAGCCCCGCGATCGTGAAGCCCTCGCGCGCGGAAGCCGAGGCGGCGGTGCGCACCCTTATCCGCTGGGCGGGCGACGATCCCGAACGCGAGGGTTTGCGCGATACGCCCAAGCGCGTCGTGCGATCGTACGAGGAATTCTACTCGGGCTACGACGTGGACGCGGTCGAGCTGTTGTCGCGCACCTTCGAGGAGACCGAAGGCTACGACGAGATGATCGTCCTGCGCGACATCCGCTTTGCCTCGCATTGCGAACACCACATGGTGCCGATCATCGGCAAGGTTCACGTCGGCTATTTGCCGCGCCGGCGCGTGGTCGGCATCAGCAAGCTCGCCCGCCTGGTCGAAGCCTTCGCCAGCCGTCTGCAGATCCAGGAAAAACTGACCGCGCAGATCGCCAACACGATCTTCGACGTTCTGGAACCCGAAGGCGTCGGCGTCGTCGTCGAGGCGGCGCACCAGTGCATGACGACGCGCGGTGTGCGCAAGCCGGGCGCCGCGCTCGTGACCAGCCGCATGCTCGGCTCGTTCCGCAGCGATCCCGCCACGCGGCGCGAATTTCTGTCGATGATCGGCAATCCCTCGTCCGCGCCGCTTCCCAACGTCTGATTTTCTCGATCTCTCCTCGGAGGATGAAATGGCCACGCCCCGCGAGATGATCGACCGCCTCGTCTCGTTCGACACCACCTCATCGAAATCGAACCTCAACCTGATCGACTGGGTCGCCGATTATCTCGACGGGCTGGGCGTGAAGTCGCATCAAGTGCACAACCCCGAACGCACCAAGGCCAACCTGTTCGCGACCATCGGCCCCGAGGCGCCGGGCGGCATCTGCCTGTCGGGGCACACCGACGTCGTGCCGGTGGACGGCCAGCCTTGGACCACCGATCCGTTCGTGGTCACCGAGCGCGACGGCAAGCTGTTCGGGCGCGGCACCGCGGACATGAAAACCTTCCTCGCCATAGCGCTCGCGCTCGTGCCCGAGATGCAAATGGCCAAGCTCAAGCGCCCCATCCATCTCGCCATGTCGTTCGACGAGGAAGTCGGCTGCGCGGGCGCGCCGCTGATGATCGACGAGATCGGCAAATCCCTGCCGCGCCCCGCCATGGTCGTGATCGGCGAGCCGACCGAGATGAAGGTGGTCAACGCGCACAAGGGCTCGTTCGGCTATCGCACCACGGTCACGGGGCTCGAGGCCCATTCGAGCGCGACCAACAAGGGCGTGAGCGCGGTGCAGAACGCCGCCGAGATCATCCATTTCATCAACCGGCTGCACGACGAGCAGGCGCGCAATCCCAAACCCGGCAGCGAGTTCAATCCGCCCCATTCCACGCTTTCGGTGGGCGTCATCGAGGGCGGCACCGCGATCAACATCATCGCCCGCCAGTGCCGCTTCCATTGGGACATCCGCCTGCATCCGGGCGATTCGCGCGAGGCGATCGAGGCGCGCATCACGCAGCACATCGATAGCCACGTTCTGCCGCGCATGCACGCGGTCGATCCCGCGACCGGGGTGGCGACCGAATCGCTGTTCCGCGTGCCGGCGCTCGTGCCCGAACCCGGTTCGCCCGCCGAGGAGCTATGCCGACGTCTGACCGGCGCCAATTCGACCACGGTCGTATCCTTCGGCACCGAGGGCGGGCAGTTTCAAGAGGCTGGAATTCCGACCGTGCTCTGCGGCCCCGGCCGCATCCTCGAAGCGCACAAGCCCGACGAATTCATCGCCCTCGATCAAATTGCTTCCGGCATCGAGTTCCAGCGCAAGCTCATCGCGTGGGCGTGCGAGAACTGAGCGGTCAAGACGCGGGGTGGACGATCATGAAGCGCGCGATCAAGACCGGCCTTCCGGCGCTGAAAGCGCCGCTCGAAAATGGGCGACCATGGCGGACGGGGTGTTCTACACCGCGCAAGTGCCGATCCGGCCCGATGGCAGCATCGAAACCGACCCGGCGCGCGATCAGGTCGATCCGACCCTACGCAATCTCGGACAGGCCATCGAGGCCGTCGTCGGATGGACGACGTGACCCAGG
>CAMAPP010000002.1 GCA_945860095.1 Rhizobium sp. Q54 | reverse complement strand
ATTTCGATATCCCAATCGGGGCCCAGCGTGGCCGCGACCCGGCGCACGAGCGCGCGCAGAAGATTGATGCCGACGCTCATATTGTCGCCCCAGACGATCGCGGTGTGCTTGGCCGCGCGGCGTATGTCTTCGGTCTGGGCCTTGTCGATTCCGGTCGTGCCGATGACGTGGACGATGCGCGCCTGGGCCGCTAGCGCCGCAAGCGCGACGGTCGCGGGGGGGGTAGTGAAATCGAGGACGGCGTCGCAGGATGCGACCATGGCCGCGCAATCGGCCGACAGAACCACGCCCGCAGGCGCAATTCCCGCCAAGGCACCGGCGTCCTTGCCGAGATCTTCGTGCCCTGCCCGCTCGACCGCGCCCGTCAGAACCGCGCCTTCGGTGCCCGCGATTTCGCGCACCAACATGCGCCCCATCCGGCCCGAGGCGCCCACCACGCCCATGCGCACGAGATTGGCCATGATTCCCTCCCGAATGAGGCAGGCCCGAATGAGACAGGCCCGAAGAGCTAGGCCCGAATGAAGCAGAGATGTATCACAGGCCCGGCTGCGCGCGACAGTGGCCCGGGCTCAGTCCCGAAGATCGCCCCACAATTCCTTGATGCGCGCGAAGAAGCCCTCGGATTCGGGGCTCGTCGATTTGCCGCCCTCGGCCCGATCGAATTCCTCGAGCAGCTCGCGCTGGCGCTTGGATAGATTGACCGGCGTCTCGATCACGGTTTCGACGTACATGTCGCCGCACGCCTGGGAGCGCATCTGGCGCATGCCCCGGCCGCGCAGGCGGAACTGATGGCCGCTTTGCGTGCCCGACGGCACCTGAATACGCGTTCGCTGGCCCTCGATCACCGGCACTTCGATCGAGCCGCCGAGAGCGGCGAGCGATAGGCGAATCGGCACGCGACAATGGATGTCCGCGCCGTCGCGCACGAAAATGCGGTGCGCCTTGACGGACAGAAAGATATAGAGATCGCCGGCCGGGCCGCCGCGCAAGCCCGCCTCGCCCTCGCCGGCGACGCGTATGCGCGTGCCGTCCTCGACGCCGCCTGGAATGTTCACCGACAGCGTCTTTTCCCGGCGCACGCGGCCCGAGCCGTTGCAGCCCTCGCACGGTTTTTCGATGACGCGGCCCGCGCCGTGGCAAGTCGGGCAGGTCCGCTCGATCGTGAACATGCCTTGCGTCGCGCGCACGCGGCCATGGCCCTTGCACGTGTGGCAGGTGATGGGCGCGGCGCCGCCCTTGGCGCCCGAGCCGGCGCAGGAATCGCACGACCCCGAACCCTCGACGCGCACCTTGGCCGATTTTCCGGCGAAGGCTTCCTCGAGCGTGACCGACAGATTGAAGCGCACGTCCGAGCCGCGCATGTGCGCGTTGCGCCGCCGTCCATTGCCGCCGCCCGTAAAATCGCCGAACATCTCGTCGAAGATGTCCGCGAAACCGGAGGCAAAATTGAAATCGGGCGCGCCCGGCCGGCCGCCGCCGTTCTCGAACGCCGCGTGCCCGTAGCGGTCGTAAGCCGCGCGCTTTTGATCGTCGCGCAAAATTTCGTAAGCCTCGGAGACGTCCTTGAATTTTAGCTCCGCCGCCTCGTCGCCCGGATTGCGGTCGGGGTGGTACTGCATGGCGAGCTTGCGATAGGCCTTCTTCAGATCTTCCGCATCGACGGAACGATCGACCCCTAACAGCACGTAATAATCTTGTTTGGCCATGCGTGCGTTTCCGAATACGCGACCGCCCGCGCGGCGCTAGGCCGTGCGGGCGGAACGCGGTCCCGATATCGTCCCTCAGCCCTTGGCCGATTTCTTCTTGTCTTCGTCGACTTCCTCGAACTCGGCATCGACCACGCCCGGATCTGCCTTGTCGCTCGCCGGACCGCCGTCGCCGCCTGGGCCATCGCCGCCTGGGCCGCCGCCGGGCGCGCCGTCCTTGCCGGCGGTTTCCTGCTGGGCCTTGTACAGGGCCTCGCCGAGCTTCATCGAAACCTCCGACAGGGCGCGCGCCTTGTCGCGAATGGCTGTCGCATCGTCCTTCGCCAGCACGTCCTTGAGCGCAGCCAAGGCGGATTCGATCGCCTCCTTGTCCGCGGCAGCCACCTTGTCGCCGTGTTCCTTGAGCGTCTTTTCCGTCGAGTACAGGAGCGCGTCGGCCTGATTGCGCGCCTCGACCAGATCGCGCTTGGCCTTGTCGGCGGCGGCGTTTTCCTCCGCCTCGCGCATCATGCGTTTGATGTCGTCGTCCGACAGGCCGCCGGAGGCCTGGATGCGGATCGCCTGTTCCTTGGCGGTCGCCTTGTCTTTCGCCGAGACGTTGACGATGCCGTTGGCGTCGATGTCGAAGGTGACCTCGACTTGGGGCATGCCGCGCGGCGCGGGCGGGATGCCGAGCAGGTCGAACTGGCCGAGCATCTTGTTGTCCGCCGCCATTTCCCGCTCGCCCTGGAAGACGCGGATGGTGACCGCGGTCTGGCCGTCCTCGGCGGTGGAGAAAACCTGGCTCTTGCGCGTGGGAATGGTCGTGTTGCGTTCGATCAGCCGCGTGAACACCCCGCCCAGGGTCTCGATGCCGAGCGAAAGCGGCGTGACGTCGAGCAGGAGCACGTCCTTGACGTCGCCCTTGAGCACGCCCGCCTGAATCGCCGCGCCGATGGCCACGACTTCGTCGGGATTGACGCCGCGATGGGGCTCGCGGCCGAAATACTCCTTCACCCGCTCGATCACCTTGGGCATGCGCGTCATGCCGCCGACGAGCACCACCTCGTCGATCTCGGCGGGTTTCAGCCCCGCGTCGCGCAGCGCCGCCTTGCACGGCTCGATGGTGCGCTGCACGAGGCTGTCCACCAGCTCCTCGAGCTTCGCGCGCGTCAGCTTAATCACCAAATGCTTGGGACCGGACTGGTCGGCGGTGATGAAGGGCAGGTTGATTTCGGTCTGAACCGCGCTTGAGAGCTCGATCTTCGCCTTCTCGGCCGCTTCCTTGAGGCGCTGCAGCGCCAGGCGATCCTTGCGCAGATCGATGGCGCTGTCCTTGCGGAACTCGTCGGCGAGATAGTCGATGATGGCGCGGTCGAAATCCTCGCCGCCCAAATGCGTGTCGCCATTGGTCGACTTGACCTCGAACACGCCGTCGCCGATTTCGAGAACCGAGACGTCGAAGGTGCCGCCGCCCAGATCGTAAACCGCGATCTTGCCGGCACCCTTGCGCTCGAGCCCATAGGCGAGCGCGGCCGCGGTCGGTTCGTTGATGATGCGCAGAACCTCGAGGCCCGCGATGCGGCCTGCGTCCTTGGTCGCTTGGCGCTGGGAGTCGTTGAAATAGGCGGGCACCGTGATCACGGCTTGCGTGACGGTCTCGCCGAGATATTTCTCGGCGGTCTCCTTCATTTTCTGCAGGATAAAGGCGCTGATCTGGCTCGGCGAATAGGTCTTGCCGTCGACTTCGACCCAGGCGTCGCCATTGTCCGCCGCCACGATCTTGAAGGGCACGAGATCCTTTTCGCGCTGGACGATGTCGTCGCTGAAGCGGCGGCCGACCAAACGCTTGATCGCGAACAGCGTGCGATCGGAATTGGTCACCGCTTGGCGCTTGGCGGCTTGGCCCACCAGGCGCTCGCCCGTGTCCGTCAGCGCGACCATCGAGGGTGTGGTGCGCGTGCCCTCGGTGTTCTCGATCACCTTGGGGTCCTTGCCTTCCATCACGGCGACGCAGGAATTCGTCGTGCCGAGATCGATGCCGATGACTTTTGCCATGTTCTCCGCTCCTAATTCGGCAAGGCCCCGGAGCCCCGGTCGGGCGCTCGGGCGACCCCCCAAGAATTCAGCCGTCAAGACGCTGAAACGGCGTCCGGAAACCTATATGGGCATGACGCGGGACGGCTGCAACCGTGTCTGGGAAATTAGGCCCGATCGGTCCTTCCAGGACCTTGGAGCAGGTCGGGGAACCGCCCCGCCCGGGCCATGCTAGACCACCGTATTCACGCCCCCAGCGATGGCCTCGCCGGGCATCGCCTTCGCCACCCCCACCAGGGCAGGCCGCAGCAGCCGGTCACCCATGATGTAGCCGGGCTGCATGACCTGAACGACGATTCCGGGCGGGTGATCGGCGGTCGGCACCTCGAACATGGCCTGGTGGAGATTGGGATCGAAGCGTTCGGCCATGGGGACGATGCGACGGATTCCGTGCTTTTCGAAGGCGCCGAGCAAGTCGCGTTCGACCAATTCGACCCCGATCCGGAAGGCGGCGTCGCGCTCGTCATCGGCGAGCGGAGCGGCCTCAAGCGCGCGGCGCAGATTGTCGGGCACGTTCAGAAGGTCGCGCCCGAGTTGGGCGGCGGCATATTTGACCGCCTCGTCGCGGTCGCGCTGGGCGCGCCGACGCTGGTTCTCGGCCTCGGCCAGGCTGCGCAGGAGCTGATCCTTGAGCGCGGC
Organism: Rhizobium sp. Q54; assembly: GCA_945860095.1. Taxonomy (GTDB): domain Bacteria; phylum Pseudomonadota; class Alphaproteobacteria; order CADEGL01; family CADEGL01; genus CAMAPP01. The sequence goes on along the minus strand of CAMAPP010000002.1, from coordinate 67,340 downwards.
CAGTTCGCCCTCGAGCGCGGCGATGCGCGCCTCGGCGCATTCCTCGGGCGTGCCCAAGACCTCGCCGGGCGGGATGGCGTATTCGGCGCCGGGCATCTCGGGCGTTTCGGAATCTTCGGGTTTGTCGGTCATGTAAGCAGCCGTCCGATCATTTTTGCAGTGTAGTCGACGAGCGGGATGATTCGCGCGTAATTCATGCGCGTCGGCCCGATCACGCCGATGGCACCGACGATCTTGCCCTGGCGATCGTGATAGGCCGATGCCACCATCGAGCAGCCGGTGAGGTCGAAATGGCTCGAATCGGCGCCGATGAAAATCTGCACACCGTCCGCCACGCCGACCGCATCCAGCAGCCTGACCGTGGCCTCGCGCCGCTCCAGAATTTCGAACAGATGGCGCACGCGCTCCAAGTCCGCGACTGCGCGCACATCGCCCAACAGATTGGCCTGGCCGCGCACGATCAGCGAGCGCTCCGCCTCGCCGCCCGCCCACGTGGCAATCCCCGCCTCGACGACCTGCTTGGTCAGCGCGTCGAGTTCGGCCCGGTTGCCATCGAGATCGCGCTGCACGAAGCCGCGCACCTCGTCCGTCGTGCGCCCGGCGATGCGCGACGCCAGATAGTTCGACACCTGCACCAGTGCCGAGGCCGGCACGCCCATGGGCAGGTCGATCATGCGATTTTCGACCAGGCCGTCCTCCGTGACCATGACAGCCAAGGCCCGGCCCGGCGAAACGGGCACGAATTCCATGTGCTTCAACGCCCGTTCAAGACGCGGCGCCGCGACCAGGCCCACGCAGCGTGACAGACCCGAAAGCGCGCCCGAGGCTTCCTGCAGCACCTCGTTCACGCCGCGCCCCTTGGCCGCGCATTGGCTTTCGATCCGTTCGCGTTCCTCGGCCGTCAGCCCGCCGATCTCCAGCAGACCGCTGACGAACAGACGCATGCCCGCATCCGTCGGCACGCGCCCCGCCGAGGTATGGGGGGCCGAGAGCAGCCCCGCTTCCTCGAGATCGGCCATGACGTTGCGGATCGAGGCGGGCGAAAGTTTGATGCCCGGAAAGCGCGACAATGTGCGCGATCCCATGGGCTCGCCAGTCTCGACATAGGCGTCGACGATGCGCCGGAAAATTTCGCGCGAGCGCTCGTTCAATTCGGTGATAACCGAAGGTTTCCCAGCCGAGTCCGATTTCATGTCAACCATCCCGTGAAAGACTCGAATCTAGGAAGGGGGATATGGCACGTCAACGCATCCCGCCTGGACGAATTGGCGCCACCCCGATAACGTGACCCATCTGCCCCAACGCACAGGTTATCGCATGTCCTCTTCCGCCCCGCCCGCGGCGGCAAGTTCCCTCTCTTCAAGTCGGCGGCCTTCGGGACGGCGCGTCGACGAATTGCGCGCCGTCGCCTTGGAACCCGGATTCGCCCGCCATGCCGAAGGGTCGTGCCTCGTGCGCTTCGGCAATACCCATGTTCTGTGCGCCGCGACGGTCGAGGAAAAGCCGCCGCCGTTCCTGCGCAACACCGGTCGCGGCTGGGTGACGGCGGAGTACGGCATGTTGCCGCGCTCGACCAACACGCGGACCGAGCGCGAGGCGGTGCGCGGCCGGCAAAGCGGGCGCACTCAGGAAATCCAGCGCCTGATCGGGCGCAGCCTGCGCGCGGTAACCGATCTCGGCGCCTTCGGAGAGCGGCAAATCCGCATCGATTGCGACGTGCTGCAGGCCGATGGCGGCACGCGCACGGCGGCGATCACCGGCTCCTACGTCGCCTTGCGCATGGCCTTCGCCAAGCTTCTCACGGACAAGACGATCTCGCGCATGCCGCTCAAGGACCACGTGGCGGCCGTGTCGTGCGGCGTGCATGGCGGCCAGCCGGTGCTGGACCTCGACTACGCCGAGGATTCGACCGCCGAGGCGGACGCGAATTTCGTCATTACCGGCTCGGGCATGCTGGTCGAACTGCAGGCCAGCGCCGAAGGCGCGCCGTTCGGCGAAAACGCGTTCGCCACGATGCTGAGCTTGGCGCGCAAGGGCATCGACGAATTGGTCGCGCTGCAGAAGCTAGCGCTCGCCGACGGCTGAGCGGCCCATGGCGCGGCGAACCGTGGCGCGGCGGCTCGAAGGTCGGCGGCTGGTCATCGCCAGCCACAACCAAGGCAAGCTGCGCGAGATTCGCGAACTGCTCGCACCCCGCCACATCGCGGTCGGCTCGGCCGCCGAGCACGGCGTGCCCGAGCCCGAGGAAGACGGCGAGAGCTTCGCGGCCAATGCCGCGATCAAGGCGCGCGCGGTCTCGGCGGCGACCGGCCTTCCCGCCTTGTCCGACGATTCGGGCCTCGTCGTGCCGGCGCTCGGCGGCGAGCCGGGCATCCATTCGGCACGCTGGGCCGGACCCGCGCGCGATTTCGGCCTGGCCATGAAAAAGGTGATCGAGATGCTCGGCGCGTGCGACCCCGCGGCCCATTTCAACTGCGCCCTCGCGCTCGCCTGGCCCGACGGTCACGCGGAGATTTTCGAGGGCCGGATCGACGGCACGCTGGTCTGGCCGCCGCGCGGCGGACACGGCTTCGGCTACGATCCCATCTTCGTGCCCATGGGCCTCAACGAGACATTCGGCGAAATGGCGCCCGAAAAAAAACATGCGATGAGCCATCGCGCCCGTGCCTTTGCGCTGTTCGCCGACGCATGTCTGCCGCGCTGACCGACCCGCCCGAGATCGCGCTTTACGTTCATTGGCCGTTCTGCCGGGCGCGCTGTCCCTATTGCGATTTCAACGTCCATGTCCGCCGCACGGTCGATCACGATGCGTGGCGCCGGGCCTTGCTCGCCGAGCTCGACCATTTCGCCGCCCGCACGCCCGGCCGGCGATTGACGAGCATTTTCTTCGGCGGCGGCACGCCCTCTCTCATGGCGCCCGCGACGATCGCGGCGGTGATTGAGCGGGCGAGCACGCGCTGGCAAGGCGCGCCGGACATCGAAATCGGCCTCGAGGCCAATCCCAATGACCGCGCGGCGTTCCGCCCGCTGGCCGAGGCGGGGATCAACCGACTGTCGCTGGGCGTGCAATCCTTCGACGACCGGGTCTTGCGTTTTCTCGGCCGCGACCACGACGCCAACGAAGCAAGAGAAGCACTGGACCAGGCGTTCGCCGTGTTTTCCACCGTCTCGTTCGATCTCATCTATGCCTGGCCCGAGCAAAGCGAGGAATCCTGGCGCGCGGAATTGGCCGAGGCGCTGACGCGCGCGCGCGACCAGCTTTCGCTCTATCAGCTGACCATAGAACCCGGAACGGTTTTCGATGCGCTACGGCGGCGCGGCGCGCTCCGCCCCGCCTCCGGCGACGCCGCGGGCCCGCTATACGAAATCGCGCAAGACATGACGGCGGCTTCGGGCTTGCCGGGCTATGAGATTTCGAACCACGCGCGGCCGGGGCGCGAATGCCGGCACAATCTCGTCTATTGGCGTTACGGCGATTATGCCGGCATCGGGCCGGGCGCCCATGGTCGTCTGACCGAGGGCGAAATCAAGCGCGCGACACGGCAATTGCGTTCACCCGAGCGCTGGCTGGCGGCGACCCAGGCCGAGGGTCACGGCACGGCGGAAAGCGAGAATCTCGGTGCCGCGGCACGCGCGCAGGAAATGCTGATCATGGGATTGCGCCTCGCGGAAGGAATCGCGCGCGCGGATATTCGGCGCGAGACGAAATCCGAGCTCGGCGAGGTCGTGAACATGGATGCGGTGGCGGAATTGATCGAGGCCGGACTTCTCGCGCTCGATGCCGAGCGCATCGGCGCGACCGCCGCCGGAAGACAGCGCCTCGATGCCGTTCTCGAACGCTTGCTGGCCTAGGGATTAAAAGCCTCGGGCGCGGGGCTGGCGATGCGAAAACCGTCGCGCTGAACTTCGAGAATCGCGAGACCGCGCTCGGCAAGTCCCGTGGGCAGAAGACGAAAAACCCCGTCCACCCCGGCAAAGCCGTTGCGCTGCGTCAAGCGGGCCGCGTCGAAATCGGGCGGCGCCGCCTTGCCGAGCACGGCGGCGAGCGCCGTGCCGTCATAGGCGATGGAAGCAAGCCGCGCCGATTCGCGGCCATAGGCATCGCGGAAGCGCTTCTCGAACGCCGCGCGCGGCGCCGAGGGCGGCACGGCGAAGATAGCGCCCGCAAGAGCGGGTTCCGAGCGCACATTGGAGTTTTCCCAAAGCCCCGTGCCGAGAATGCGCACCTGGCCGGGATCGATGTCGTAATAGGGCAGCAGGGGCGCGAGCAAGAGCAATTTCTCGCCGCCCTCGGCCACCAGGAGCGCGTCGAAATCCGGCGGGCCCGAGGTCTCGGCGGTCTCCAGGCGCTTAAGCGTCTGGAGGGAGGCCTCGTCCTTCTTGGCGCGCAGCTCGGCGCGTTGGGCGGCCAAGGCCGCTTTGCGCGCATCGTAATTCGCGAGCTGGCGGACGACCTGCTTCATGTCGTCGTTCGCCTCGTACTGACGCACGGGACCGAGCTGCGCGCCGAAAGCCTGAACGGCGCGGCGGAAATCCTCGATCACCTGATTGCCGTAAGGATTCTTGGGCGCGAGTGCCGCGAAGCGCCGCGCGCCCTGGACCTGGGCATGGGCGACCGCGCGCTCGACCTGCGAGCCGGGCAGAAAGCCGAGCAGATAGACGCCGTTACCGGCAACCGACCGGTCGGTTGAGAACGCGAGCACGGGCACACCCGCGGCACGCGCGGGCGCGGCAACGCTTTCGACTGAAGCCGAAAGCAAGGGCCCGAGAATCAGTTTGACCCCGGCATCGAGCAGGGCGGCAGCCGCCTTGGCGGCGCCTTCCGGCGTGCCTTCGTCGTCGCGCGGCAACAGGACGAAGTGTTCGTCCGCCGCGTCGAACAGGGCGAGTTGCGCCGCGTCGAGCATGTCGCGACCGATGCGGGCATTGGGGCCGCTCAATGGCACGATGAGGCCGACGCGCACCTTGCCTCTCTCCGGTGGGCCTCTGTCCGGTGGTGCGCCTTGGGCGAGTTGGGCTACGCGCGCGCCACCCAATATCGGCGGCTGGGCGTCCCGGGGCGCCGAGACCGCTGCTTGCCGCGCGGCCGGCGGCTCCGTTACGGTCGTCGCGCGGGCGGCAAACGGCGCGCACACGAAAGCCACCAGCAGGATTCGCCGTGCCCATTGCCCAAAGGCCAAGCACGCCAGCGCCATCGATGACCGGGCTTTCATTTCTTGTGAGACGCCAATTTGGTGAAAAAACGACAGCCGAGAAAGCCTAGCCAGACGGCGGCGGGAAGTAAACGCGGCCGCTTGCTCCTGGTCGCTACACCCATCGGCAATCTGGGCGATCTCTCGGCGCGGGCGGCCCGGGCGCTGGCCGAAGCCTGCGTCGTCGCCTGCGAGGACACGCGCACGACCGGCGTGCTGCTGCGTGCGCACGGCATCGAAACCCCCATGACGCCGTATCACGACCACAATGCCGAGCGCGCGCGCCCGGCTTTGCTCGCGCGCATCGAGGCGGGCGAGATCGTGGCCCTGGTTTCGGACGCCGGCACGCCGCTCATCGCCGATCCGGGCTACAAGCTCGTGCGCGAGGCGATCGCCGCAGGTCACGAGGTTTCGGCCCTGCCCGGCCCCTCCGCGGTCCTGACCGCGCTCGTGATCTCGGGCCTGCCGACCGATCGTTTCCTGTTCGCGGGATTCCTGCCGCCGAAGGAGGTTGCGCGGCGCCGCGCACTCGGCGAGGTGAAGGGGGTCGCCGCGACCTTGGTGTTCTACGAATCCCCGCAACGCCTTGCGGACTCGCTGGCGGACATGGCGCGCGTATTCGGTCCGCGGCAAGGGGCGGTCGCGCGCGAATTGACCAAGATGTTCGAGGAGGTCCGGCGCGGCACGCTCGACGAACTCGCGCGACATTACGCCGAGGCGGGCGCGCCCAAGGGCGAAATCGTGATCGTGGTCGAGGGCCCGGCGCCCGAGGACGTTGCGGAACACGATGTCGAGGCGCTGCTCGACGAGGCGCTGGACCGGCTCACGTTGCGCGATGCCGCGGCGGTGGTTGCGGAAGCGACCGGCATGCCCCGTCGCGAGATCTATCGTCGTGCGCTCGCGCGCGGCAAGAAGGGCGGGTGAGGGATCGCGGCAAAGCCGAGAGGCGCGGGCGCCGCGCGGAGGCGCTGGCGGCGATGATGTTGCGCCTGAAGGGTTACCGGATTCTCGCGCGGCGCTTACGCACGCCGGTCGGCGAAATCGATATCGTAGCCGCGCGCGGGCGAACCCTCGTCTTCGTCGAAGTCAAGAACCGCAAAGACGATGCGCTGGCCGCCGAGGCGATTACCCATCGCGCCAAGGCCCGCATCGTGCGCGCGGCGGAATTTTTTCTCAGCCGCCATCCGCATCTGTCAGAGCGCGAGCTCCGCTTCGACGCCGTATTGACCCGCGCCGGGCGCTGGCCGCGCCATATTCGAGACGCTTGGCGTCCGGATGGGTGATCCCTACATTAAGCCGCGTAGGGGGAATGGCTGATCGGGCTTCGGCCCGGGAGAAGGCAGGACATGGCGCTCGTGTCGCGGCGAGTTCTCGGTGTCATCGGTTCGTTCGTCCTCACCGGCCCGGTTTGGGCCTTGGCCGCATGCACGCCCGTCAGCACGGCGGTCGGCGTCGGCGCCTCGGCCGGCACGGTCGCGGCCCAGGAACGCCCCATCAAGGACGCCATATCGGATGCCGGCATTCGCGCCGAGATCAATGTCCTGTGGGCACAGAAGGATCTGGCGCTGTATCGCAAGATCGATCTGTCGATCGTAGAGGGCCGAGTGCTGTTGACCGGATCGGTCGTCAATCCCGAAACCCGCATCGAGGCCGCGCGCCTCGCCTGGCAGGCGGACGGTGTGAGCGAGCTCATCAACGAGGTCCAGGTCGAGGACCAAAGCGGCATTCTCGACCGCGCGCGCGACGGCTGGATCGCAACCAAGCTGCGCGGCCGGCTTCTGGTCGATTCGGGCGTGCAGGCGGTCAATTATTCGGTCGAGGTGGTCAACGGCACGGTTTACCTCATGGGCATCGCGCAGGACGAGATGGAAATGAAGCGCGTGATCGGCCATGTGCGCGATACGGCCTATGTGCGCAACGTGGTGAACCACGTCCGCCTCAAAGATGATCCCAGACGCAAGGGCGCATGAACACGCGCGAGGACGCCGAGGCGGTATTGCGCGCCATCGGCGCGCAAGCCGGCGACGACATCGATTTGGCCGAGGGCGCGCTGGCGCTCGCGGCGCTCGACCGGCCGCGCGTGCCGCTCGAGCGCTACCGCGCGCATTTATCCGAATTGCGCGCCGAAGTCGCGGCCGAACGCGCAAACGCGGATGGCGGCGCGCAAGTCGCCGCGCTCAACCGCGCGCTGTTCGATCGCCATGGCTATGAGGGCGATACCCAAACCTACGACGACCTGCAGAACGCCAATCTGATGCGCGTGATCGACCGCAAAAAGGGCCTGCCGGTCGCCCTGTCGATCTTGTACATTGATGCCGGCCGCGCCCAGGGCTGGCACATCGAGGGCGTGAATTTCCCCGGCCATTTCCTGGTGCGCGTGCTCGACGGCAGGGGCGCGATTATCGTCGATCCGTTCCGCGGCGGACGGACGCACGGGGCCGGCGAGCTGCGCGAGCTATTGCGCGCGGTCGTAGGCGCGGATGCCGAGCTTCGCCCCGAACACCATGCCGCGCTTGGCAACCGGGATATCCTTCTGCGCCTGCAAAACAACGTGAAGCTGCGCCTGCTTCAATCGGGCTCGGTCGAGGGGGCGTTGCGCGCCCTCGATGCCATGCGCCTGTTCGCGCCCGACCGGGGCGAATTGTGGCGCGAGACGGGGCTGCTTCAGGCCCGGCTCGGGAATCTGCGCGCTGCCGCCGATAACCTCGAACGCCACCTTCTCCTCGCGCGCGGCGATGGCGAGCGCCACCAAGCGGCCACCCTGCTGCAATCGGTCCGCAGCCGGCTGAATTAGGGTTACTTGCCGCCCCATGGGCCTTGGGCGCGCATCGTATCGCGGCCTATAGTGGCCGCACGTTTTACAGCCGCAAGGCAAGGAGTGACCGCGTGGCATTGTCCGTCGCCATCCAGATGGATCCGATCGAGCGGATCAATCTCGACACCGACAGCACCTTCATGCTGGCGCTGGAAGCCCAGCGTCGCGGCCACGCCATGTTCCATTACGGCCCGCGGGACATGAGCCTCGAGGATGGCCGAGTGACCGCGCGCGTGCGCCCCATACTTGGGCTGCGGCGCGAGCCGGGCAATCACGCGACCATGGGCGGTTTCCAAACCCTGGATTTGGCGACGGCGGATGTGGTGCTGATGCGCCAGGACCCGCCCTTCGACATGGCCTATATCACCGCGACGCACATGCTCGAGCACATCCACCCCAAGACGCTGGTGGTGAACGACCCGGTCCATGTGCGCAACGCGCCGGAGAAGTTGTTCGTCACGCATTTCCCCGGCCTTCTGCCTCCGACCCTCATCACCAGCGACCGGAACGAGGTTCTGGCCTTTCGCGCCGAGCACAAGGACATCATCGTCAAGCCCTTGTACGGCAATGGCGGCGCGGGCGTATTCCATATCGCGCCCGGGGACGAGAATCTCAACGCGCTGCTCGAATTGTTCACCGGGCTCTACCGCGAACCCATCATCGTCCAGCGCTATCTGCCCGAAGTGCGCCAGGGTGACAAGCGCATCATCCTGGTCGATGGCGAGCCTGCGGGGGCGGTGTCTCGCGTGCCCCAGGCGGGCGAGGCGCGCGCCAATTTCCACGCGGGCGGTGCGGCGCAAAAATCGCCGCTTTCGGCGCGCGACCGCGAAATCTGCGCCGCCATCGGCCCGGCGCTGCGCGAGCAAGGCCTGGTCTTCGTCGGTATCGACGTGATCGGCCATCACCTGACCGAGATCAACGTCACTTCGCCGACCGGCATCCAGGAAATCAACCGCCTCGACGGCGTCGCCATCGAGGTCCTGATCTGGGACGCGATCGAACGCCGTCTTGCTTCGCGCGCCAAGCGCTGAACCGCATCGACATCAACCGGAGTCACAGCCCGATGTTCTACGATCCCCGCACCGGCCAGCACGGACTCAAGCGCAATCCATACAAGAGCGTGATCGTGCCGCGCCCCATCGGCTGGATTTCCTCGATGTCGAAGGGGGGGGTGCGCAATATCGGGCCCTATTCCTTCTTCAACGCGGTCGCCGAACGCCCACACATGGTGATGTTCAGCTCGTCCTACCGGCCCGAGAGCGAGCTGCGCAAGGATTCGCATTGGAACGCCGAGGAAACCGGCGAGTTCGTGGTCAATATCGTGACCGAGGATCTGAAGGACAAGATGAACGTGTCCTCGGCACCCTACGCGCACGAGGTCGACGAGTTCGAGCGCGCCGGGCTCACGCCCGCGCCGTGCAACAATGTGAAGGCGCCACGCATCAAGGAGGCGCGAGTCGCGCTCGAGTGCAAATATTTCCAGACCGTGCGCCTGCCCTCCCAGCCCCCCGATCACGGCAATGTCATGGTCATCGGCGAGGTCGTCGGCATCCATATCGACGATGCGATCCTGACCGACGGCATGGTGGACATGAACAAGTTCCGGCCCTTGGCGCGGCTTGGCTATTGGCAATACACGGTGGTCGATAACGCGTTTTGGATGGAGCCGCCGGAATGACGCGCCGGCGCTAGGCGAGGCGGCGCGGCTTTCGCCGCTCGGACGGCCCACGTAAGATCGCGCGGGGGTGCGGCTTCGGCGCCCCCAGGGGCGGGGAAGTTCGTCATGGTCGCGCGGGTGGGTACGGTTGCCTTCGAGGGCATCGAGGCGCGGCTGGTCGATGTGGAAGTCCAGATGTCGGCGGGCTTGCCTGCCTTCGCCATCGTCGGCCTGCCCGACAAGGCGGTCGGGGAATCGCGCGAACGGGTGCGCGCGGCGCTCGGCGCGCTCGGCCTGGCGCTGCCGCCCAAGCGCATCACCGTCAATCTCGCCCCCGCCGATGTCCTGAAGGAAGGCAGCCATTTCGACCTGCCGATCGCGCTCGGCCTCTTGGTCGCCATGGGCGTGCTGCCGGCGAACGAACTGGAGGGCTATGTGGCGCTCGGCGAATTGTCGCTCGACGGCGCGGTGCGCGCGGTCGCGGGCGTACTGCCCGCCGCCATCAGCGCGGGCGCGGCGCGGCGCGGCATCATTTGCCCCGAATCCTGCGGCGGCGAGGCCGCCTGGGCGGGCGACACGGAAGTGCTGGCAGCACCGTCTCTCCTCGCCATCATCCACCATTTCAAGGGCACCCAGCCCTTACCCGCGCCGGAGGCGCGATTGGCCGCGGATGACGCGCGCTATCCCGATATGCGCGACATCAAGGGCCAGGAGACCGCCAAGCGCGCGCTCGAAGTGGCGGCGGCGGGCGCGCATAATCTGTTGATGATCGGCCCGCCCGGCGCCGGAAAATCCATGCTGGCCCAACGCCTGGCAGGGCTTTTGCCGCCGCTCGACGCCTCGGAGGCGCTCGAGATTTCCATGGTGCATAGCGTCGCGGGATTGCTCGAGGGTGGGCGGCTCACACGCCGCCGGCCGTTCCGTGATCCGCACCATTCGGCGTCCCTGCCCGCGCTCATCGGCGGCGGCCAGCGCGCCCGGCCGGGCGAGGTAAGCCTCGCCCATAACGGCGTGTTGTTCCTCGACGAGTTGCCGGAATTCCAGCGCGCGACGCTCGAGGCGCTGCGCCAGCCGCTCGAAAGCGGCCGCGCCGTGATCGCGCGCGCGAACCACCATGTCACCTATCCCGCGCGCGTGCAGCTCGTCGCCGCCATGAACCCGTGCCGCTGCGGGCACTTGGCCGATCCCGCCCAGGCTTGCGGGCGCGCCCCGCGCTGCGCCCAGGAATACCAGGCGCGCATTTCGGGGCCGCTGCTCGACCGCATCGATCTGCACATCGACGTGCCGGCGGTGAATCCAGCCGATCTGTCCCTGCCGCCCCCGGCCGAAGGCACGGCGGAAATCGCGCGGCGCATCAGCCGGGCGCGGGCGGTCCAAAGCGCGCGCTACGGCGCGACGGCGGGGCCCGCGCGCGTGCGCACCAATGCCGAGGCCGACGGCGAATTGCTGGAGAAGGTCGCGAGCCCCGACGAAGCGGGGCGGAAATTGCTGACCGAGGCGGCGGGAAAATTGAAGCTATCGGCGCGCGGCTATCACCGGGTATTGCGCGTCGCGCGCACCGTTGCCGATCTCGAGGGCGCGGACCAAGTGCGCCGCCTGCACGTCGCCGAGGCCCTGGGCTATCGCAAGCTCGCCTTGTCCCGCGCCTGATTGCGCGCGCGGACCGCACCATGACTCGTCTCGTTCTCGTATCCTTGGGCGCCTTGGGCGGCGATATTCTCGAAGCCGTCGCGCGCGCGGGCATCGTCGATGACATCGTCGTCGCCAGCCGCAACGCCGATCATGGGCGCAAGAAGGTCAATTCCGCGCGCGTCGGCGCGGGCATTCTTGGCAAGTTCCCGACCATCCGCTTCGAACCCTTCGACTTCAATGCGCCCGGCGCCGGATCGGCGCTTGCGCGTCTTGCGCCCGATATCCTGATTTCGGCGCCCAGCTTGTTTCCATGGTGGGCCGCGGACGCACTGACGGGGCGCGCCGCCGAGGCCGCGCGGCGCATGACCTTCGGCGGCTGGATCGCCTGCCATGTGGCGCCCCTACTCGCGTTCCGGCGTGCATGGGTCGAATCGGGGCTGGCTTGCCCATGGGTCAACGCGTCCTATCCCGATATCGTCAATGCAGTGCTGGCCCGCACCGGGCCCGCACCGCTGTGCGGCGTCGGCAATGTCGAGGAATTGCTGCCCAAGGCCCGGATCGCCGCGGCCGAGGCGGTCGGCGCACGGCCCGAGGATATCGAGATCCGCCTCGTGGCGCCGCACGCCGCCGAATATCACGTCTATGCCGAACGCGAATCCGAAGACCCGCCAGCGGTCTTGCTTCAGGCCCTGTGGCGGGGACGCGATGTTTCAGCGCAAGCGCGCGCCGGATTCTTCAAACCCATGCCCATTCCCTATCGCATGGATTTCAATCTGCTGACCGCCTCGGCGGCGGCCAAGCTGATCCCAGCCCTGATCGGCTCCGTGCCCGTGCGTTGCCATGTGCCTGGCCCCTTGGGTCTCGTCGGCGGTTATCCGGTGCTGGCGGCAGGCGGCCAGGTGCGGCTCGATCTCGCGCCCGGCTGGAGCGAGGCCGAGGCCATCGCGACGAACGAAAGCGCGCTCGGCCATGACGGCATCGCGGCGGTCGAGGGCGACGGCACGGTCGCCTTCACCGATGCCACGCGCGCGGGTCTCAAGACATTATTGGGCCGCGATGTCGCGCGGCTGCGGCCGCACGAGGCGGCCCAGTTCGCCGCCGAGCAATTGGCCACGCTCAAATCCTTGAGCGATTGACGCCTCAGGGCCTGACGCGACTATTTCGCGCGCTTCAACATGGCACCGAGGGGCCTTCCGCCGAAGACGTGAAGGTGCAGGTGCGGCACTTCCTGGTGCGCGTCGGCGCCGCAATTTGCGAGCACCCGGTATCCGGCACCCTCGACCCCTTGCGCCTTGGCGACGCGCGCGGCGGCGCGGAACAGCGCGGCGATTTCCGCGTCCGACGCCCGGTCGGCGAAATCCGTCACGTCGCGGTACTCGCCCTTGGGCACGACCAGAACATGGGTCGGGGCGAGCGGGTTGATGTCGTGAAAGGACAGGGTGTGCGCGTCCTCGTCCACCTTTCTGCATGGAATTTCGCCACGCAGGATGCGGGCGAAAATATTGTTCGAATCGTAGCTCATCTCGCCCTCTTGCCTTGCCGTGCGTTTTGCCGCGCGCGCTTCTCCGCGATGCCCGATATGCCTTCGCGGCGCGCGAGCTCGGCCCAGACCTTGCCGGGCTTGATGCGCGCATCCGCCCACATCACCAGCAAATGGTAAAGCACATCGGCGCTTTCGCGCACCAGGCCCGCGGGTTTGCGCGCAACCGCGTCGATGATGACTTCGGCCGATTCCTCGCCGAATTTCTTGGCGATCGTCCGCGTGCCCTTGGCCAGAAGCTTCGCGGTGTACGACTTCTCCGGGTCATCGCCGCGCCGCGTCTCGATCGTGGCGTGCAAGCAGTCAAGGACGCGCGCGTCGGGTTTGGTCTTGCGCCCACCCTTGGCACGCTTGGCGCGCGTCTTCATGGCGCGTTGTCCTCGTTGGGGGTTTCGATCTCGCGCACGGCTACGCCGGCGTTCTTCATATGCGCCTTGGCCGCGGCAATGGTATGGCTGCCGAAGTGGAAGATCGAGGCCGCGAGCACGGCCGAGGCATGGCCCTCGGTCACGCCCGCAACCAGGTGATCGAGCGTGCCCACCCCGCCCGAGGCGATCACGGGCACGCGCACGGCATCGGCGATCGCGCGGGTGAGCGATATATCGAAGCCCGCGCGCGTGCCGTCGCGGTCCATCGAAGTCACCAGCAATTCCCCGGCACCGAGCGCCGCCATCCGCCGCGCCCATTCGACCGCGTCGATGCCGGTCGGATTCCGGCCGCCATGGGTGAATATCTCGAATCGCCCCGGTGCCGTTTGCTTGGCGTCGAGCGCGACGACGATGCATTGGGTGCCAAATTTCTCGGCCGCCTCGCCGACGAATTCCGGCCGCTCGACGACCGCAGTGTTTATCGAGACCTTGTCGGCGCCGGCCAGGAGAAGTTTCCGAATATCCTCGAGCGCCCGCACCCCGCCGCCCACGGTCAAGGGCATGAAGCATTGCTCGGCGGTCGCGCGCACGACGTCGAGGATGATCGCGCGGTTTTCGTGGCTGGCCGTGATGTCGAGGAAGCACAGCTCGTCCGCGCCCTCGCGGTCGTAGATGCGCGCCTGTTCGACCGGATCGCCGGCATCGCGCAAGCCGACGAAATTCACGCCCTTGACCACGCGCCCGCCCTTCACGTCGAGGCAAGGTATGAGACGCACCTTCAGCACGCGCTCGCGCGGCCTTCCACCGCATCGATTGCCGCGCGGAGATCGATACGCCCGTCGTAGAGCGCGCGCCCCACGATGGCGCCCGCGACGCCGCGCGATTCGGCCGCCTTCACGCGCAACAGATCGTCGAGGCTGGATATCCCGCCTGAAACGATCACCGGCACACCCAGACCCTCGGCCAAGCTGGCGGTCGCCGCGACATTGGGTCCCGAAAGCACGCCGTCGCGTTCGATGTCGGTGTGGACGATGGCGGCGATGCCGGCATCGGCCATGCGGCGCGCGAGATCGCGCGCGGGGATCTCGGTCGTCTCGGCCCAGCCGCGCACCGCGACGCGCCCGCCGCGCGCGTCGATCCCGGCGACCACCCGCCCCGGATGCGCGCGCGCCGCCGCGCGCACGAGTTCGGGATCCTCGGCGGCGACCGTGCCGAGCACCACGCGCGCCACGCCGGCCTCGAGCCAGCGGTCGATGCCCGCGCGGTCGCGGATACCGCCGCCCAATTGCACCTTGACGCCGACCGCGTCCAGAATCGCGGACACCGCTCCGGCATTGCGCGGCGCGCCCGCGAAGGCGCCGTCGAGATCGACCACATGCAGCCAGCGACAGCCGGACGCGGCAAAGCGCCGCGCCTGATCCGCAGGATCGGAATTGTACACGGTCGCGCGCGTCATCTCGCCCTGCGCAAGGCGCACGCATTCGCCGTCCTTCAAGTCGATCGCGGGAAATAGGATCATCGGGTCATTTGAGTTCTTTGTAATAGTAATAGCCCGCGATCATCTTGCCGCCGACGAGGGCGTATTTTGGATTGGTCGCCCAGCGAGTGTACCGCAGGGATTCGTAGAGCTTGATCGCGGCACTTTGGGTTTCGCGCACGTCGAGGCGCAAAATCTTATAACCCTCGCGCCGCGCGTAACGTTCGACCGCAAGGGTGAGTTCGCGCGCCAAGCCATGGCCGCGCGCCCAGGGCGCGACGAAGGCATGCATGAGTTGCGCGGCGAAGGCCTGGGCCTCGTTGTTCGGCGGCGGACGCACAAGTTGCGCCGCGGCACAGACGACGCCGTCGAGCCGACCAAGGAACAAGCTGCGCTCGGGTACCGCGAGAACGCCGCGATAATATTGCTCCAGCGTCTTGCGCGGCGGCGGGCGCACCCAGCCGAAGCCTCCGCCATCGATGATCGCGCCCTCGGTCGAGTCGCACAAATCGTAAAGGTCGGGGCCTTTGAAATCTTCCGCCGGATCGACCGAGATGCGAATCGCGGTTTCCGCCATTACGGATTCCACGACAGAAAATTCGCGATGAGTCGCAGGCCGGAAGCCTGACTTTTTTCCGGGTGGAACTGGGTTCCGACCAAATTGTCGCGCCCGACGACGGCCGCGAGCGGCCCGCCGTAATCGGCCGTCGCGAGGACATCGCGCGCGCGCCGGCAGGCCATGGCGTAGCTGTGGACGAAATAGACGTGCGCGCCCTCGGCAATGCCGCGAAGTACCGGGTGGGCGGCCGCGCGAATTTCGAGCTGGTTCCATCCCATGTGCGGCACGCGCAAGGACGCGTCCGCCTGTGCGATGGCCGTGACCTCGCCCTCGAGCCAGCCGAGGCCCGCGTGCGTGCCGTGTTCGAGTCCGCGTTCGGCCATGAGCTGCATGCCGACGCAAATGCCGAGAATCGGCCGGCGGCGTTCGAGCGCGACCTCGCGCAAGGCCGCGACCATGCCGGGCAAGGCGGCCAGGCCGCGCATGCAATCGGCGAACGCGCCCACGCCGGGGAGCACCACGCGTTCGGCGCCACGTACCGCGTCCGGATCGGCGGTCACGAGGATACGCGCACCGCCCTCGGCCGCGCGTTCGAAGGCCTTGGCGGCGGAGCGGAGATTGCCCGAGCCGTAATCGACAATGGCGACGGTCACGGTGCCGCCCGCGTGCCTAGGCGGTCGACATATCGCAGAAACGCGGCGTCGCGATCGCGCGCCGCGACGATGGCAACCGCCGGCGCGCCGCGCGCGGCAAAGGCGGCCCTGCGCGCATCGTTCGCCGAAAATCCAACGACCGCCACGAAGGCTAGGGCAAGAGCCGCATCGACGACAGGATCGGCCAATCCGGCGGCAATAGCGGCTACCGCGCCTTCGGCCAAAATGAGCAGAAATCCATAGCCCCAAAGGCGATGATTGAGCGCCCAAAGAGGGCCGAATAGCGCCGCCCACCAGGCGAAGCCTTCTTTGACCAGCACGGGCCCATCGAGCGGATCCTGGAGAAGGCGCACGAGGGCGCGCCCCGCCCTGTGCCGCGATGCTCGGTCATAAACGCTGCCGCCGGCAGATCCTTCGAGCCGGCGATGCACGGTGAATATTTCCACGGCGCGACCTTGCGTTCTAAAGCGTCTTGGCGTTCTAAAGCGTCTTGCCGAGCGTGCCCTTGGTCGAGGGAATCTCGCCGGCCTGGCGCGGATCGATTTCGATCGCCTGCCGCAGGGCCCGCGCCAATCCCTTGTAACAGGACTCGACGATGTGGTGGTTGTTCTCGCCGTAGAGATTTTCCACGTGCAGCGTCAACCCGGCATTCTGGGCGAAGGCCTGAAACCATTCCTTGAACAGCTCGGTGTCGATCTCGCCCAATTTGGGACGCGACAGCGCGACCTTCCAGACGAGGTAGGGCCGGTTCGAGGCGTCGAGCGCGACGCGCGTCAGCGTCTCGTCCATGGGGATGAGCGCCTGGCCAAAGCGCTGGATGCCGCGGCGATCGCCGAGCGCCTGGGCGAAGGCTTGGCCGAGAGCGATGCCCGTGTCCTCGGTCGTGTGGTGAAAATCGATGTGCAGATCGCCTTTGGCCGATAATTCGATATCGGTCAGGCTGTGCCGGGCGAGCTGATCGATCATGTGATCGAGGAAGCCGATTCCCGTGGAAATCTTCGACTTTCCAGTGCCTTCGAGCTGCACCGTGGCCGAAATCACGGTTTCGCGCGTCTTGCGCATGATCGTCGCGCGGCGCATGGCTTCTCTCCGATGATCAGTCCCGAGCATTGGGGCTCGGGGTTGTACCAAGTGCGCATTTGGGGCGCCAGCCTGCCCGAAACCACGCCCGGGTCACTCGGCATTTTCGAACCTAAGTAGAATCTTCACCTTCCGTGTCTCAAGTGGTAAGGATTTTGCCATAAGGGGCACAAAGGGGGAGAAAACCCCCAAACCCCGCGCCTTGCGGCGGCGCGGGCGGATATTGGTGCGATCGGAAATCCTTGGGGCCATGAAACATCGTCGGTTTTCCGCAGGTGAAACTCTGGTCCGGCCGGGCGATCCACCAAGCTTCGCCTTCGTCATTCTGCACGGCGAGGTCGAAATCACGAAGGGCGGGCGCGTCGAAACCGGAGAGCGTCAAGGCCGTGGTCATGTCATCGGGGACACGGCGATCATGATCGGGCGGCCGAGCCAAGTGGCGTGCCGCGCCGTGGTGGACACGACGGTCGCCATGATCGCGCGCGAGGATTTCTTGGCCGCGATGGATGCCAAGGGCAGCGTGATCGTGCCTTTCATGAAGCGGTTGTTCGAAAGCCTGGTGGACATCCCGGGCTTGCTCGGCAAGAACCTGCCAGCGGTTGTCTTGGTTGCCGAGGCGCCGAAATTCGCCATTCGGATTCTGCCGTCATCGCAAAAGCTGACGGCGCAGATGCTACCCGACGGCTACGAGGTAACCGTCCTACCCTTCCGCGTGGGACGCAAGGTGGACGACGGCGAAACCGGAACCACGGTTGGCATCGAACTTACGCTCGACGACGCAAAACCGTTCAATTTATCGCGTCAACATTTTTCCATCGAGCCCGGCGTCAACGGCCCGGTCGTGAAGGACATCTGGAGCCAATTGGGCACGGTCGTGAACGGCGTGCGCATCGGCCGGAGCGAGATCAGCCAGGTTCAGGCGCTCGTCACGGGCGAAAACCTCTTGGTGGCCGGCCGCCCAAGCTCGCCCTTTGTATTCCGCCTGATCCTCAACTGACGGCCCGCGCGTGCCGACGCAGCCGGGCACGGCCCCGCGCGACATTGACGTAAGCGGCCGAGCGGGCCATATCCCCAGGCCATGGACCATTCTTCCCTGTGGCACGGCACGACCGTGCTCTCGATCCGCAAAGGCGACCGGGTGGTGATCGCGGCCGACGGCCAGGTGACCCTCGGCGCGACGATCGTCAAGTCGAACGCCCGTAAGGTTCGCCGATTGAGCGACGGCCGGGTAATCGCCGGATTCGCGGGCGCGACCGCCGATGCATTGACCTTGTTCGAGCGCCTCGAATCGAAACTCGAAAAACACCCCGGGCAATTGGTCCGGGCATGCGTGGAGTTGGCCAAGGATTGGCGCACCGATCGGTTTCTGCGCCGGCTTGAAGCCATGATGGCCGTGGCCGATCGCACCACGTCCTTGGTGATGAGCGGCACGGGCGACGTGCTCGAACCCGAGGACGGCATGATTGGCATCGGCTCGGGTGGCCCCTACGCGCTGGCGGCCGCGCGCGCGTTGTTCGATCAGCCCGAGCTCGATGCCGAGGCGATCGCGCGGAAATCGATGGCGGTCGCGGCCGGGATCTGCATCTACACCAACACGAACGTGGCGCTCGAAGCGCTATGAGCTCGTTCAGCCCGCGCGAAATCGTCTCCGAGCTCGACCGCTACGTCGTCGGTCAGGGCAAGGCTAAGCGCGCGGTGGCGATCGCGCTCCGCAACCGCTGGCGACGCATGCAATTGCCCGAACCGTTGCGCGAGGAAGTTCTGCCGAAGAACATCCTGATGATCGGTCCCACGGGGGTCGGAAAAACCGAGATCGCGCGGCGCCTGGCGCGCCTTGCCGAGGCGCCATTCATCAAGGTCGAGGCGACCAAGTTCACCGAAATCGGTTATGTCGGACGCGATGTCGAGCAGATCGTACGCGATCTGCTCGAGGTCTCCATCGCCATGGTCCGACAGAAATTGCGGAAATCGGTTTTCGCGAACGCGGAATTGGCCGCCGAGGACCGGGTGCTCGATGCCTTGGTGGGCGACGGCGCCTCGGCGGAGACCCGGCAGAAATTCCGCAAGATGCTTCGCGAGGGACAGCTTGACGATCGGGAAATTGAAATCGCCGTGGCGGAGGGCTCTAGCGCCCTACCCACCTTCGACATCCCGGGCATGCCGGGCGCCCAAGTCGGCATGCTGAACTTGAACGAAATGCTCGGCAAGGCGTTCGGCGGACGCACCCGCACCAAGAAGCTCAAGGTCGTCGATTCCCACGCCGTTCTGGTGGCGCAGGAAAGCGACAAGCTGATCGACGACGAGAAGGTGCTGCAGGATGCGATCGCCGCCGTGGAACAGAACGGCATCGTGTTCCTGGACGAAATCGACAAGATCTGCGCCCGCGGCGAGCGTGCCGGCGCCGATGTCAGCCGCGAGGGCGTGCAGCGCGATCTCTTGCCCCTGATCGAAGGCACCACGGTCTCGACCAAGCACGGCCCGGTCAAAACCGATCATGTGCTGTTTATCGCCTCGGGCGCCTTCCACCTGGCAAAGCCT
This sequence comes from Rhizobium sp. Q54, assembly GCA_945860095.1. Classification (GTDB taxonomy): domain Bacteria; phylum Pseudomonadota; class Alphaproteobacteria; order CADEGL01; family CADEGL01; genus CAMAPP01. The sequence continues at coordinate 47,829 of CAMAPP010000002.1, read as the reverse complement.
TCGGACCTGCTGCCCGAATTGCAGGGCCGCCTGCCCATCCGGGTGGAGTTGACTGCCCTGGGCCGGGAAGATTTCATTCGGATTCTGACGGAGCCGGAAAACAGCCTGATCAAACAATATGTTGCCCTGTTGAAGACCGAGGATGTGACGCTCGATTTTCGCCCCGACGCGATCGATCGGCTGGCGACTCTGGCCGCCGAGATCAACGAGCGCGTCGAGAATATCGGTGCCCGCCGCCTGCACACCGTGCTCGAACGCCTTTTGGAGGATGTGAGCTTCACCGCTTCCGACCAACCGGGCACGGCAATTACCATCGATGCCGATTTCGTCGATAGCCGAGTCGGCGAACTCGCCAAGAGCACGGATCTCAGCCGGTTCATACTCTGATTCACTAGCGGATTCACGGCGCTGTGAATATGTTTTCTCATGTTTATGGTAAATAAATTAAACTTACATTATATGAAATAGTTAGTTTGACGTATTGATAAATTAGATTAGTTAACGGTTTTGATGAATATTTGTGGATAACTTGTTTATAACTATATCAACTGAGCAAAAATATTCGGGAAAATCCATCTCTTTTTTAATAAAATTGAAGTATAATATCATATATCTTCTTTATGTCTTTGAAATATTTATTGTTTTATCTTCTTGAGCCCACCGACAGTCGGCTCCCCCCGTTGCAGGGTCGCAAGCATCGCGCTCAGCTCGGGTTCGGTCAGCCGGGCAATTTCTCCCGCCAGTCGATTGGCCAGCTCCGTCGCCTTTGGACTCAGGCCGGCGGTGTCGATCTTGGGCCGGGGGTCGGATAGCCGCGCCAGGCGAACCAGATCCTCGGCATCGTCCCAAATGATTCCGAGAACCGCGCAAACCTGCATGACCAGGCCCTTGCGAGGTTTTCCCCTCCGGCCATTTTCCAAGGCCGAAAGGTAGGCGGGCGTGACATGGAGTGCCGCCGCCATCTGTTTCAGGGTCGTGCCGCGCGCGGCGCGAAGCTCGCGCAATTTCTGTCCGAACGGTGTCATCGGTGGCGGAGGCCCTTGCGAAGCAGGACGTAAAACGCCCCAAGCCCACCATGTTTGGGCTGCGCGGGCGAAACGCCCAGGACATAGGGGCGTAAGGACGGCCCAGCAAGCCATTGCGGAAGATTCCGGCGCAACACACCGCGCTCGCCCGCCACATCCCCCCGCCCCGTGACCACAAGCAGGCAGCGCCGGCCCGCTTCACGGGAATTGGCGATGAATTCTGCAAGTTCGGCATAGCCTTCCGCCAGGGTATAGCCGTGGAGGTCGAGCCTACCCTCGATCGCCAACTGGCCGCGCCGCAATCGGCGGTCCGTTGCCGCATCGAGTTCAAGGCTTGGACCCGGCGCCGGCCGGGCTAGGAGCCCGGCATTGGGCATCGTCTTCGGCATACGGGGCGCCTTCGAAACATCGGGCGCCTTCGAAACATCGGGCGCGAAAGTCGGTTTCGGAGACCCCCCGCCCGTCGCGCCGGCAGAAGATTGGGGCGTCTTTTTCTCGCTCATCGGCTCGGCGCGGTCGAGCGGACGGATGTCGCGGGTAGCCTGCCGCCACAAAGCGAAATCATCCTCGTGCCGAGGACCTTGCGGCGTGCCTGGTGATTTGCGGCGAGATATCGGCACCTAGCGGCCTCCTCAGCGGTCGCCGGGCGGCTCGGCCGCATCCGGGTCGATCAGCAGAATGTGGAGATTGCGCGGTCCATGCGCGCCCATCTGCAATTTTTGCTCGATATCCGCACTGCGCGAAGGCCCGGTGATAAAATTAACGGTGCGCGGAAGGCCGCCGCGCGCCCGCAAGAGAGCCCATCCGTCCTCGTAAGCGCCCCTCACATCGTCGGCGGACAGGACGACGATATGGGACTCGGGCAAAAATCCAAGCGTCGCGGGCGAGGTGGGCCCCGAAGCCATCATCAACGTCCCCGTCTCGGCGATGCCGGCGAAGGCGACGCTCAACCCGACCTCGTCGTGCGCTTCGGCACGCCCCGAGCGAATCTCGACCATGGCGCGATTCCAGCCCAAGGCCTCGAGCATGGCGTCGGGCGCCATCGCCAGGCGCGCCGGACGATTTTCGCTCCGCAAAATTGCCATCACCGCATCCGGAATATCGTCCGTGTGCCGAATCCGGCGCACGACGGCCGATGCCTCGATCGCCATGCGCCTGAAACCGTCGATGGTCTCGCGCCGGGGCTGGCGCGCGCGCGCCGGCACGAGGTTCGGCTTCCGGTCGGCAAGTCTGGCTTCGACGGCCGCGGCTCCGGCACGCGTTTCGCGCGCGACCGCGCGCAAGCGGGACAAGATGGCCTCGCGCGCGGCGCTCACCGCGCGCGCTCGCGCCATTGCGCCATGAACGTGCGGCCTTCGGGCGCGGGCATGTCGCGCCCTTGCATCCAGCCGCGCGCAAGCGGCAGACGGCGCAGGCACCCCGCGCGCCCGCCGAGCGACGCAAGCGTGCGTGCCGCAATCGCCGCGACGGCGCAGTAGAGCCGGGGCCTTCGGGCCACGAAGGACCAGGCCGCCAAGGCGCCGCGCGCGACCGGCGCATCCAAGCGCTCAAGGTGCGCACGTTCGCGCAAGCGGCGCATCAAGCCGGGTAAGGGAATCCGCATGGGGCATACGCTTTCGCACTTGCCACAAAAAGTCGAGGCATTCGGTAAATGCTTGGCCTGATCGAGACCGACAAGCCACGGCGTCAGCACCGCGCCCATTGGGCCGGGATAGACCCAACCGTAGGCATGCCCGCCGACGGCGCCGTAAACCGGACAATGGTTGAGACAGGCGCCGCAGCGAATGCAGCGCAACATCTCCTGGAAGGGCGTGCCCAGCATGGCGCTGCGGCCATTGTCGAGCAGGATGACGTGGAACTGTTCGGGGCCGTCGAGATCGGCCGGCCGGCGCGGCCCGGTCGAGAACGTGGTGTAAACTGAAAACTCTTGGCCCGTCGCCGAGCGCGCGAGCAGGCGCAGGATGGTCGAGACGTCCTCGAGCGTGGGCACGACCTTTTCGATGCTAGCCAGAACCACGTGCACGCGCGGCAGCATCTGGGTCAAGTCGCCATTGCCCTCGTTCGTGACGATGACGGTCGAACCCGTTTCCGCGATGAGAAAATTGGCGCCGGTGATGCCGATATCGGCCGCGAGAAATTTCCGCCGCAACATGGCGCGCGCCTCGGCCAACAAGGCCGCTGGCTCCTCGAGCGGTCGGTCGGCGGGCAACTCGGTGTGTGCTGCGCGAAACGCTTCCGCGACTTGTTCCTTATTGACGTGAATCGCCGGCGCGATGATGTGGCTCGGCGGCTCGCGCCGCAGCTGGATGATGTATTCGCCGAGATCGGTTTCAACCGGCTCGATGCCGTTTTTCTCGAGGAAATCGTTGAGGGCGATTTCCTCGCCCACCATGCTCTTGCCCTTGGTCACGGACTTTGCGCCAGCGGCGTGGCAAATCGTCAGCACCGTTTCGCGCGCCTCGGCCGCATCGCGGCACCAGTGCACGACCCCGCCCGATTCGGTCACCCGGCGCTCGAAATGCGCGAGATAGAGATCGAGATGATCGAGCGTGTGATCCTTGATCTCCTTGGCGAGATCGCGCAGCGCGTCGAATTCCGGCAAGCGCGCGGCGGCAGCCGTGCGGCGCTGGACGAAGCCGTCCTTGATATGCCCTAGCGCCTTTTGCAGCTTCGCGTCGACGAGTGCCGCGCGCGCATTGGCCTCGAAGGCGGGACTGGTTACGGCGACCATCGGCCCGCCGCTTCGCCGAGGCCCGGACCCTCGGCCATGTCGGCCAGGACCTCCGCCACATGGCGAACGCTGACCGCCCGCCCCTCGCGGCGCATCCGTCCCGCCATGTTGAGGAGGCAGCCAAGATCGCCCGCCAGCAAATGCCCCGCGCCCGTTTTCGCCGCCTGAGCGCACTTCTCGGCGACCATATGCGTCGATATCTCCGGATATTTGACGCAGAACGTGCCGCCGAAGCCACAGCATGTCTCGGCGTCGGCGTGTTCGACGAGGCGCAAACCCTCGACGCTCGCGAGCAATCGCCGGGGCTGCTCCTTCACGCCCAGCTCGCGCAGGCCCGAACAGGAATCGTGATAGGTGACGGTGCCGGAAAAGCGCGCGGAAACACGATCGAGCTTTCGCACATCGACCAGAAACGAGACGAGCTCGAAGGTTTTCGCCGCCAGCGCCTCGGCGCGCGCACGCCACCCCGGCTCGTGCTCGAACAATTCCGGGAAGTGTTTCTTGATCATCCCGCCGCACGAGCCCGACGGCGCGACCACATAATCGTAGCCCTCGAACGCGCCGACGACCGAACGCGCGAGCGCGCGAGCGGTTTCGCTGTCCCCGGAATTGAACGCCGGCTGCCCGCAGCATGTTTGAAGACGCGGCACCTCAACCGCGCACCCCGCCGCCTCCAGCAATTTGATCGCGGCAAATCCGACCGTCGGCCGAAACAGATCGACCAGGCAAGTGACGAACAGTGCGACCCGTGGCCGTTTGAGGGACATCATATAACCAATTGAAATATAGACATTATTTTGATTTGTCCAGAAAATTAGGGCCCGCCAACAATGCGGGGCGGCCAAGCGGAAGGCAAGGACGGTCAGGGTCCGGGCAAGGCCGCGGTGGGAACGAGCAAGACGGCCAAGCCTGGCTGTTTCATGGCGCCCGCCCATTCTTCGGCTTGTGCACCAGCACCCCAGAACACATCGCCCCGACCCGGCCCTTTGATTGCGGCGCCGGTGTCCTGGGCGATCATGAGCCGGCGCAAGGGGCGGTTGCCGGGGCCGGGCCAGGTGGTGTCGATCCAGACCGGGATGCCCATCGGCGCGTGCGCCGGATCGACGGCCAAGCTCCGGCCTGGGGTAAGCGGCACGCCGGCGCTGCCGACCGGGCCCTCGCCCTCGAAAACGCGGAAGAAGATATAGCGCGGGTTCGACTGCATGACCTGGGTCGCGGCCGAGGGATTCGCGCGCAGCCATTCGCGGATGGATTGCAGCGAAACCTCCTCGGCCTTGAGCACGTTACGCTCGACCAGTATGCGGCCGATGGGCACATAGCGATGGCCGTTATCGCCCGCATAGCCAAGGCGAACAGTCGTTCCGTCGGCCATGACGATGCGCCCCGAGCCTTGCACATGAAGGAAAAAGACGTCTATGGCGTCGTCGGCCCAGAGCAATTCCAATCCCTTGCCGGCGAGCGCGCCCTTGTCGATCGCGGCGCGGTCGAGAAAGGGTCGAACGCGGGTATCGCCAAGATCGGGCGGGCGGCGATAAAGCGGCACCGCGAAAGCCCCGCCGCGAGTCCGCGCGCCGCGCAGGGTGGGTTCGAAATATCCGGTGAAAAACCCGCCGGGCTTGGTTTCCGAAATCACCCGGATGGGCCTGAACCAGGTCTCGAAAAACGCGCGGGCCGGGCCATCGCCAGCCGCCACGCGCGCACTTGCCGCGCAAATCGTCTGCCAATCGCCCGCCCGCCCCGCCTGGCCCCCCGGACCGAGCAACCGGTCGGCCGGCATCGCGGAAAAGCCCGCGCAGCTGCGCCGGAACGCGGCCATGGCCACGGCTTGGCCGTCCTCGCCCCATCCCGGAAGATCGCGAAAGGACGGCGAGGCCGGTAAAGCGGCCGAAAACGACGAAACGGGTGAGAGCGGCGCGGCTTGCGGCAAGGCCGCAACCGGGGGCACGGAAGACGGCACGCTCTGCGGCTTTTCGCGCGGCGCGCAGGCAGAAAACGCCGCAATCGCCGCCGCCGCGACGAGCCCGGCCCTAGCCCTGTGGAGTCCGGGTCTCGACAAGGGTCCAATTCGGATCGCGCGCGCGCGTATTGCGCGCGAAGGACCAAAGATCCGTTACGCCTTCGAAGCGGTTGGGCTCGCCATCGACGATCCGGCCTTCGCCATCACGCGTGATGTTGCACTGCTCGCTCGCGAACTTGACCGTCACGAAAGCGGATTGGCCACGCATTTCGGCTTCAACGATCTGTGCCGTGGTCGTGCCCGACAGCTTCGTTTCGAGCGCCTCGCCCTTGGACAGCCGGGCATCGATGGCGCCGGCGAAGTTGTCGTACACCTCGTTGCTGAGCAAGGTTCGAAGCTTGTCCCGATCGCCGGCGGCGAACGCGTTGACGACGATCTCAAACGCGGCGGTCGCTCCGGTCACGAAAATCGTCGTATCGAAACTCGGCTCGGCTCGCTTGATCTGCGCCAAACCGGCTTCCAGCGGCGATATTTCGCCAACCGGCGCCTCCGGCGTGGAACGGGACGGCCGCGCGGGAAATTCGACCAACCGATCGCCGGCGTCGGCCTTGCCTTCCGCGGGTTCGCGACGGAAAGGATTGAGCCTTTGCTGTTGTTCCCCGTCCGGCTTGCGGCCGAGCACGCTCCTCAGGCGCAGCACAAGGAACACCGCGACCATCGCGAAGAGGATGATATCGAGGAACTGGAGACCTTCGCCCATGCTTCTCGGCTCAATACAAAGGGATGCCGGCTAGACGGGCAACGGCACGCTGGGCTAGACAAGCCCGCCTCCTGGCGACAGAGCTTAGATAATGGCTCCAGAACGAAAGAACAAGGACGACCAACCCCTCTGGATATCGGCAAACCCATGATTTTGCTGCGGCACGCCCAATCCCTTTTCAACGTCACCTACGCCAAGACCCGAATCGACCCCGGCATAGAAGACCCGCAACTGACTGATCTCGGCCACGAACAGGCCCGCGCCATGGCCGAACGATTGCGCGGCGCGCCCATTCGGCGGGTCATTACCAGCCCCTACACGCGCGCCCTGCAGACCACGCAAATCGTCAACGCGGCCCTCGGCGTCCCGGTGACCGTCGAACGCCTGGTAAGCGAGCGCGGAGCGTTCGTCTGCGATGTCGGTACCGCACGCGACGAACTGGCGGCGCGCTGGCCGGATTTCGATTTTTCCCACCTGGACAATCGCTGGTGGCGCCAAGATGAAACCGAGAACGAGTTACTCGACCGCTGCCGGATTTTCCGCGCGGCCATGGCGCGCGAGGCAGAGTGGCCGAACGTGCTGGTCATCACGCACTGGGGATTCATCCGGGGTTTGACCGGCGTGACCGTATCCAACGCGGAGACGATCGGCTTCGATCCCACGGCCTCGCCCGTCGACAATCCCTTCGCCAAGGATTAGCCGTCCGGGTTGCCCGCATGGCGAGGGCATGTTAGCCATCCCCGCCCCCGAACGACCGCCCACAAACTCACGCGAGGTCCGTCATGTCCGATCAGACAGCGCCATCGGCGGAACCGAATCTCATGCTGCGTATGCAGTATCTCAAGGATTTGTCCTTCGAGAATCCGCTTTCACCCGAGATTTACAGCACCCTTGCGCGCTCGCCCGACGTTTCGGTGAATATCGACGTGACGGCGCGACCTTTGGCCGCGGCCGACGATTTCGAAATCGTTCTGGCCATCACCGCCTCGGCCAAGCTCGAGGACAAGACTGTATTCGTCATCGAGCTAACCTATGGGGCGGTGTTCCAGGTTGCGGGTTTTCCGAAGGAAAACCTGCAGCCCATTTTGCTCATCGAGATTCCGCGCCTCATGTTTCCCTTCGCGCGCAACATCGTCGCCGACGTCACGCGCGACAGCGGCTTCCCGCCCCTACTCATTCACCCGGTCGATTTTGTCGCATTGTACCGGCAGAAGTTCGAGGTCGCCGCCGGTCAGGCCTAAGCGCCCGAGGACACGGCGCACGGCGCAACTGGCCGGATCGTCGCCCGGATCACGCGCGCCAGATCGGCGCCTTGATCTTAGTCAGCAACGCCTCGTGCGCCGCCAATTCCTCCGCCGTTGGAGCGTGCCGGCGCGGGGCGCGCCGGATCGCCGGCGTCTCAAGCACCGTCGCCGACGGCGCGGCGGCCGCTCCCGCGGCCGCCGCCAATCCGAAGCTTGCCTGCCGGCCTCCGGTCAATTCCAGATAAACTTCCGCCAGAAGCTCCGCATCGAGCAAGGCGCCGTGTTTTTCACGCATCGAGTTGTCAATGCCGAAGCGCCGGCAGAGCGCGTCGAGGCTCGCGGGCGATCCCGGAAATTTCCGCCGCGCGATTTCGATCGTATCGACGGCGCGCGCGGCGACGATGGTCTCGCGCCCGGATCGGCGCAATTCGGCATTGATGAACTTCAAATCGAAGGCGGCGTTGTGAATGACGAGCGGCGAATCGGCGATGAATTCGAGAAACCTCTCGCACATATCGGCGAACACCGGATGTTTGGCCAGGAATTCGGCGCTCAGGCCATGGACCTCGTAGGCGCCAGCCGGCACGTCGCGTTCCGGATTGAGATAGGCCTGGAAGCTGCGCCCGGACGGCACGCGGTTGATAAGTTCGAGACAGCCGATTTCGACCACGCGGTGGCCCGCTTCGGGGTCGAGTCCCGTGGTTTCGGTGTCGAGCACGATTTCACGCATGGCGGTGCCTTTTTCTGCGGTCGGCGAGCCAGCGCGCCCCGGCGGGGCGCGTGAGGAAACCGACTAGCTGCACGAGGCGTGTCAGCGATTCGCGCCGTCCGGTGCCGGTGGGGATGAGAAAATCGGCGCGTCGGCGCTTTTCCCCATCGGGCATTTGCCGGGCGCGAATGCCGACGAGGCGAGCGTTCGTCATGCCCGGTCGGGCGAGCACCCGTGCTTGTTGAACAAAATGCGGCGCGGTCACGACGATGGAAAGATCGTAGCGCCGCTCGCCCCGCGTTTCGAACAGCAGCGGAATGTCATAGGCGGCCAACCGAAGGCGGCGCCGGCCGATCTCGCGCCCGAATCGCCGCTCCGCCTGGCGGACCATGGGATGAAGAATGGCCTCTAAACGGCGCAGCGCCGCCGTATCGTCGAACACGATCTTGCCGAGCACGGCCCGGCTGACCGCGCCGTCACCGACAACGTCGGGAAAAGCAGCGCCTACTGCGCTTACAGCCGCCCCGCCGCGCGCCAGCAAGGCGTGAACCGCCCGGTCGGCATCGAACACCGGGATCCCAAGGCGCCGGAGCGCGGCCGCTGCCGTGCTTTTCCCCATTCCGATCGAGCCGGTCAGGGCGATGCGGATGACGTGGCGATTCACGGTGTCGCCGACGCTGTGGGGATCGTCGCGGCCAGGCGCGTGTACAAAGCCGTGGTTACGTCCGGATCGCGGCCGAACCAGGCGTGAAATCCTGGCCTGCCTTGGTGCAAGAGCATGCCCAGTCCATCGACCGCGACAAGCCCGCGCGCACGCGCCGCGGTCAATAATTTCGTGTTCAGCGGCACATAAACGATGTCGTTGACGACGGCGTGAGACGGCAGGCGATCGAGCGCGATATCGAGCTCGGGTTGTCCGGCCATGCCGAGGCTTGTCGTGTTGACGAGGAGATTCACGTCCGCCAGCGCATGGGCGCGAGCGTTCCAATCCAGGGACTTGAGAGCGCCGCCGAAATCGCGCGCAAGGCGCACCGCGCGCTCGGGCGTGCGATTGAGCACCCGAATCTCCGCAACGCCCGCATCGAGCAAGGCAACGACGACGGCGCGCGCGGCACCACCCGCGCCAAGCACGACCGCGGCGCCAAGCAAGGGTTGCCATGTCGGCGCGCCGCCGCGCAGGTTTTCGATGAACCCGAAAGCATCGGTATTGCTCCCTTCGAGCTCGCCCTCGCGCACCACCACAGTATTGACCGCGCCGATGCGCCGCGCGACGTCGTCGGTGCGCGTGAGATGGACAAGCGCCGCTTCCTTGTGCGGCAAGGTCAGATTTACGCCGGCAAAGCCGAGCGCGGGAAGAGCTTTCAGCGCCGCGCCGAGACGGTCGGGATGAACCGGTAAAGGCACATACGCGCCATCGATACCATAGACTTCGAGCCAATGACCGTGAAGCGCGGGCGAGCGCGAGTGTCCGACCGGCCAGCCCATGACGCCCGCCACCCGAGCCATGCCGCTGAGCGTCATGACAAGATCGCGCCGTTCCCGCGGAGATAGGCCAGAAGCGGCAGCAAAGGCACCCCGAGTATCGTGAAAAAATCGCCGTCGATCTTGGAAAAGAACTGAACCCCTAGACCTTCGAGCTGATAGGCCCCGACCGACCTGCAGACATCGTCACCGAGACGCGCGAGATAGTCATCGAGAAACATGTCCGTGAACGAGCGAACCGTCAGCTGCGCCTCGGCGGTTTCATGCCACTGTCGCCGGCCATCGTGTACGACGACCGCGGCGCTGACCAATGTGTGGGTTCGGCCGCGCAAGCCAAGCAATTGCAGGCGCGCTGCGGCCAGTGAAGACGGTTTGTCGTACATCCGGCCTTCGCATTCGAGAATCTGGTCGGCGCCGATCACGAGTGCGCCCGGATGCCGGCCCGAAACCTGTCGCGCCTTGATCTCGGCCAAAGCAATCGCTACTTCGCGCGGAGCGGCACCTTGTCGCGCCATGGCTGCTTTGACGGCAGATTCATCCACATTCGCCGCGTCCGAGATCGTCGCCAGGCCCGCCGCCGCAAGCATTTTTTGACGGGTCGTGCTGGCCGAAGCCAGGACGATGGGGCGCGCCGCGCCGGCGGTCATGGTTGGTCCGCCGGTCATTCGATGCGCCGGCGGCGTTCGTTGTACAACTGCATGATGGCTGCGGCGGTTTCCTCGATGGACCGACGGGTGACATCGATGACCGGCCAGCCCTGCTCCTCGAACAACCGCTTTGCTTGATCGACTTCGGATCGTACGGCACCGATATCGACATATTCGGTTTCCGCGTTTTCTTCGATCAGACGCAAACGATTGCGACGAATCTGAACGAGGCGCTGGGGATCGTTCGTCAGGCCGACGATAAACGGCTTTGTCGCGTTCAGCAGTTCATCCGGCGTGGGGCATCCTGGCACCAGGGGAACGTTTGCGGCCTTGATGCCGCGATTGGCAAGATAGATGCAAGTCGGCGTCTTGGAGGTGCGGGACACGCCCACGAGCACGATATCGGCCTGGTTCAGATCGCGCGTGGCTTGGCCGTCGTCGTGCCGAAGAACGAAGTTCATGGCATCGATACGCTGATAATAATCGGAGTCGAGCGCATGCTGGCCCCCCGGTTGGCCGCTGCCCTCGGTTCCGAAATACATCGCCAGCGAGCCAAGGACCGGGTCGAGCACGGCAATGCAAGGCACCTCGAGTTTTTCACACGCGTTACGCAGGCGCGCGCGCAGCAAGGGGCTCAGAAGCGTGAACATGACAATACCAGGCTCGGCCTCGATGGCCGAGAGCACGCGCTCGAGCTGACGTTCGGTGCGAACCGTCGACCAAAGGTGCTCGATCGCCTTCACGTCTTCGAACTGAACCAGGGCCGCGCGCGCGACGACGCCGACGGTTTCTCCGGTCGAATCCGAAACCAAGTGAAGATGATAGGTACGGGACATCGAGTTATCCAGAGGCCGCGCCGCAAACTCGGGAACGACGTGGGGGTGAAATCCTTACGGGTTTGGAGCGGTGTGCCATCTCGAGTTTTGGGCGAAACTGTCCCATGTCTGATAAAATGATACCACGCGGGCAATATCCGGGACATGTCCCGCACCAAGTTTCATCCCCATCTTTCGACACGGTCCTTTACACGCAATCCACACAGCAAATTGCGCTCCCACGCGAACTTGCCGGCGGTTTATGGACAAGCTCGCCACATGGCCCGGCGCGGCCTGGCGGAGCCACAGTCATGTGGATGACTGGGAAGCCCCGCTATGCACACGACCAATCACCACTACCCTTCAAAAAAAGATTCAATTATCTAAAGGGAAGTAGGATAGTCGAGCCATGGTTTGTGATCGCGTCTCGGCTGTCGTCGAAGCCCTCGATGGCAAGCGGCGAAGCCCGCCGCCCCTATGGCTCATGCGGCAGGCCGGGCGATATCTGCCCGAATATCGCAAAGTCCGTGCCCAGACACGCAATTTTCTAGAGTTTTGCTATAGCCCAGACTTGGCCGCTGAGGTCACGCTGCAGCCGATCGCGCGCTACGATCTCGATGCCGCGATCATCTTTTCGGACATTTTGGTCGTTTGCGATGCCGTTGGTATTCCAGTTTGGTTCGTTGAAGGCGAAGGACCGAGACTCGAACCCATCCGGTCCGTTGAGGGATTGAGGAGTCTCTCGGCGGAGGGCATCGTTGACAGGCTTGAGCCGGTCTATAGGGCGATTGCATCGGTCCGCCAATCGCTGGACGCCTCAAAGGCTTTGATCGGCTTTGCCGGCGCGCCCTGGACATTGGCCGCCTATGCCACGGAAGGTCGGACCAGCCGGGATTTCGAGGTGGCGCGGACCTGGGCTTGGTCGGATCCGCATGGATTCGGTCGGCTGATTCGGCTTTTGTCCGAAGCGATTGTCCGGCACTTGGTGGCGCAGTTTCATGCCGGCGCGGATGCTGTTCAGCTGTTTGATAGCTGGGCAGGCGTGCTGGCACCGGATCAATTCGCACGCTGGGTGGTTGAACCCACTCGGGATATCGTCGCGCGGGTCCGGGCGGAGGTTCCTGACGCGCGAATCATCGGTTTTCCGCGCGGTGCTGGCGGCAAATATATCGGCTATGCCCAAGAAACCGGGGTGACCGCGGTTGGATTGGATACGGCGGTCGATCCGGCATGGGCGGCGCGTGAAATCCCGGCGGAGATCGTGCTGCAAGGCAATCTCGATCCCTTGGCCGTCGTCGCGGGGGGGCGGGCCATGACCGAGCAGGTTTCAAGGATACTCGCCGCTTACCGCTCGCGGCCTTTCGTTTTTAATCTTGGCCATGGGGTGGTACCCGCAACTCCGCCGGACCACGTGGCGGAGCTCGTCCGCTTCGTTCGCGACCAGGGAAAATCCGCATGAAGCTCGCAGTCGTGTTGTTCAATCTTGGAGCGCCCGATCGGCCGCAATCCGTTCGCCCGTTCCTGAGAAACATGTTTTCCGATCCGGCGATTTTGTCCGTGCCGGCGGTGGTGCGGTTCTTCCTGGCGCGGCTCATTTCCGGACTGCGGGCGGGCAAAACGATCGGCATCTACGAGAAGCTCGGCGGCGGATCGCCACTGCTTGCCAATACGCGTCTTCAGGCCGCGGCTTTGGAAAAAGCGCTTGGGCTGGAGACGCGTGTATTCATTGCGATGCGCTATTGGCATCCGATGAGCGCCGAGACAGCTGATGCCGTTAAGGAATTCGATCCGGATGAAGTGGTGCTGCTGCCGCTCTATCCGCAATTTTCGGGCACGACCTCGGGCTCGTCGTTCAAGGCGTGGGCGCGTACAACTGCGAAGATTGGTTTTGTGAAACCTAGTTACGCGGTCTGTTGTTATCCGCGGCTCGAGGGCTGGTTGGCGGCTCAAGTCGAGCTCGTTGCCGAGGCCATGCGCGATGTCGCATTCGCCGGAAAGCCGCGCGTTCTGTTTTCGGCCCATGGCTTGCCCGAAAAGGTGATCAAAGGCGGCGACCCCTATCAATGGCAGATCGAGCGAACCTCGGAAGGGATTGCGAACCGCTTGGGCTTGGCCGCCGGGGATTGGGTGGTCTGCTATCAAAGCCGCGTGGGTCCGCTCAAATGGATCGGGCCGTCGACCGAGGAGGAAATTCGCCGTGCCGCCCAAGACCGGGTGCCCATCGTGGTCGCGCCGATCGCGTTCGTGTCGGAACATTCGGAAACCCTGGTCGAACTCGACGAAGAATACCGGCACTTGGCCAAAGTGGTTGGCGTGCCGGCATTTGCGCGGGTTCCTGCGGTCGCCGCGCACGAGAAATTCATCGCCGGCCTAACCAGCCTCGTACGCGATACGCTGAAGGGTGCAACGCCGATCGGGTCGTCCGAGGGCGTGCGAATTTGCCCGGCCGACAAGAGCGTCTGCCCTCTAGCGCAAGCGGCCTCATGATACGAGGCGACAAGTAGCAAGGGAATTGGCGGAATGGATTGGCTGCTGGCATACCAGCCGTGGATAAAAGCCCTGCATATAGTCAGTGCGATCGCTTGGATGGTGGGTCTTTTGTATCTGCCGCGGCTCTTTGCCTATCATGCGGATGCGAGCGCGGAGACGGGCAAGACTTTCGAGGTGATGGAGCGCCGATTGCTGCGAGCGATCATGAATCCGGCGATGATCGCCACGTTCGTTTTCGGCATTGCTTTGTTGCTCACTCCGGGTGTTGCCGATTGGCGGTCCGGCTGGCTTTACGCGAAGCTGGGTCTGGTTGGCGCGCTGACCGTTTTGCACCATGGCATGGCGCTGTGGCGCAAGGCTTTCGCGGCGGGAGAAAACCGGCACGCGGCGCGGTTTTTCAAGTTCGCGAACGAAGTCCCGACGGTCCTTTTGATCGCGATCGTGGTCCTGGTGGTGGTCAGACCGTTTTAATTTTGTTACGAAGGCTTGGCAGTTTCCCGCGACCGGCCTATATTGTCGGTCGCGAGCATGTTACTCGGGGTCTCCCAGGCCCTATCGCGCCCCGGCCCGTCCGGTTCGCGCAGACTCCTCCCCGGACCGGTCAATTCGGTACCCCTCCCACAAGCGAGACGCCCCATTTGCGGGCGAGCGGACCATGGATCTTAAAACGGCACACGACAAAGGCATTTTTCTTCAAGACCTTAAGAAAAAAAGTCCGGCTGATCTGCTGGCATTTGCCGAGGAATTGAAAGTCGAGAACGCGAGCAATCTGCGCAAGCAGGACATGATGTTCGCGATCCTCAAATCCTTGGCCGAGAACGATGTCGCCATTCATGGCGATGGCGTGTTGGAGGCCTTGCAAGACGGTTTCGGCTTTCTACGCTCGCCAGAATCGAATTATCTGCCCGGTCCCGACGATATCTATGTCTCGCCGAGCCAGGTCCGCCGCTTCGGGCTGCGAACGGGCGATACGGTCGAAGGGCAGATCCGCTCTCCCAAGGATGGCGAGCGCTATTTCGCCTTGCTCAAGGTCAACACAATCAATTTTGGCGACCCCGAAGAGGTCCGACACCGGATCAATTTCGACAATCTGACGCCGCTCTATCCCGAGCAGCGCTTGAAGCTCGAGATCGATAAGCCGACGACCAAGGATCTGACCACGCGGGTCATCGATTTGATCACGCCGCTAGGCAAGGGTCAGCGCGGGTTAATCGTGGCGCCGCCGCGCACCGGCAAAACCGTGATGCTGCAGAATATCGCGCACTCCATCGCGGCCAATCATCCCGAGGTCTATCTGATCGTCCTCTTGATCGACGAGCGGCCGGAAGAAGTCACCGACATGCAACGTTCGGTGAAGGGCGAGGTCATCAGCTCGACCTTCGACGAGCCCGCCGTTCGGCATGTGCAAGTCACGGAGATGGTGATCGAGAAGGCTAAACGCCTAGTCGAACACAAACGCGATGTCGTTATTCTGCTCGATTCGATCACGCGCCTTGCCCGCGCCTACAACACGGTCGTACCGTCCTCGGGCAAGGTGTTGACGGGCGGCGTGGATGCGAACGCCCTGCAGCGGCCCAAACGCTTCTTCGGCGCGGCGCGCAATATCGAGGAAGGCGGCTCGCTCTCGATCATCGCCACGGCGCTGGTCGATACCGGATCGCGCATGGACGAAGTGATCTTCGAAGAATTCAAGGGCACCGGCAATTCGGAAATCATCTTGGACCGCAAGTTGTCCGACCGGCGCACTTGGCCCGCGATCGATATCACGCGCTCGGGCACGCGCAAGGAAGAGCTTCTGGTCGACAAGGGCGTGCTGTCGAAGATGTGGGTGCTGCGGCGCATCCTGTTGCCGATGGGCGTCACCGATGCGATGGAATTCCTGGTCGACAAGCTAAAGCACTCGAAGAACAATGCGGATTTCTTCGAGGCCATGAACACCTGAGCGCGATCTTTGGGTGAGAAAAAGGCGGCTAATTCAGCCGCCTTTTTTGTTGCCCTCTTGGTGCCCTCTTCAGGGCAGAAGCACCGTCGATCCGGTGGTCTTTCGCCCCTCGAGATCGCGATGGGCTTGCGCCGCGTCCTTGAGCGCATAGGTCTGGCGAACCTCGATCTTCACGGCGCCTTTCGACACCACGTCGAACAGGGCGTTCGCGCTTGCCTGGAGATCCGCACGCGCGGCGGTATAGGCGACGAGCGAAGGCCGGGTCAGGAAGAGCGAGCCCTTTTGGCCGAGCACCGCCAGGTTGAACGGCGGCACGGGCCCGGAGGCATTGCCGAACGACACCATAAGTCCGCGCGGCCGCAAGCAATCGAGTGAGCCCTCGAACGTATCCTTGCCGATCGAGTCGTAAACCACCGGCAGCCCTTGGCCGTCCGTGATTTCTTTCACGCGCTGAACGAAATTCTCGCGCGTATAAACGATCGCGTGATCGCAGCCATGCCCGCGCGCGAGCGCGGCCTTCTCGTCCGAGCTCACGGTTCCGATGACGGTCGCGCCGAGGTGCTTTGCCCATTGGCACAGGATGAGGCCGACGCCGCCGGCGGCCGCGTGAACCAGGATCGTTTCGCCGCGGCGAACGGGATAGGTGCGCAGCAACAGATATTCGACCGTCATGCCCTGGAGCATCATGGCCGCGGCTTGGCGATCCTCGATCGAGTCGGGAAGCTTCACCAGGCGATCGGCCGGCATGAGTCGGGCTTGGGCATAGGCGCCAAGGGGCACGGAGGCATAGGCGACGCGGTCGCCGGGTTTGAGGTCCGCAACCCCCGGCCCGACCGTCTCGACGACCCCCGCGCCCTCCATGCCGATAACGGCGGGAAAGGCCGCGAGCGGATAAAGACCGCTGCGATGATAGACGTCGATATAGTTCAAGCCGATGGCGGTTTGCGTGAGTGCGACCTGGCCCGGACCTGGTTTGTCGACCGCGATGTCCTCCCAAACGAAGGCCTCGGGCCCGCCAGCCTTGTGGATGCGTATGGCTTTGACCATGGCTCGGCTCTTTCCTCGTTTAGAGAGTTTCTAGGCCAGATATCTCTTGAAGAACACGGATGTTCTGTCGTTCGCGAGATCGACCGAGGCCTGGTCGTAGTGCTTTCCGCCAGCGCGGGCAAAGCCGTGTTCTTGTCCCTCGTAGGTGTAGAAGAGGGTCACGGAGGGGATGGACGAAAGTCCCGCTTGGATTTTAGCCTGCGCGTCCGGCGGCACGTAGGAATCCTTTTCCGCGATGTGGAGCAATGTCGGTTTCGCGATGGCTTTGGCCTCGCCGAGATTGTTCTCGATTCCGACGCCGTAGAAGCTGACATTGGCATCGGCATTCGAACGGCAAGCCATGAGATAGACAAGACGCCCGCCGAGGCAATAGCCGACAGTCCCGACCTTGCCCGTGCAGCCCGGTAGGGCACGGAGATGATTCAGGGAAGATTTGAGATCGGCGATGCCCTTGGCCTCATCGAAGCCCTTGAAGAACTCGAAGGCCCTCGCCCACTCGGCATCGGTTTGGTCGGTCAACTGAACGCCCGGTTCCTGGCGCCAGAAAATATCGGGGCAAAGGGCGAAATAGCCCTGTGCCGCGAGATCATCGGCGATCGCGCGCATCACGGCGTTTACGCCGAAGATTTCCTGGATCACGAGAACACCTGACCCCGGTCCCGACTTGGGCGCGGCGAGATAGGCGCCGAACGACCCGCCATCTTCGGCCTTGATGACAATATCCGGCATGGTTCCGTCCCCCTCGGTTCTGTGGCTCAAGGCTAGCGCGGCCGCGCGGCGACTGACAATTCGTTCGGCGAGGCGGGCGGCAGGGCCGCGAACAGACCGGTGTGCCGTGCCTCGAGAGCGAGAAGACGGCGCTTCGAATTCGTGCCGCGAGGAAAGCTAAAGCCGCCGATCCGGCCGTGCGCGGCGAGAACGCGATGGCACGGAATGACGATCGGAACGGGATTGGCGCCGCAGGCTTGGCCGACAGCGCGCGCGACGCTGGAGATTTGCGTGGCGAGCTGCCCATAGGTGCGTGTCTCGCCGTAGGGGATTTCGCGCAATGCGGCCCATAAGCGGCGCTGAAAGGGCGTGCCTTCCGGGTCAACCGGGACGGCGAATGTCTCAAGGCGACCCTCGAAATAACGCGCGAGCTGCTCGCTGGCCGCGGCAAGGATGGCGTTTGTTGGCGGCGCCGAAATCGCACCGGGGCCACGCGCGGTTATTCGGACGATGGCGCCGCCCTGTTCGACCAGTTCGAGCGTGCCGATCGGCGTTGGCATGGTGCAGGTGCTCATGCGCCGAGCGCCGCGCGAAGCGCCGCGGGATCCGTGATGGGCAAGGAACAGCTCGGCCCTCTACAGATATAGGCGGTGGGCTTGCCATCGACCGCGATCTTGCCGAGCAGAGGATGGCCGATCGGGAATTCGGCGCCGGGCGGCACGACCCATGATACCCGTTCGGGCAGCGAGACATCATTCACCGCCTTGCGCAATGCGGTCAGGCGCGGGTCCGCGCGCTCGCCAATAAGTGCGATCTGTCGACCTTCGCCGAGCAAGCCATGGGCGGCCAAAATACCGCCGAGGCCGAAGATGTTACGGCCGATCTCGCCCGAGAAGGCGCGAATGACGGTCTCCGCGCGCTCGCGATGGGCGCGATTGCCGGTCAGGAGGAACAGCCGCGCAAGCACGCCCGCGATCGTGCCATTGCCCGAAGGCACGGCCTGGTCTTGGGCGGACTTGGTGCGCACGATGACGTCGTCGGTGTCGTCGGCGGAGAAGAAATACCCGCCGCCATTGGCGTCCCAGTAGTGGCGATTGGCGACTTCAACCCATTGTTCGGCTTGACGAAGATAGCGCTCGTCGCCGATCGCCGCATGCAGCGCGAGCGCCGCGCGGCTCATATTGGCGTAGTCGTCGAGCGTCGCGGGGTGACGCAGCACGCCGTGGCGCCAACTGTGGTTCAGGCGGCCGTTCTCCGTCATGCGCACCTGGACAAAATCGAAGGCGCGTGCGGCCGCCGCGGCCCATTCGGGCTTTTCGAATACATCGCCCGCCGTGGCGAGCGCCGCGATCATGAGCCCGTTCCAGTCCGCAAGGCATTTGTCGTCGAGGCCGGGGCGGACGCGATGGCGGCGGTGTTCCAATAGGGCCACCCGGCAGTCCGCCAGGCGCGATTCGTCGTGATCGTCGGCAAAGCCGCCCGATTTCGAGCGATTGAGAATATTCGCATGTTCCCAATTGCCCGTCACGCTCACGTCGTAGATCTTCTTGAAATGTGCCGCGTGCGGGCCGAGAAGCGTATCGATCTCGCTTTCGGTCCAAACGTAGAACTTGCCCTCCTCGCCCTCGCTGTCGGCATCGAGGGACGAGAAGAAGCCGCCTTCCGGATCGCGCATCTCGCGCATGACCCAATCGATGGTTTCCGCGATGCGTTCGCGGTAAAGCCGGCTTTTCGTATGCTGCCAGGCGAGGCTCATCAGTTCGACGAGCTGGGCGTTGTCGTAAAGCATTTTCTCGAAATGCGGGACG
This sequence comes from Rhizobium sp. Q54, assembly GCA_945860095.1. Classification (GTDB taxonomy): domain Bacteria; phylum Pseudomonadota; class Alphaproteobacteria; order CADEGL01; family CADEGL01; genus CAMAPP01. The sequence continues at coordinate 28,464 of CAMAPP010000002.1, read as the reverse complement.
AGCCAGACGTCGTCGACCGAATAACGCGCGAATCCGCCCCCCACATGGTCGTAGATCCCGCCTTGGCACATCCTGTCGAGCGCGGTGGTGACGGCCTCGCCGAGTCGCGGGCCCGCGTTGCGGCGAAAGGCGCGCCAGAGGAGCTCGAACACCGATACTTGCGGGAATTTCGGCGCGCTGCCGAATCCGCCATGCTCGAAATCGACATGCTCTACGAGTTTCTTGGCCACTTGGACGAGGATGTCAGGTGGCAATTCGCCGTCGGCGGGCGGCGGGGACGATAGCTTACCGAGGGCGCCGCGTAGCGCCGTGACATTTTGTTGTACGGCGTCTTGTTGTTCGCGGAACGTGGTGGCGACGCGCTTCAACAGATCGGGGAATCCGGGTCGGCCATAACGGGGTTCGGGCGGAAAGTACGTGCCGCCCCAGAACGGCTCGCCGTCTGGGGTTAGGAACATGGTCAAGGGCCAGCCGCCCTGTTCGCCCATCAGGGCCAGGGCGGATTGATAGATTGTGTCGATATCGGGACGCTCTTCGCGATCGACCTTCACATTCACAAACAGATCGTTCATGACCGCGGCGATGGCTGCCTTCTCGAACGATTCGTGCGCCATCACATGGCACCAATGGCAGGCCGAATAGCCGACCGATAGCAGGATGGGTCGGCCGAGCGCGCGCGCTTCCGCGAGCGCAGCCTTGCCCCAGGGCCGCCAATGGACGGGGTTGTCCTTGTGTTGGAGGAGGTAGGGGCTGCTTTCGTTCGCGAGTTGGTTTTGGCGGCCGGCGGGTGTCTGTGTCATGTTTTCCGCGTAAGGGTGGGGAACGGAGGAATCCGGACTCGATCCGGACGGCATGCGGTGGGTTGGCGAGGCCAAAAGCGGGTGGGATGACGGCTAATTGGCTTGCCGGTCTTTCGCCGGCAAGGGTAGTACAACGGTAGGGGCCTTACACAGGCAGGGGCGCAATATACCTGGTTCGTGCGGCGACGGGTTTACGCCGCGAAGGTATTGGGCCGTTGTGGGTTAGTTTTTTCGGGTCAACTACCGCCAAGCTTCGTGTTAGATAAAATATTAGCAAGTCTAATACAAGTAATAGTCAATATTTCTCACGATCCAGGAGGCACGGGAAATGGGTAAAGACGATTCTGATTCCAAGTTATATTATTCACGGCATGTATTTTGTTGCACCAATGAACGCCCGACTGGTGACCCGCGCGGCTGTTGCGCCGACAAAGAAGCCATAAAACTGCGAACCTATCTCAAGAATCAGGCAAAGAAAGCCGGCCTTGAAGATGTCCGTATCAATGCGGCCGGCTGCCTCGACCGCTGCGAATTGGGTCCGACCATGGTGATCTACCCCGAGGGGGTCTGGTACAGCTATCGATCGCGCGAAGATTTGGACGAGATTCTGCGTGTTCATCTGATCGGGGGTGGCCGGGTGGAGCGGTTGGTGTTGCGCCCGGAAGATGTGCCGCTCAAGGCCACGGACTAGTCGATAGCTTCATAGCGCGTTCGGTGATGAGTTCGGGCGATACTATTTTTGCGCTCTCGAGCGGGCATGGTCGCGCGGCCATTGCGGTTGTTCGGCTGTCCGGCCCAAAATGTTCATGCATTGTTCTAGATATAACGGGTGATCCGCCTAATTTGCCGCGACGTGCGGCGTTGCGTGTTCTGCATGATCCGAAGACGGATAAAATCATCGATCAGGGATTGGTGATCTGGTTCCCGGCCCCGGCTAGTTTCACGGGCGAGGAAATGGTCGAGTTCCATGTCCATGGCGGCATCGCGGTTACAACGGCGCTGGCTGGGACTTTGATTGGGTTTGAGGGCGTTAGGCCGGCGGAGCCCGGTGAATTTTCGAAACGGGCCTATCTCAACGGTAAGATGGGCTTGGTGGAAGTAGAAGGCCTGGCGGACTTAATTTCGGCTGAAACAGAATTACAACGCCTTCAGGCCCTAGATCAGCTGCAAGGCGGCGTGTCGGCCAAATTTCTCGCATGGCGGCTCGAGTTGATCGCAATCTTGGCCATGTTTGAGGCCGATATCGATTTTTCGGACCAGGATGTCCCGGATACCCTTCCAAAACACGCGCGAGCACGGCTATCCCTGCTCGCGGATGCGGCCGCGAGTTTTTTGGCGAACGAGAACCGGGGGGAATTGGTTCGGCAAGGTATCCGTGTCGCGATCATTGGTCCCCCCAATGTGGGGAAGTCGAGCCTCTTGAATATTCTTGCCAAACGGGATGTCGCGATCGTGACCGATAGACCGGGTACAACACGCGACGTCCTTGAGGTTCGATTGGATGTGGATGGGGCATTGGTCATTCTGTTCGATACTGCGGGGGTGCGGACTCCCGTGGGCCCGGTCGAGCGGGAGGGAATAGAGCGCGCAAAACGAGCGGCGCGAGAGGCGGATTTGATTGTGGCACTCAGCGATGAGAGCGAAGGGTGCGAGAAGATCGTGAAAGGGTTAGGCCCGTTAAGGGGCACGATATTGCCGGTTACGAACAAGATTGACCTACTTGGCGCGGCTGCTCAGGAGGTGGTGCGACAGGGTGGGCTGGCAATTTCGGCAAAAACGGGATCGGGAATAGATACCCTGTTGAGAGAGTTATCTCGAGCCGTGCGGGCTCTGGTGCCGCAATCCGGGATCTCGGCTATTTCTCGGCCGAGACAAAGAGCGGCGCTGGAGGAGAGTCTCAAAGCGATGAATCGGGCATTGGTACAACCAGATATGGTCTTATGCGTCGAGGATATTCGATTTGCGACAAACGCGCTGGGCCGATTGGTTGGGCTGATTTCGGCCGAAGAGGTATTGGACTCAATCTTCGCCGATTTCTGCATAGGGAAGTGATGTTTCACGTGAAACATTTACCAAGGGCGAATTTTAATGTTTCACGTGAAACATTCGGGTCTAATTTACGAAAATTTGGCATGTGATGTAGGGCATAGAATCATGAATCGATACGAAGTTATCGTGATTGGGGGTGGGCACGCTGGCAGTGAAGCTGCCTCCGCATCTGCGCGCATGGGGGCTGTTACGCTTTTGGTGACCACCGATCCCTCAAGAATTGGTGAGATGTCCTGCAATCCCGCAATTGGGGGCTTGGCTAAGGGCCAGATTGTTCGGGAAATTGATGCGCTTGATGGAATCATGGCGCGCGCAATCGATAAGGCGGGAATACAATTTCGTGTTCTCAATCGTAGCAAGGGGGCTGCAGTGCATGGCCCTAGAGCTCAAGCCGATCGAAAGCTTTACCGTTCCGCGATTCAGTGTCTGTTGGCCGGTCAAGTTGGGCTTTCAATCGGTAAGGGCGAGGTCGAGGATATCGTTCCGGTTTTGGGTGGTGGATTTGAGCTGTTTTTGGCTGATCGTACCCGGATTCATGCCAAGGCCGTGGTCTTGACCACCGGCACGTTCTTGAATGGAACATTGCACGTTGGATCTAGGAAAGAGCCCGGCGGACGCGTAGGGGAGGCCGCCTCTACGGCTCTTTCGTCGCGCTTAAGAAAGCTCGGTATGGTCCTCGGTCGACTGAAAACCGGCACCCCGCCACGGCTGGATGGCCGGACCATAGATTGGTCGGGCCTCGAAGTTCAGTGGGGCGACAATCCACCGGAGCCATTTTCTTTTCTGTCGAAAACCATCGAGACCGCCCAAGTTCCCTGTCATATTACCCGAACGACGGCGGGCACGCATGAAATCATCCGTCAGAACATGGCACTTTCTGCCATGCACTCAGGGGGGATTAGCGGTGTCGGACCGCGGTACTGCCCCTCGATTGAAGATAAGGTTGAAAGATTCGGCGACAGAGAATCGCACCAGATCTTCCTTGAGCCCGAGGGCTTGGATGACGATACCATCTACCCAAATGGGATTTCGACTTCGCTCCCGGAAAAAGTGCAGGCGGCCTTCGTGCGGACGATCCCAGGCCTAGAACGGGCCAAAATCCTGCGGCCAGGTTATGCCGTAGAGTACGATTTTGTCGACCCACGTGAGCTGACCAATACGCTGGAGGTTAAGCGTTGTCCCGGACTTTTCCTTGCCGGGCAAATAAATGGCACGACGGGTTATGAAGAGGCCGCCGGCCAGGGGATCTTGGCCGGGGCCAATGCGGCAGCGAGGGCCCTAGGCGTAAAGGGCCTCGTGCTCAGCCGAGCGGACGCGCTTATTGGCGTTATGATCGATGATTTGGTCACGCACGGCGCAACCGAGCCGTATCGCATGTTCACGTCACGGGCCGAATTCAGGCTTAGTTTGCGCTCGGACAATGCCGACCAGCGTCTTACCCCGATTGGAGTCGCGGTCGGTCTCGTTCAGGATAGGCGCCGGGCTTCTTGGATCGAGAAGAATCACGTGCTTGAGAAATGCCGCGGTATGCTTGGCTCCCTCAAGGCGCTCCCCAGCCAAATCAAGCGCCATGGCGTTGACGTCAACGCGGATGGAGAATGGCGATCAGCCTTAAAGCTCCTCTCCTATGAGAGCTTGTCCCTTGAAAAACTCATCGAAATATGGCCGGAAATTCAACTTATACCATTGAATATAATTGAGTTATTGAAAGTAGAGGCCCGCTATGCGGGCTATATCGATAGACAAAATCGCGATATCGCAGCCTTTCGGCGCGAAGATATGGCATATCTCCCAAATAACCTCGACTATTCAAATTTGCCGGAATTATCTGGAGAATTGCGAGAAAAACTGAACAGGAACCGCCCATTAACGGTCGGCGCAGCTAGTAGAATTGAGGGCATGACACCGGCCGCTTTGGGGGCCTTGATTCGCATGGCTCAGTTTTCGCAAAATAGACAAAATCGTGTTGCATGACGCAAGTTCAAGAAAGCGTTGTATTTCATAAGTTTGCAAACGTTTCACGTGAAACGACTCAAAAACTTGCTCTATACGCCGAAGAACTCTCAAAATGGCAAAAATCAATAAATTTAATTGGCAACAATACTCTGCCTAATCTCTGGACAAGGCATTTTTTAGACTCCGCTCAACTCCGCCAATTTTTGCGCAAAGACCGCGGCCGAATAGTGGATGTTGGTTCGGGTGCTGGCTTTCCGGGCCTTGTGCTTTCGATTCTTGGTGAAGACCGGATCGACCTGGTGGAGCGTGATAAGCGAAAATGTGCGTTTCTTCGTGCCGTCGTTCATCGCACCGGCGCCACGGCGCAAGTCTTGAGCATCGATATTTCGGAATATGTCCCCACACCGGCATTGACCATAACCGCAAGGGCGGTGGCCGAGATCGATAGCTTCCTTGATCTGGTCACCCATTTGATAGCGCCCCAATCCCATATATTGTTATTGAAGGGTTCTAAGGTACAACATGAATTGATTCTGGCTCAAAAAAAGAGGAAACTAACCGCACGCATTCACCCCAGCCAAGCCGGCCGCGACGGGTGCGTTCTTGAGATCGAAGATATCCATCATGCCCCAAATTCATCATGAACCCGGTGCCACCATGCATTCGAGCCCGAGTGGGCCGCGCGTTATCGCAATCGTCAATCAGAAAGGCGGAGTGGGAAAGACCACCACCGCAGTCAATCTAGGAACTGCGTTGGCGGCGGTCGGCGAGAAAGTTTTGCTCATCGATCTGGACCCTCAGGGCAACGCCAGTACGGGACTCGGCGTGACAAAACACCAGCGCGTTCAGGGCACCTACGATCTCATAATCGACCGCCGCGGAATCGCAGATGTGACGATCGCGACGGCCATCCCCGGCCTATCCGTCATTCCATCATCCATCGATCTTACGGGCGCGGAACTCGAGCTCGTCGGGATGTCGGAGCGCGAATATCGATTGCGCGCGGCCATCCGCGACCGCAAGGCCGATTACAGCTATATTCTGATCGACTGCCCGCCCGCTCTAGGCTTGTTAACGCTCAACGCTCTAACTGCCGCGGACGCGGTCCTGGTGCCATTGCAGTGCGAGTTCTATGCGCTGGAAGGCCTGAGCCACCTCATGCGAACCATCGAGCGGGTCCGAAAAAATCTCAATCCGCGCCTTGAAATCCAGGGCCTTGTCTTGACGATGTTCGACAAGCGAAACAGCCTCTCCGATCTCGTGGCGTCCGATGTTCGCCGGCATTTCGGCGAGAAGGTTTACCAGACCGTTATTCCCCGAAACGTCCGAGTCTCCGAAGCGCCCTCGTACGGCAAGCCGGTGCTGCTCTATGATTTTCGCTGCTCCGGCTCGCAGGCCTATATCCACCTGGCCAGCGAAGTTATTCGCCGCGAACAAGCCCTGCGGCAATGAACTCCGACGACCAAAAACGCCGACACCTCGGGCGCGGGCTCTCTGCTCTCCTCGGCGATGAAACTCCACCGGCAGCGGACCAAGAAGCGGAGAAATTCGTCCGTAGCCTGCCGCTAACCCAACTTCGCCCGGGCCCGTTCCAGCCGCGGCGCAGATTTGACGAGCCGGAACTTGAATCGCTCGCGAACTCGATCAAGGAAAAGGGCGTCCTGCAACCAATCCTGGTCCGCCGTCTGGCCGATAAGGAATATGAAATCGTCGCCGGGGAACGGCGCTGGCGCGCGGCGCAGCGCGCGGGCATTCACGAAATCCCGGTCGTCGTGCGCGAACTCAGCGATCGCGACGTCCTCGAAATCGCTCTGGTCGAAAACATCCAGCGCGCCGATCTATCGCCGATCGAGGAAGCCTTCGGATATCGCCGCTTGATGACCGAGTTTGGCCACACCCAAGACCACCTCGCGCGGATCTTAGGGAAAAGCCGCAGCCACATCGCCAACGCCGTTCGACTGCTCGAGCTCTCGGACACCATCCAAGCGCTTATCGACGAGAAGAAACTTTCCCCTGGACACGCCCGGCCGCTGATTGGCCTGCCGAACGCGGAAGCCTTGGCACGAATCGCGGTCTCCCGCGACATGAGCGTGCGCCAAGTCGAAGCCATGGTGCGCAGCGCCAAAAACCCGCCGCCCAACAAGGCTCCGTCCGAAAAAAATTCGGACATCGCCGCTTTGGAAAGACAATTGTCCGGTGCACTCGGATTGAAGGTCGGCCTCAAAACGAACGGCACGGCTGGTGAGCTCACAATCCGTTACCAATCCCTTGAGCAGCTCGACGACTTGGTCCTGCGCTTGACGAAAACTCACCTCACCTAACGCCGCGCGGCCGATTGGAACCGTGCGGCCGTCGCGATTTCAAGAAACGCTCTTCCGCAAACCGAAGCATCGGGAAGACCGCTAGATTTGCAGCGGACCTCAGCCTCGAGCAAGCGTTCGAGCGCGCGGTGCAGAGATTCGCGCGGCCAAGTACGAACCTCGCGCTTGAAATCCTCGACATGCCGGAAAAACACCGGCGGCCGCAATGCACGGACGGAATCGTCGATCGCGGCACCCCCATCAACAGCCGCGCGCACAAGTACCAAGCGCTCGAGATTCCGGATCGCTCCTCTGATCAGTGCAACCGGCGCGACACCCTGAGACAAACATTCGTGCACTGCGGCATCGACATCCTCAATCCGACCGGTCCATGCCGCGTGAAGCGCCGCGTCCATGGAGACTTCACCAATCGCGCCCGATATCTCGATCGCAGACTCGAGATCGAGAACGCCGCCGGGTCCTGCGAACGTCCCAATCTTCGCGATCTCCGAGCGAATTACCAGGCGGTCGCCCTGAAGCCGCGCCGCCAAATAGCCTAGCGCGTCCTCGGTCGCCCGAACTTCACCCCCTGCCAAGCCCGCCCGCACCAAATCGGCAACGACCTCCTCGCTGTCGGGATAACAGGCGAGTTCCGCCAAACGGTAATCGCCCCCAAACAATTCCCGCAGCGTTGACCGTTTCGGCAAATCGCCCGCTTCGACGATCAAGCAGGCCAATTCCGGCCAAGACCGCAGCGCCATCGCAACCGCGTTGCACACGCCATCCCCGGCATCCCGGACAACCACCAGCTTCCGGCCACCGCCGAATGCCAACATCGATAACTCGTCGATCAAAAGCCGAGGTTCATCCTTGACCCGCGAACCCGGCAATTCGATCGCGCCGAACAGCCCAGATTTAGCGCCGAGCGCGGCTCCCGCCAGCGCCGCTGCCCGTTCGCGAACCAGGCCCAAATCCGGCCCATAAAGCAAAACTCCGACGAACTTCAACCAAGCGTCACCCAAGAAAGCGCCGGCCCTGGTCGACGAAATTCTCACGCGCCCACCATCAAGGCGTGCCTCGGGCAAAATACGCACCGAGTTGAACTTTGATATCCTCGCTCAGCACGCGAAGGGACCGTTTGCGGGCATCGCTCTCGGCACTCAAGGTGGCGAAGTGCGAGGAAACAACGTTGAAACCGGTGGCCGCCCGGCTTACGCCCTCAAACAAGGTTGCGCCATTATCGAACCGCTTCAAAACATAGGCCACGCGCAATTCCAGGCTCGAACGCGATGTCGTCTCGTCCTTCTGTAGTGCGAGCTGCTGAACCGTCTCGGTCAATTTCAAGTCCAAGGCATAAAGCGGCAACCCGGGCTGCCCGCCTGGCTGCAGCTGCTCCAAAAGCGCGTTGCGCAATAGCTGTCCCGCGCGATCCTCAATCACGCCTACGCGTACGGCGGCCATGTGATCCGTCGCGCCGCCGCCCTCGCGCTGACCATATAGGGGACGAAACCCACAACCCCCTAGGACCAGAACAACAACAACGCATGAAATCTTAAAGAACCACATTGACGATCCGATTCGGCACCACGATCACTTGCCGGATTGTACGACCCGACACCGCCCGCGCCACGTTCGGCAAAGCAAGGGCCGCCGCGCGAACCGCATCCTCGCCGCAATCGCGCGCCACCTCAATTGTCCCGCGCAATTTACCGGAAACTTGGACCGCGATTTCTACATTCTCGTCCAACACATAGGCGTCATCCGCGCTAGGCCAAGGATGTTCGGCAAGCAATCCCTTGCCGCCCAGCGCGGCCCACAATTCCTCGGCAATATGCGGCGCCATGGGCGCAAGCAATTGCAAAAGAATCTCCAAACCGACGCGCATCACCCATGACTCGCCCTCCGTCTTGCCGTCCATCTCAAGAAGCGCATTGTTCAATTCACGCACTCTAGCAACCGCTCGATTGAAACGAAACTTCTCGAGATCATCCGTAACCGCGACGATCGTTTTGTTGATGCGGCGGTAGGCCGTCTCGGCGACCGACGAAAACCGAACCGGTCGTGGAGACCCCGAATCGGCCAAGGCAAATGTCGATTCCATCACCGTGCGGTGAAGTCGCCCCAAATAACGCCACGCCCCCTCAACGCCGGCCTCGGACCACTCCAAATCGCGCTCGGGCGGACTGTCGGAAAGCATGAAAAGACGCGCCGTATCGGCGCCGTAGGTGTCGATGATGGCCCCCGGCGCCACGACATTCTTCTTCGACTTGCTCATGACCTCCCGCCTTCCGACGGTCACGGGCCGGGCGGTCTCGGCGTGGATGATCGACCCATCGTCGAGCTTGCGAATCTCCTCCGGATAGAGCCATTTCCCATCCTCGCTACGATAGGACTCATGGCAAACCATGCCTTGCGTAAACAAACCACCGAACGGCTCGTCGAGCCTCACATGGCCGGTGCGGTGCATGGCGCGGGTGAAAAATCGAGCATAAAGCAAATGCAAAATCGCGTGCTCGACGCCGCCGATGTACTGATCGACCGATAGCCAATAATCGACTTCAGCCCCATTTACCGGAGCATCGGCGCGCGGCGAGCAAAACCGCGCGAAATACCAAGACGAATCAACGAAGGTATCGAATGTATCGGTCTCCCGCCGTCCCGGACCGCCGCAATCCGGACAAATCACATGCTTCCACGTCGGATGATGATCGAGAGGGTTGCCCGGTTTGTCGAACGTCACGTCGTCCGGCAGCAAGACCGGCAGATCGCTCTCGCGCAACGCCACCACACCGCATATCTCGCAGTGCACGACCGGAATGGGGCAGCCCCAGTAGCGTTGCCGCGACACGCCCCAATCACGCAGCCGATAAACCGTCGCGGCGCGGCCGCGACCGGAATCGGCAAAGCGCCGTGTGGCTGCGGCGACCGCGGTCTCGACGTCGAGACCGTCGAGAAAATCGGAGTTGAAAATCTTGCCTGGCCCGACATAGGCGTCGGCACCGACCGAGAAATTCTCCGGATCGCCATCCGGCGGCAACACCACGGGAATAACTTCAAGGCCGTATTTTCGCGCAAAATCCAGGTCGCGCTGATCGTGCGCGGGACAGCCGAAAATCGCGCCGCTGCCGTACTCCATGAGCACGAAATTGGCCACATATACCGGAAGCTCGACGCCAGGGCGAAACGGATGCGCGACCCTGAGCCCCGTGTCGTAGCCCCGTTTCTCGGCGGTCTCGATGGCGATTTCGCTCGTACTCATCCGATTGCATTCGGCGATGAACGCCCCGAGGCAAGGATTATCGCGCCCGATCTCCTCCGAAAGCGGATGATTGGGCGAGAGCGCCATGAACGAGGCGCCGAAGATCGTATCCGGACGCGTGCTGAACACCTCGATCCAGTCGGATCGCCCCTTGAGTTCGAACTGCATGAACGCGCCCTGGGATTTGCCGATCCAGTTCTCCTGCATGAGGCGAACCTTCTCCGGCCAGCGCGCGAGCGAGCCCAGGGCCGATAACAAGTCCTCCGTATAGGCGGTGATCTTGAAAAACCACTGGGAAAGCTTGCGCCTTTCCACCGCCGCGCCCGAGCGCCAACCGCGGCCGTCGATCACTTGCTCGTTCGCCAACACCGTGTGATCGACGGGGTCCCAATTGACGAAGGACTCGCGCCGGTAGGCAAGTCCGGCTTTAAGAAAATCGAGGAAAAGCTTTTGCTGGTGGCGATAGTAGCCGGGATGACAGGTCGCTATCTCCCGGCGCCAATCCAGAGACAAACCCATTCGCTTGAGTTCCGCCCGCATCGTCGCGATGTTGTCGTAAGTCCACTTCGCGGGGTGAATTTTTTGCTCCCGTGCGGCGTTCTCCGCAGGCAAGCCAAAGGCATCCCAGCCCATGGGATGCAGCACGTTGAACCCCCGCGCTCGTTTGTAGCGCGCGACCACATCGCCCAGCGTGTAATTGCGGACATGCCCCATGTGGATACGCCCCGAAGGGTATGGGAACATTTCAAGAACATAATACTTTGGCCGGCTTGGATCGGCTTCGACATGGAAAGTGCCATGCCGTTCCCAAGCGGCTTGCCACTTGGCTTCGATTTCCGCCGGGTTATAGCGCGCCATCGCGATGCTCGGGCTGGGATAAATCGGACTGCGACAAATCAGATAAGGATAAATCGGAAAGCACGGCCCCGGCCGGCTGGAATATTCTGCCTGCCTGCCGCTTATTGGTTGGGTGAATCGGCGCGCATTTGCCGCGCGCGCCCAAGAATCGTGTCCTCGAGGCTCCGCGCCGTGCCAGGATCCACCGAGGCATCGATCCAGGACCCGTCGGGCCGCCGCGCTTGCTTGAACACGACCGCGCGCAACGCGTCGGCCCGCAGCTGCCGGCCGGTCACGAAGACATTGATCTTGAACCGCTCGGCGGGCGTCTCCGGCGGTGCATACCAGTCGGTAATCAACACGCCGCCATAGGCATCGGCCGAAGCCAGGGGCATGAACGCCACGGTTTCCAAACTCGCACGCCAAAGGAACGAATTGACCGCCGGCGCCGAAGCGCTCGAACCTTGCGGTGTGCCAAGGTAATTATAGCCGTCCGCGCCGGCGACGCCTTCTTGCTTTGGCGGCGCCGTGTTGCGCGTGCAAGCGGCCAGCGCGAACACCAAGCCCATGACCAATAGAATCGGTGTCGCAGCCTTTGTCCTCAACCCATGAAAAATCATGCCGTCACATCGCCTTTCCGATTATTTGGTATCCGTCGCTTCCGCGCCGGATGATAGGCAACCGGGTACCCGCGAACAACTGTCGCGGAACCGCCCGCCAGCCCGAACCCCCCGGTAGGCCCTACAAATACCTTTGTCTCCAGCCCTGGATATGGGAAGACCAAGTGCCTATTTCCTGGAAAATCCACAACCCAGTGTCGCCGCAGTTCATGTCCCCCCACAGCCATTCCCCGACACCGGCCTTTCGCGTCGTAGTCGTAGGACATGTCGATCACGGCAAATCCACCCTCGTCGGACGCATGCTCCACGAAACCGGCGCCTTGCCCGCGGGAAAATTGGCGGAGGTCGAAGCCACCTGCCACAGGCGCAATATGGCCTTCGAATGGGCCTTCGTCACGGACGCGCTGCAGCCCGAGCGCGACCAGGGCGTCACCATCGATGTGAGCTACATCCAGTTTCGCACGCCGCAACGCCGTTACGTGCTCGTCGATGCTCCCGGACACCGCGAATTCCTAAAGAACATGATTTCAGGTGCCGCGGGGTGCGACGGCGCGATTCTCGTCATTGATGCGCTCGAGGGCGTGCGCGAGCAGTCGCGCCGCCACGGTTACGTCCTGTCCTTGATGGGCGTGATGCAGGTGTTCGTTGTGGTGACGAAAATGGATTTGGTCGGCTACGACGCCGCCCGATTTTCCGAACTTGAAAAGGACGTGCGCCGGTATCTGGCGGATATCCAGATCCATGCCAAACGCGTGATCCCCGCGTCGGCGCGCGAGGGCGACAATATCAAAGGCCATTCCGCTCGCATGCCGTGGTATTCGGGGCCCGATCTGATCGAGGCCTTGGATGAATTCGCGATGCCCGAGGGCCTCGAGGATTTGCCGCTCCGCTTCCCCATTCAAGACGTTTACAAATTCGACGATCGACGAATCTACACCGGGCGCATCGAAACCGGCCGCCTTCGCGTCGGCGAACGCCTGCTGTTCTCGCCTTCCAACATGACGGCGCGGGTCAAATCGATAGAATCCTGGCCGTCGACCGAGGCCGCCCACGAGGCCCAAGCGGGACAATCCATCGGCATCACGCTCGAGGAACAGGTGTTCGCGGAGCGGGGCGAACTTGCGAGCCATGTCGATCATGCGCCGTGGGAAACGAACGTATTCAAAGCCCGACTTTTCTGGTTGGGCCGGGAACCGCTGCGCGCGGGCAAGACCTACACCCTCAAGCTTGCAACGCGGCAGGTTCCGATCGAGGTCCACTCGATAGACCGCGTCATCAATACGACGGACCTATCGGCCGCGCCGGCGAACCAGGTCGAACGCAATACGGTCGCCGAGGTCGTCATGCGGTCCCGCGCCATGCTTGCGCTCGATCCCTCGACGCAGAATCCGCGAACCGGCCGGTTCGTGCTCGTCGATGGCTTCGATGTCGCCGGCGGCGGATTGATCGACATGTCCGGCTATTCCGACCTTCGCCGCCACGTCTTGGTCCGTTCGGAAAATCTGACAGTGGTGGAGCACCGCGTGACGGCGGAGATGCGGACCGCCCAATCGGGTCACGAAGGCGGCGTGATTTGGCTGACCGGACTCAGCGGCTCGGGCAAATCCACCTTGGCGATCGAACTCGAGGCGAGGCTGTTCAAGGAAGGCTTCAACGTCTTCGTGCTTGACGGCGACAATGTTCGCCGCGGCCTCAACGCCAATCTTGGATTTTCGCCCGAAGACCGGGCGGAAAACATTCGCCGGGTCGGAGAAGTCGCCGCGCTGTTTGCCGAGGCTGGGGTCGTGGCGATCACGGCGTTCATTTCGCCCTATTGCAAGGATCGCGCGGAATCCCGCGCCGCCGCCGCGGGGCGGTTTCACGAAGTCTATGTCCGCGCGGATTTGGCGACCTGCGAACGGCGCGATCCCAAGGGCCTCTACAAGCGCGCACGGTCGGGGGAAATCCGCGATTTCACGGGCATATCCGCACCCTATGAAGTGCCGGAATCGCCCGATCTGGTCGTCGACACAACGAATCAGAAGGTCGACGACTCGGTCGCGATTTTGCTTGAGTACGTGCGGCGAAATTTCCGCGTCCGGCCCTGATCGGTGGCGCCTAGCCCGCATGTCTGGGCATTGTTGGCCTCCCGGCCGAATTAGTCTCCCGGCCGGCAAATGAGACGGAACGATGTCCGATACGCATGTCGAAATTGCGACCATAGCGAGCAATCTCCGGGCGGTACGCGCGCGCATCGATGATAGCTGCCGCGCCGTCGGACGAAACTCGGCGGATATTACGTTGATTGCCGTCGGAAAATTCCATCCGGCCGCGAGCTGCCGCGCGGCGATCGCCGCGGGCCAGAGCGATTTTGGCGAGAACCGCGTCCAGGAGGCCGCAGTGAAATGGCCGGCGCTCCGGAGCGAATTTCCGGAGATTCGCTTGCATCTGATCGGGCCCCTTCAAACCAACAAGGTCAAAGAGGCGGTTTCTCTGTTCGACGTTATCCAAAGCATCGACCGGCCGAAACTTGCCGTGGCGGTCGCCGAACAGATGGCCAAGCAGGGGCGCCGCCCGGCGTGTTTGATTCAGGTGAATACCGGCGAGGAAGACCAGAAGGCGGGAATTGCGCCCGCCGAGGCGGACGGCTTCATCGCGCAATGCCGCGACGGTCTTGGACTTCCGATTCTCGGCCTCATGTGCATCCCGCCGGCGGACGAACCGCCCTCGCTCCACTTCGCCTTGCTGCGTGAAATTGCGCGCCGGAACCAACTTTCCGCCTTAAGCATGGGAATGAGCGCCGACTACGAGGACGCGATTCGCTTCGGCGCAACGCATGTCCGCGTCGGTACCGCTATTTTCGGCGCTCGCCCGGCTCCAGCTTAGCGTCAGTTCGATTGGTCGAGTTGCCGCGCGACTTCGGGCTTCTGCCGCGCCAGCGCCTCGTATTTGTCGAGCGCTTGCATCATCGAAAGCGGAAGGCTCGGATTCCCGGAACGGCTCTGTGCGCCCAGCGCAGCCGCTATCGGATCGAAGCGGCCCAAGGCCACCGGCATGCCGCCGTGCCCCGCCAATGCCTGGCGTGCGGAAGGCCCGATCGCGGCCTCCGAAGCTAAGGACGCTGCCTTGCGGGCAAGGGGAGTTCGGGCCGAGCCGTCCACGCGGCCGGCCAATGATTCCGCGGGACGGGCGCCGGAACGCGCGCTCGCTGTCGGCTGCGGCGTGGCTGCCGCTTCGGCGACCAGGATCGTCAAGGAATCTATGTCGCGCTCGATGCCGTCGGCCCGGTCCGGGCCCGGCGCGACGCTGATTGTGTTTGCCGGCGTGGCCGCGGGCGATTTCTCTGCCACGGCGTCGGCGTCCTGGCCACTGAACAGGTTGAGCCCCAAGGCGGAAGACGCCACCTGGTCGAGACTTTTCCCGCTCTCGGTCTCCATCGCCACGTTGGCGACGGCGCCGATCAGGCCGATGGGTCCACCCAAAATACCGCCTATGGTCAATTGCGCGAGCGCGCCGATCTTGTCGCCCGTGATCTGGCGATAAATCGTGGAAACGACCGGTATATGTTGCAGAGGGTTGATAAAATCCAGGATATCGGCGAACGAGAATTCGTCGCCAGCCCACAGCTTCATGCGCCGATAGCCCTCGGGCGGCTCTACGCGCGCAAGCGGGTCGGCGCCCTCGCTCATCCTCAACGGGGGGCTGGTGTTCAATGCGTCGGCCATGCGGTCCTCACGCTCGGTTAAGAGCAAAGAACGGGCCAAGAGTGAAATGCGCGAAATCAACGTCTTATCGGCGCAAGCTCCGGCAAATTCGACCCGGGGGCAAGAATTTCCGGGTGTTGTCGGCGCCCCGGGAAGCAGATAAGGCTTCGTGGGATGAATAAGATATTTCGCGATTACGACCGTGCCGCGCTCGATGCCCAATACAACAATCGGGCCATGGTTCCCAACCATGGGATTGTTTTGGCGGACTGGGCGGAGCGAAGCGCCGAGGTGCGTCGCCGCGCTCGCGCGGAACTCGATATTCCTTATGGCTCCGGCCCGCGCCAACGCCTCGATTTCTTCCCGGCCGAACGCCGGCATGCACCTATCCATATGTTCATCCATGGCGGCTATTGGCGCGCGCTCGACAAGGCTAGTTTCAGCTTCCCCGCGCCCAATTTCGCGGCGGCGGGCATTTCCTATGCGCCCATCGCCTATCCGCTCGCGCCGGCGGCGTCGATGGCCGACATCGTCTCCTGCGTGGAGCAAGCGTTCGCGTGGCTTGTCGCACACGCCGAGAAATTAGGTGGCGATCCCGAGCGAATTTCCGTGTCCGGCCATTCCGCGGGCGGCCATCTATTGGCCATGCTTGCCGCCGCGCAAACGGGTCGGGGCGCGAAGATGACCGGCGGGGTTGCCATCAGCGGAATCTACGATCTCGAACCGATCCGCCTGTCCTATCTCAACGACGCGATCAATCTCGACGCGGAAAGCGCGCAAAAATATTCGCCCCTGCGCCATGCCTCTTCCGGCGGCCCGCCGCTTAGCCTCGCGGTGGGCGCGCGCGAATCCGCCGAATTTCACCGTCAGCAGGAGGATTTCGGCGCGGCCTGGCGGCGCGCGGGCAACGAATTGCGCGCCGCGCTCGATCTCGCGGATCACGATCACTTCAGCATCGTGGGCGATCTCGCAAAGTCCGACAGCGACCTCTTCACCGTCGTGCGCGGCCACGCACTATCGTCTTGAGCGCCGCGAAGCGCAGCCGAGGGCGCCATGTCTGAACCCGCGACCCGACAAGCCGCAGCGCTCAAGTGCATCCTCCTGGTCGACGACGATGCGCCCTTTCGCACCTCGCTTGCCGAGCAGCTCGGCCATGAAAACGGCTTCGAAACCATCGAGGCGGGAACGGGCGCCGAGGCCATGGCGCTTCTTGCGGCCCATCGGGTCGATCTCGTGATCCTCGACGTGGGCCTGCCCGATTGCGACGGGCGCGATGCCTGCAAGCGGATGCGGGACGCGGAGATCGGTGCGCCGATCATCATGTTGACTGGCGCCGATTCCGAAGCCGATACCGTCAAGGGTCTCGATTCGGGCGCAAACGATTATGTGGTGAAGCCATTCCGCCTGGGAGAGCTGCTCGCGCGCATTCGCGTCCAGCTGCGTTTGGCCGAACAAAGCGAGGACGCGGTATTCAAGATCGGCCCATATGAATTCCGGCCTCTTGCGCGCTTGCTCCTCGACGAAGCAGGAGGCAGGAAAATACGGCTTACGGATAAAGAGGCTGCCATCCTGCGCTATCTGTATCGCGCGGGCGCGGCGGTCGGGCGGGAGGAGCTATTGACCGAGGTCTGGGGCTATAATGCGAGCGTGACGACGCATACGCTCGAGACCCATGTTTACCGTCTGCGCCAGAAAATCGAACCCGATTCGACTCGCGCTTCGATCTTGGTTACCGAGGCAAACGGCTATCGATTGCAACTCTAGTCGGCCAGTTTTTTTGGAAAACACATTGGGAGCGGCGCGATGACCGTCATTTACCCCCGCTTGCGGCGGTTATCGAATGGTGGAGCGGGGGCTGGCTTGGCTTTGGCAAGGGTCGAACGCATTGGCAACCCAGGTTGACGAATTCTTGATCCGCTTCTGGGGGGTGCGCGGCAGTGTCGCGACGCCGGAGTCGAGCCATTTGCGGTACGGGGGAAATACTTCGTGCGTGGAGGTTCGCTGTGGAGGCCGGTTGCTGATATTCGACGCGGGCACGGGGCTGCGCGGCCTCGGGAAATCCCTCGCGGACAACGGCGCCGCGGATATCGACCTATTTCTTTCCCACACCCATATCGACCATGTCGCCGGATTGCCGTTCTTTCGTCCCATGTACGGACCAGGAAATACCATTCGTTTGTGGGCGGGCCATCTCGCGCCCGAACGCAACTTGAACGAGGTTCTATGCCGCGTGATGTCGTCGCCGCTGTTTCCGGTTCCATTCGGTATTCTGGGCGCGGACATCACGACGAACGACTTCCGATTGGGCGAGACCTTGTCGCCGGCTCCTGGGATCACCGTTCGCACGGCCGCCCTCAACCATCCCGATCGCGCGACCGGCTACCGCGTGGAACATGGCGGCAAGGCGGTTTGCTACGTGACCGATACCGAACACGAGATCGGAACGAGAAACCGCACGATCGTCGATCTCGTTCGCGATGCCGACATATTCATCTATGATTCGACCTATACCGACGAGGAATATCCGCGCTTTGCAGGATGGGGCCATTCCACCTGGCAGGAGGGCGCGCGCCTTGCCGATGCGGCCCGCGTCAAGACCCTGGTCGTTTTCCATCACGACCCTGATCATGACGACGACTTCATGGACCGGGTCCAAGAAGAGGCCGATCGCGCGAGGCCCGGCACCGTGGTCGCGCGCGAGTCGTTGATCCTCAGGCCCTGATCGGTGCGTTTCGCCGATTTACACGCGGCATCGCGCCGGTTGGCGATGGGATTGTCGACCGTGCTTGGCCTTGGACCGCAGGGTATTTTCATTCCCTATCGGCTCGCGGACGCCATTCCGGCGCGCCGGCCGCCGTACAAGGCTCTCGAGGCGGTCTTCGATGCCGCCCGGCCGCGCATGCGCCTGGCGCTGGATCGTATCGCCGCGCTGGCCCGCGATCTCGACGCGATAGGGCAGGGGCCTGACGGCGCGCGCTGGGACCAAGATTGGTTTCCGCGGCTTGATGCCGCCGCGCTCTATGCGATGGTGCGCCACCTCAAGCCTAAGACCGTGATCGAAATCGGCGCCGGACACTCCACCCGATTCATCGCCCGCGCCGTGGCCGACGGAGGCTTGACGACCCGGCATATGGCCCTCGATCCCTCGCCGCGCGCGGTCTTGCCGCAAGGGGTGGAACGCGTCGCGGCGACGCTCCAAGCCGCCGATCCCGGCCTGTTTCGCGGGCTCGGACCCGGGGACATCCTATTCGTCGATTCGAGTCACGTCCTGGTGCCGGGCAGCGATGTCGACATCGTCGTGAACGATATCCTGCCCCTGCTACCCGCTGGCGCGGCGGTGCATGTGCACGACATTTTCCTGCCCGACGCCTATCCCGGCGACTGGCTTTGGCGCGGCTATAACGAGCAGACGGCCATCGCCGCGCTCCTCCAGGGCGGAGCGTTCGAGATCGCGTTTTCAAGCCGTTATGCGGCGACGCGGATGGCCGATGATCCCGCCGTCAAGGCGCTCGCTCGCTTGCCCATCGTACCCGGCGCGTGGGAATCGAGCCTGTGGCTCGAAAAGCGCGCGCGCGATATCCCATGATCGCCACGTTGCGCAAGCTCTTCGCCGCAATCGACGAATCCGCCTTGCCCGAGCGGGTGCGCGCGGCAATTCGCCTCCAGCAAGACCGCAGCGAAATTATGATCGGCTGGATTCAACTTTTCGTCGTTCTGGTCTTCGGGATGTTCTACTTCGTCTCGCCAAAGACCTTCGACGAGCGGGTCGAGTTTCATCCGGTGCCCTGGGCTCTGGCGTCCTATCTCGCGTTCACGATTCTTCGGTTGGCGGTCGCGTGCGTCCGGCGATTGCCCGATTGGTTCCTGGCGCTCTCGGTCGTCATCGATATCGGCCTGCTGCTGTCGCTGATTTGGAGTTTTCATATTCAGTACGTCCAGCCGCCGTCCTTCGTGCTCAAGGTTCCGACGTTCGCCTACCTGTTCATCTTCATCGCTCTTCGCGCCCTGCGGTTCGAGGCGCGATTCGTTCTGCTGTCGGGCGCGGTCGCGGCGCTTGGCTGGCTGTGGCTCGCGCATCTCGCGATCGACGCGGATGCGGCCGATGCCGGAATCACGCGCGACTACGTGCTCTACATGACTTCGAACCGCATTCTGATCGGTGCCGAGATCGACAAAATTCTGTCGATCGCGGTATTCACGGGCGTGCTCGCCGTCGCGATCGCGCGGGCGCGCGGGCTATTGGTGCGTTCCGTGTCCGAAGGCATGGCGGCGCGGGATCTTTCGCGTTTCTTCGCGCCCGAGATCGCCCGGCGAATCACTTCGTCCGAACACCGGGTTACCGCGGGCCATGGCGTGCCGCGCGACGCCGCAATCCTCAATCTCGATCTGCGCGGCTTCACGCGCTACGCCCAACGGGTCGAGCCCGATCAGGCGATCGCGCTTCTTGCCGAATATCAGGCCCGCGCGGTGCCGATCATCCAGCGTCACGGGGGCAGCATCGACAAATTCCTCGGCGACGGAATTCTTACGACCTTCGGCGCCGCCATTCCCAGCGATACCTATGCCGCCGACGCTCTACGCGCGGTCGACGAGGTGCTCGCCGAGATCGAGTCTTGGAACCGGGCGCGGGCGGGTGCGTCGCTAGAACCCTTGCGGGTCGGTGCCGCCGTCGCCACGGGCCGAATCATATTCGGCGCCGTGGGCGACGCGACGCGGCTCGAATACACGGTCATTGGGGAGGCGGTGAATCTGTCGGCCAAGCTCGAGAAGCACACGAAGAGCGAGGGGGTCCGCGGCTTGACCACGCTTGAGACTTTCGAGCTCGCGCGGACCCAAGGTTATCGCCCATCGGACGATAAAGAGATTCGCGCCATGCGCCGTGTGGAGGGCACCGAGCGGCCGTTCGATCTTGTCGTGCTCGCGCCCTAGGCGCGGCTATTTGTAGGGATCGGCCGCGTCCCGGAGACCGTCGCCGAGAAAATTGAACGCCAAAACCACGACGATGACCGGCACCACCGGCAGCATCAACCAGGGATAGAGCGCGACGACATTGATGTTCTGCGCTTCGTTCAACAAGACGCCCCAGCTGGTGATCGGCGGACGCAATCCCAAACCCAGGAACGACAGAGCCGTCTCGCCCAGGATCATGTGCGGAATCGACAGCGTGGCCGAAGCGATCAGATGGCTCGTGAAGCTCGGCATCAGATGGCGGCCGATGATGCGCTTGGGCGAGGCGCCCATGAGCTGGGCGGCGGTGCAAAAATCCTCCTCGCGCAGCGCGAGCAATTTCGAGCGTACCGCCCGCGCCAATCCCGTCCAATCAAGCAGGCCTAGAATCAGCGTGATGCCGATATAGATCAGCAGCGGACTCCAGGTGACGGGCAAGGCCGCAGACAGCGCCATCCACAAAGGCAAATGCGGGAACGACCGGAAAATCTCGATGACGCGCTGGGTCAAATTGTCGATCCAGCCGCCGTAATAGCCGGCTAGACCGCCGATCACGATCCCGAGCGAGAAGCTGACCGCAACGCCGATCAGGCCGATGGTCAAGGAGATGCGCGCGCCGTAAACGATGCGCGACAGGATGTCCCGGCCGAGCCTGTCCGTGCCCAGCAGGAACAAGGTTCCCTCGCGCGGCGCGCATGCCAGGTGGAACCGCCCCTCGATGGCGCCCCAGAACTCGTAGGAATCGCCCAGGCAAAAAAATCGGATCGGCAAGGGGCGGGACGTGTCCTCGCGATACTCCCATTTGAGAACTTCCAGGTTTCGCCGCGCTTCCAGCGGATACACGAACGGCCCGATCAAGCTCCCGTCGTGGAAGAAATGCACCGCTTGCGGCGGCGCGTACAGGTAATCCGTGGCGCGGGTATGGAGATTGTAAGGCGCCAGAATCTCGCTCACCAAGATCGTCGCGTACATGGCGACCAGGATGGCGCCGGAGACGACGGCGATCCGATGGCGGCGGAATTTCCACCACATGAGGCGCCATTGGGATGCCAGATAATAGCGTTCTTGCCCTGCCGTCAGCGCGTCCGCCTCGTGCGGATCGAACGCGCCCCTGGCGACGTAGTGCGGCAATGGCTGTTCGGCGCTCATTTGACCGCTCCGCCGCCTAGGCGAATGCGCGGGTCGAGGATCGCCAGCAAAAGATCCGAGACGAGAACGCCGATCACCGTGAGGGTCGCCATGAACATGAGGAACGATCCGGCCAGGTACATGTCCTGGCTGCGCAAGGCCTCGAGCAACATCGGCCCCGTGGTCGGCAGCGAGAGCACGACCGAAACGATGGCCGCGCCCGAAATGATCTCGGGCAGCAAGCTGCCGATATCGGCGATGAACGGGTTGAGCGACATCCGCAAGGGATATTTGACCAGCAACCGGAAGGGCGGAAGGCCCTTGGCGCGGCCGGTCACGACGTATTGCTTCTGCAATTCGTCGAGCAGATTGGCGCGCAGGCGTCGGATCATGCCCGCGGTGCCCGAGGTGCCGATGACGATCACCGGAATCCACAAATGCGCCAGAACCGAAACCAATTTCGCCCAGGACCAGGGTTGGCCGACAAATTTCTCGTCCATCAGACCGCCGATGGACGTGCCGAACCAGACATTGGCGAAATACAGCAGGACGAGAGCCAGCAGGAAATTGGGCGTCGCCAAGCCGAGAAATCCGACGAAAGTCAGGCTGTGATCGGCCCAGCTATATTGATGCGTCGCGGAATAGACGCCTATGGGAAAGGCGACGATCCAAGTGAACGCGATCGTCGCGACCGAGACCAGGGCCGTGAGCCAAAGTCGGTCGCCCACGACTTGCGAAACGGGCAGGTTGAATTCGAAGGAGTAGCCGAAATCGCCCTGTACCATGCCAGCGACCCAATAGGCGTATTGCACCAGAAACGGCTTGTCGAGACCGTACGACTCGCGCAGGAACTGGATCTTCTCGATGTCCACGCCCTCGCCGCGCGATTGCAGCTCGGCGATGTAGGTTTCCAGATAATCGCCCGGCGGCAATTGAATGATCACGAAGACGATGAAGCTGATCGCCAACAGCGTGGGCACCATGATGAGAAAGCGATGGGCGATATAACGCAACATGTCCGGTATCGGGCCCTTAATTGGTCGCCTGCGGGCGCGGCTTTCGGGACTCGCCGAGCCAAAAAATCTCGGGGCGGTAAATGCCGAAATGCGCGCCCGGCTCCCAGTTGAATACACCCTCGACCGGAACGTTGCGCAATTTGTTCGACACGACCACCGGCTGCAGGGTTCCGGCCACCACCCCAATGGAGAATACTTGGTCGGCATGGATTGCCAGCATGCGTTTCCAGATGGCCGCGCGGCGTTCCGCCGACGCCTCGCGCCGCCAGGCCTGATTGAGGCGTGCGAGTTCCTGGGCGATCGGCATGTCCGGAGCCTCGCCGGTCTTGCCTCCGGTTTCGAAAAACTGGCCCCATTTGGACCATTGGAGCTGCTGCTGGTTGGTGGGGGCGAGTTCCTCGGGGCTTTGGTCGGCCGTCGCAAGTCCGTTCTCGAGCCCGCCCCACACGGCCATGATCGCGTCGCCGGCGAACACTCGGTTGCGGAACACCTCGCGCTGGGACGGCTTGATGAAAAGCTTGATGCCGGCCCTGATCCAGGTATCGCGGATAAGCTCCAGAACATCGGTTTGCTCGGTGCTCTCGCCCGCCGTCTCGACGACGATCTCAAGCGGCCGGCCATCGGGTAAGAGGCGCACGCCCCGATTGTTGCGCTTGGTCAAGCCGATTTCGTCGAGCAACGCATTGGCGCGGCTCAAATCGAAATCCGCCCACGCGGCCTGATAGGCCTTCTCGAACAGCGGGCTTTGCGGCAGGACCGTGTTCGCGGCCTTGAGCGCCAGGCCGAAATAAACCACCTGATTCACCTCGTGCCGGTTGATCGCCAGCGATAGTGCGCGGCGAAAGCGCGCGTCGCGCAACATCTGGCGCCAGACCGGAT
The DNA here is from genome assembly GCA_945860095.1 of Rhizobium sp. Q54. Lineage (GTDB taxonomy): Bacteria > Pseudomonadota > Alphaproteobacteria > CADEGL01 > CADEGL01 > CAMAPP01. Next base: position 4,990 of record CAMAPP010000002.1, on the reverse strand, counting down.
CGTTGGCGTTCAAGTTCGGAAACAGCGCGAAATGCGATCCCTTGGCGGTGCGCCAGAGAAACACCGATTGGTCGGTCCGCTTTTCGCTTTCCCGGAGGAACGTATAGTTGTCGAAGCGGATATAGCGCGCCTGCAGATCGGACTCGCCCGCGCCGGTCTTGGCCGGAATGATCTTCGAATCGGCGATGTTCAAAATCACGTCGTCGATATAGGGCAATTGCTGTCCCGTCTCGTCGACGCGATGGAAATACGGATTGCGCGCGAACTGGAAACGCTCGGCCGGCGGATTGGTCTTCAGCACCCAGGGATCGAGGGTCGGCAATTCGGCGTTGTCGTTGCGGTACATGTGGTCCATGCGGTGATGCAGCGCGGCCCAGTTCTGCTGGCCGTACTCCTTGACCAACCGGGTGATGTCCTCGGGCTTGGCGAACTTGCGGTGGAACCGCTTGAGATATTGCGCCGGGCGATAGATGTAGAGCGGCGTGGCGCTCGCGAGCGCGGGCAGGAAGAACGGATTGGGTTTCGACCAGGAATAGCGCACCGTCGTCTCGTTCACGACCTGGAAGACGGGCTTCTCGCCGTCGACCAGCAATTGCGCCGGCGGCCCGAAGGGCGACAATTCCGCGTTGCCGACCAGATCCTCCCAGAAATACCGGAAATCCTCGGCGGTGAAGGGGTGGCCGTCCGACCATTTATGGCCCTTGCGCAAGCGCAGGGTGAAGCTCCGTCCGCCTTCCTGCTCGACCGCCTCGAGAATATCCGGCTCCAGCCGGTACTCCGGCGTCCACACGACGAGGCGCGCATAGCCGTAAACCGCCATCTGCCGTGTGTCCTTGGCCGAGGCCATGAGCATGCGCAGCATACCGCCGGACTTTCCGAGCTCGCGCTGGCCGCGCCCGACTTGGACGACGAGCGGCGTTTCAGGCAGACGCTTGGCGATCGGGGGCAATTGCCCCGCACTCACGCGCGCGGCAAGCGCGGGCGGCTCGATCCAAGTCGGGTCCGCCGCACCCACGGGGGTCGCGAAGAGAAGAAATGCTCCGAGCATCGCGCGCGCCGCGATCATGCCATGAGCTCGCGCGAATCGGCGCGCATGTCCGCGCGCACGAAATGACCGCCGCCCAAATCGACAAGGGCGGGCTTGGCATCGGCGTCGATGGTGAACGGCCGCGGCCAGGAACCGGGCTCGGACGCTTTGCCTTCCATGAGCGCCGACAGATCGAGCCTGCGGCCCAAATCGGGATACGGCACGGCCGAGACGAGGGCCTTGGTGTAGGGGTGGACGGGATTGCTGAACAAGAGTTCGCGCGGCGCCAGCTCGACCAACCGTCCTTTGCACATCACCGCGATGCGCGCCGCCAGATAATCGACGACCGCGAGATTGTGGGAGATGAACAGATAGGTGAGACCCAGTTCGCGCTGCAGATCCTTGAGCAGATTCAAGATCTGCGCCTGGATCGAAACGTCGAGCGCCGAGACGGGCTCGTCGCAGATCAGCACGTCGGGGCGCAGTGCAAGTGCGCGCGCGATGCCGATGCGCTGACGCTGACCGCCCGAAAAGCTGTGCGGGTAGCGGTTCATATGGCGCACGTCGAGACCGACGAGGCGCAGCAATTCCTTCACCATCTCGGAGCGAAGATCCGCGTCGCCCACCCGGTGGATGACCAAGGGCTCGCCGACGATATCGAACACCGTCATGCGCGGATTGAGCGAGCTGAACGGGTCCTGGAAAATGAATTGCAGGCGCTTGCGGAAATCGACGAGCGCGCGGCCTTCGAGCGCCAACACGTCGATCGGACGATCGCGGTCGAAGAACGTGATCGTGCCCGCCTCGGGCTGGAGCGCGCGCATCACGATCTTGGACACGGTCGTTTTACCGCAGCCGCTTTCGCCGACGAGGCCGAGACATTCCCCGCGCGCGAGCGTGAAGCTCACGTCGTCGACGGCCAGAACTTCCTGCGCGCTTGCGGTGCCGAACCAGCCGCTATTGCGGATGCGAAAACGCTTGGTCAGGTGCTGGACCGCGAGAAGGGGCGTGCCCGGCGCTGCTTGCTCGCCCGTCTTCCTGCGCAGCAGATGGCCCGTCTCGCCTCGTATCTCGCGCAAGGGCACCAGGCGCTCGTCGCGGGCCATGTCGAAATGCGGCACCGCGCGGAACAGGGCGTTCAGATACGGGTGTTGGGGTTTGGCGAAAAGATCGGGTGCCGTGCCCGACTCCATGATCTCGCCGCGATACATCACCACGACTTCCTCGGCGATGTTGGCCACGACGCCGAGATCGTGGGTGATCATCAAGACGGCCATGCCCAGTTCGCGCTGCAAATCGCCGACGAGCTTCAGGATTTGCGCCTGAATGGTGACGTCGAGCGCGGTCGTGGGCTCGTCCGCGATCAACAGGCCCGGCCGGCAAATCAGCGCCATGGCGATCATCGCGCGCTGGCGCAGGCCGCCGGACAGCTCGAAGGCATAGCTGCGATAGGCGCGGTCCGGGTCTGGAAAACCGACGAGGCGCAACATGTCGATGCACAATGCGCGGCCCTCGGCCTTGCCGACGGCGCGGTGAAGGTGCAACGCCTCGCCGATTTGATCGCCGACCGTGTGCAGCGGCGACAACGAGGTCATCGGCTCCTGGAAGATGATCGATATCTTGCCGCCGCGAATCCGGCGCATGGCCGGCCCGTCGCGCTCAAGCGCTGCGATATCGGTAACGGCGCCGCCTTGGGCGGGATCGGCGATCAATATCTGTCCGCCGGCGATACGGCCGGCGTTCGGCAGAATTCCCATGATCGCTTGCGCGATGACCGATTTTCCGGAGCCTGATTCACCGACGATGGCGACCGTCGAGGCCGGGCGCACGCGAAACGAAACGCCCTTGACCGCTTGCAACACCCCGCCCGGGACGTCGAATTCGATGCGCAGATCGCGAACCGACAACAGGTCTTCGATCATATGCGCGCGGCCCCCGCGCCGATCCTCAGCGAGCCGAGATTGGCCAGGGTGGCATCATCGAGCACGACGCCGCCGCGTTCGGCGGCAAGCGCCGCGCGCGCGACAACGGACTCGAAGCCCTCGATCGTCGAATCGATCATCAGCCGGTCTTTGCCATCCGCAAGGCGCAATTCCATCCAGCCCTCCGAACGGTCGCGCTTGGTCGAGAAGAACCTCACCCGCATTGCCTGGATGTCCCGCCATGCAAGGCTTGCGTGGCGAAAGCCTGGAATTTGCGGACTTCGTTCGCCGAGTGGGCAAGAGATTACCCCGTCTTCCGTGACCAGAACCAGCGCGAATCGCCGGATATAGCTGCGCACGCCGAAGACGAAGAATAGCGTCGCCAACAGGCCAAATATTCCCGCGGCGACGGGGCTTTCGCTCGTTGCCGCGCAAGGTACCGCCGTCAGCATGAAGCCGACGATCGCACGCAGCAGGTCGCCCCGAATGGCCCGTGCCGCATAGCGGTGAACGCTCAATTGGGTGCTCCCGTTTTCGCCCCGATGCCAGGTCGAAACGCCTCGTCGGCATCGAGCCAGCGAGCCGAAGGATGGCTGCGCGTTTCTTCGCACAAGCGTGCCAGAAATGCCCAGGCCGCTTCATCGTGAATGAGATGGTGGGTCAGAAGGCCGGTCGGCTCGCCTTTCTCCGCCGCCGCCGTTCGGCGCGCCGCTAGATGGCCAACGAGCGCGCCCAAGGCTTGCTCCTCGCCGACAAAGCCGCGCGTGCCGCGCCAATCCACGATATCGACATGGGTATTGATCTGCATGAAGCCGCGAATGGTTTCCGCTCGCCGCCTTGCGCCAAAGGTGGAAAGGCCGCGATAACCGATCTCGGGCAAGAACGGAACCAAGGCGGGCGCGATCCTATTCCAGGGCGGAACCAATATTGGCCGCGCGCGTGCGCCGAAGACAGCTTCGAGCCGCGCCCATCCCGTGGCCAAATCCCCAAGGGTATGGGAGTAGGGCCGGTGCGCGCCCAATTCCATCTTGGCCGATTCGGGTGGCGCGTGATTGGCATGGCTATAGCCGTGCTGCATGACAAGCACGTTCGACCCGTCGAGCGCGTGCGCCAAGCCGGCGTCGAGCCTTGCCGGAACCACGGCGAGCGCAATCGGCGCGCCGGACGCGCACGACAAAAGCGTGCGCAATTCGGGTCCGGGGGAAACCGCATCGTCGTCGCGCCACCATAACGTGACGCCATCGGGCGCCCATCGGTCCAGCTCCGCGCGCAATTCGGCCCAGGACGTCACGATTCGGACCCGAACGGACCCGCGAGATCTTCGATCAAGCGTGCACCTTGCGCCGCGCCGTCCATGTTGAAACCCGCACTCGGCCATCGCGCCATGCGGGACGCCCGGTCTATGGCTCGGGCCAGGGCCGGCGCCGAAAGCTCGTTCTCGCGCACGATCTCGGCGCGGCCGAGTGCCGCGAGCCGCGTCGCGCGCAGGGGCTGCTCGGTTTGACCGTCACCCGCATAGGGCACGAGAACGGCGGGCGCGCCGGCAAGAAGAACGTCCATGACCGTATTGTAGCCGGCTTGCGACACCGACAACCGGCACTGGGCAAGCAAGCTGCGAAAATCCGCCCGCGCCCGCTCGACGCTCACGCCTTCAGGCGCGCACGCGCGCAGGGCCGAGTATTCTTCGTCCGGCAGATCGCGGCCCGCGAGCAGACGCCACGGCGCATCGCCGAGCGTGCTCAGCGCGCGCGCCTCCAGCGCCGTCCGTAGCAGCCGGGCGCCGACCGCTCCGCCGCCCGTCGAAACAACGATCTCGGATCCTGGACCCGAAATCGCGGGCGGTGGCGCGGTTTCGGTGATGAAGCCGGTATAGCAAACCAGATCGGCGATGGCCGAGGCCTCCGGCAAGGAGTCCTCGAGCCGAACCAAGGCCGGATCGGCGTGCACCATCACGCGGGCGAAATGTGCGCGCGCCGCGGCGACCATGCGCCCGGCCAATTGCGGCGAGCGGGCCTGCAAGATATCGCGGATGGACGAGATG
>CAMAPP010000001.1 GCA_945860095.1 Rhizobium sp. Q54 | reverse complement strand
GAGGCAATCCACAAGCTGTCTGGTGCGATTTTCGCGAAACTCCGCGTCGAGCGGCGCGCCCGAGGCATCGACCAGCGAGCGAAACCCTTCGTCCGCGCTCGCAACCGGCGGCAATTGCACGAACTCGACCCCGGCGAGAGCCAAATGGTCGACCGCTTGGCCGCCAGAGACCAGCCGGACCTCGAACCCGCGCGCCGCCACGGCGCGCGCCAGCGCCGCCGCGCGCCGCAAATGGCCGGACCCGAGCAGATGGGTGACCCAGATAAAGGCGCGGCGCGTCATGATCGCGTCGGAAAAGGGCCGGTCACGGCGCGCCCGCGCGCGGCACGAGCGCGATATTGAGCCTGCCGATGGTCGGGCGGCCGATGCGGTCGAGCTTGAACAAATGGGCGCAATCCCATTCCATCTCGGCCGGCGCGGGCCCGGTCATGTCCCAGCCCATGGCGGCGGCGAGAACGACCCGAAGCACGCCCTTGTGCGCCACGGCCACGCACGAATGGCCCTCCGCCGCGCGCTCCGCGCACCACGACAGCATACGAAGCTGAACGTCGCGCGGCGATTCCGCCGCCGGCGCGCGAAAATCGAGACCGCGCGACTCGTTGCGGATCATTTCCTCGCCGTAGCGTGCGCGCAGCGCGTTGAGCGTTTCACCCTCCCATTCGCCCCAGTACATTTCCATGAGCCGCGCATCGAGCGTCACGTCCCCGAGCCCGAGAATCGTCGCCGTCTCCCGCGCGCGGGCCAGTGGGCTGGCATGACCGCGAAAACCGGCGAACTCCTCGGGCAAGCGCCATGTCCGCACGCGCGCCCGGCCGGAATCCGACAAGGGGATGTCCGAATGGCCCTGCACGCGACCGATCTCGTTCCAGGGCGTCGGTCCGTGGCGAATGAGAAGGAGCTTGATCATAATGGCGATTGAAGCGCTTCTTGCAGTATGGCGTCGAGGGTCCGTGCGCCCGCCGCAAGACCGTGCAACGCCGCCACTCGCGCCAGGGCCGCCTGGCCCATGGCGCTCCGGCGCGCGCGGTCGTCGAGCATTTCGCGGATCGCGCGCGCGAAGGCCCCATCGTCGCGTGGCGGCACCAGCGTGCCGGTCGCGCCATCCGCGATGATCGCCGACACGCCGCCTTCATCGCCGGCGACCACCGGCAGGCCCGCGGCCTGGGCCTCGAGCAGCGCCATGCCGTAAGCCTCGCGCCATGCCGGCCAGGCGAACAGATCGCAGGCGGCAAGGAATCCCGGCATGTCATCGGCGCCGATCCGCCCCAGAAAGCGCGTGCGCTCGGGGCCGAGCGAGACAAAGGCGTCGCGCACCTCGAGAAACGCTTCGCCGTCGCCGGCAATCAGAAAATACCAGGGCCGGTCGAGGACGGCTTCGAGCGCGCGCGACAGCGCCCGGTACGAGGCGAGCTTGTCGCCGTGGCGCATCATGGCGGCAACCGCAATCCACGGGGCATCCGAATCGAGCGCGTACTTGTGCGCGAGCGCCTCTCGATGGCCCGCGCGCGCGACATGCGCCGCGCGAAAGGGCGATGGATCGAGGAAGGGGCGCATGTCAACGAGTCGCGCAGGATCCCGCACGACCGTCAGCAGCCCCGTGCGATCAGCGGGATTTAACGTGATGATGCGCGCGGCCGCCAGGATCGCGGCGCGTGCCGCCTCATGGCCGACGGCCCAGGGCCCGCGCGCTTGCTTTGCGGCAATGGAGGCCTCGATCGCGACATAAGGGATGCCGAGGCCGCGGGCGATGGGCGGACCGAGGTAATCGGGCGCCTTGTGATGGAGGTGATAGGTCAGCCAAATCTCCGGCCGCGCCGCCGCGTGCATGCGCCCGTACCGCCGCAGGAGCCGCGCGGCCAAGCGTTCGCCGAGCGCGGCCAGGCGAGCTTGGCGCGTGGCGCTGCCCGAATCGTAGGTGCGCAGGCGCGAGGCCAATTCCACGCGATGTCCCGCGTGTTGCAGCGCCGCGAGAACGAGCCGCGCGACCGTGCGGTCGCCAGACGGCACCGGATGGTCCGGGGGCTTCAACGGCGCGTGGAAGGCGACGCGCATGGACGCGGCTCCAATTCAAACAACGCGCGGATGACCTCGATGCCCGGATCGAGCGAAAATCGCGCGCGTATCCGGGCCTGCCCGGCCCGGGCGAGGCCGGCGGCAAACGCGTCGTCGGACAACAAGCGGACGATGGCCGTGCCGAGCGCCTGGACGTCGCCCGGCTCGGCCAACAGACCGGTCACGCCGTCCTCGATTAGTTCTGGAATACCCGAAAACCGAGTGGAGATGCAGGGCAGGCCCTGGCTTTGTGCCTCCATCAGCACGTTCGGCAATCCGTCCCTATCTCCGTCCGGCGCCATGCGGCTGGCGAGAACGAAGATATCGGCAGAACGGTAAAGCGCGAGAAGCTCGCCTTGATCGCGCGCGCCAAGCCATTGAACACGGTCGCCAAGACCCAATTGCGCGGCGCGCCACTTCAGTCCGGCGAGGAGCGGCCCGCCGCCGACGTGAACAAAGCGCCATGCGTGATCTGGCGGGATGCGGGCAAGCGCGTCGAGCACGTCGTCCAGCCCTTTTTTCGGCACCGCGCGACCGACCGAAAGGATGACCGCGGGCGTGCCGCGCCGCGCGGACCTGGGTTCGGGTGCCGGAAAGCGGGCGAGATCGAGGCCGTGATAGACCAGCGAGACCTTGGTCGGGCTTGGTGCAAGCGCCGCCAAATGCGCCCGCCCGGCTTCGGTGCAGGTCGTGAGCCAATCGAGGGAGGCAAGCTTTTCACGCTTTTCCCACGCGGGCGTGGTCCAAATGTCCTTGGCGTGCGCCGAACAACTCCACGGCAGGCCGCGCAACAACGCCGCATAGCGCGCAACCGAGGCGGGCGTGTGAAGAAAATGGGCGTGAATACGGGCGATATCCGCGCCGAGTTCGCGCGCCAGCACCAAGGCTTGGCCGAAGCGGCGAATGCGATTGGCCGAGGGGTCGCGCCGCAGATCGGCAAGAAACGCGGCGCGCGCGCGCGGATACGCGGCTTGTCCGCGCCAGTGCCGCCATGCGCGAAAGGCGCGCCGGGGCTCGCTGAATAGATACTCGGGCAGATACCAAACGCGCGCGGTGATTTCGCCGTGGATGGCGTGTCGCTTGACGTCGGTCGGACGGCGCAGCGAGACGATTTCGATTTCGAGCCCGCGCCGCTCCAGCGCCCGGATTTCCTGCGCGATGAAGGTTTCCGATAGCCGGGGATAGCCCTTGAGTACGAATGCGACGCGCCCGGTCACGCGAGTCCCGCGCAGCTCAGAATGTCATCTTGGCCTTCACGATGCGCGGCTGGCTCGCCTGCTGCAGCGCGCGGCCCACGAGGCGATTCACACTCGTCAATCCGTCCAAAAGACCTGGAACGACAACATCGGACGGCCTTGCCTGCTGCGGCAGATGGCGAAGCGCGGTCGCCATCATCCAGGCGTCGCGGTCGCCGTCGTCGACCAGCATTTTTATCAGACCCATGTCCTGCGCGCGCGACGTGCGGATCATCTGTTCGAGACGCGGCATCGAGCGGGGGACGATGAGCGCGCGCTTGTCGAAGGACAATATCTCGCAGAACGTATTGTAGCCGCCCATCGCGACCACGCCCTCGGCGCGCGCAACCAGGTCTTCCATGTGTGCGTCGAAGGTGACGGCGCGCACTCGTTCGAGTCTGTCGATCCGCGTTTGGAACGCGGCCTTCTGTTCGGGTTGCAAGAAAGGCCCGTACACCACGAGCGCCGGCAGCGGCAAGCGCGCATCGGTCTCGTAGGCGCGCAATACCCAGTCGATGAGATCGCCGCCATCCCCGCCGCCGCCGGGCGTCACCAGCAAGAACGGCTCGTTGAACAGCATCGCGTTGCCGGAGGTCGATCGCTCCAGGCTCGGGTCGTGTCCCAGATATCCAGTGTATGTGATCTTCCGATGGACGGCCGCGGAAATCACCAGGCCTTCCAGTGGGTCGCAAATTTGCGGCAGGCCATAGACCCAAATTTCGTCGTAAAGATCGCGCAGCGCCGGGAGCACGCCCTTGCGCTCCCATTCGGGTGCAAGAAGGGTTGGTTCGTCCATCACGTCGCGCAAACCGAGCACGAGGGGTATGCCGCGCTCCTTGAGCAAGGCTAGGGTATCGCGAACCTCGCCGCGCAGACCCAAAGGTTCCTTGTCGACGATGAACAGATCGGGCTCGAACACCTCGGCGGTGTGCCGAATGATCGAGCTGCGCAACGCGAGCGTGTCCTGCACGTCCATGTTCAGGCTGAGCGACGTGTACTCGCCGTTGCGCAGCTTGATGACGCCGGGAACGCGAACGAAATCGACGCGCGTGCGAAAATCGAAGCTGCCGATGATCGGCGAGCCCGAGAGGATGAGAACCGAAAGATTGCGATAGGTCCGGACCAGCGAATGGGCGATCGAGCGGCACCGGCGCAAATGTCCGAGGCCGAAGCTATCGTGGCTGTATATGAGGATGCGCGTTCCGCGCGCGCCGCCGACCATTGTTTTCTCCCCAAAACGCAACCCAGTGCGCCCTGGCAATCGCGCGGGCCCACGTTGTCTCGGTCGTGGAACTCGCCCGGCAAACTATGGCACGCCGGCAGTTCTGAGCGAAGTGTTGTTTTCCCCGCGTCCCGCTCGTAGCGTACTGGCGGCGCGTCCCTAAGCCTGATCGCCGCCCGCCCGCGGCCGATCGGCCCGGGTTGCCCGCGGAGCGTTCGCCATGCCGCATAGTTTGTACGGATTCATTTTACGCCACAGCAAGAAGGAGCAGCTGATGCTCCTGCTGCTTGCGCTGGTTTCCTATCCGTTCCTTTATTATTCGTACGACCAGCCCAAGCAGATCGTAAACCACATCAAGAACGCGACCGTCCATCGCGTGGAGAAGGGCAATCTCGATGCCTATCCGGCGGAATCGATTTTCGGCTTGCCCTTGGACGCGGTCGGTTATCTCGCCTATCTGTGTTTCATATTTTTGACGCTGACGCTCGTCAACGGCAGCTTCAAATATTACATCAACGTGTACAAGGGCCGCCTGGGCGAGCGCATGTTGCGCCGCATGCGCTACGAGCTTTACAGCCGGGTGCTGCGCTTCTCGTTGCCCCATTTCAAAAAAGTCTCGTCGGGCGAGATCATTCCCATGATCACGTCCGAGGTCGAACCCCTGGGCGGATTCATCGGCGACGCGTTCGTGCAGCCTCTGTTCCAGGGCGGCCTGTTGATCGTGCCGCTGTTTTTCATTCTGGTGCAGGACCCGATACTCGGCGCCGCCGCGCTCGCGTTCTATCCGTTGCAGATCTACGTCATTCCGCGCATCCAGCGGCGCGTGAACCAATTGGCCAAGCGGCGCGTGCAGACCGTGCGCTCGCTTGCCGAACGAATCGGCGAATCGATTTCCGGAACCCAGGAGATTCACGCCAATGACGCGTCGGCGCGCGAACGCGCGGATTTTTCCGATCGCCTGGGCACGATCTACCAAATTCGCTACGACATCTACCGCCTCAAATTTTTGGCGAAATTCCTCAACAACTCGATCGACAAGCTGACGCCCTTCCTTTTTTACTCGATCGGCGGCTATCTCGCGTTCCAGGGGCGCGTCGATCTCGGTGCCCTGGTCGCGGTGATCGCCGCGCAGAAGGACTTGGCGGCGCCTTGGAAGGAATTGCTCGACTACTACCAGCAGAAAGAAGACGTCCGGATCAAATACGAGCAGGTCGTGAACCAGTTCGAACCGCCCGACCTGCTCGATCAATCGCTCGTCGACGGCGATCCGCCGGCCGATCTGCGGCTTTCTGGCGATATCGCCGCATCCAACGTCACGCTGGCGGAAAGCGGGGCGGTCAAATTCCTGGACGGCGTGTCGTTCACTTTGCCCATGACCGAGCGCATAGCGCTTGTCGGCGACGGCACGAGCGGCAAGGACGAACTGCCCTTGGTGTTGGCGCGGCTGATATGGCCGAATGCGGGCAGCGTCTCGATCGGCGGCCAAAAGGCGTCGGCCCTGCCCGAATCCGTGACCGGACGGCGCCTGGCCTATGTCGGTCCGCAGACGCACTTGATTTCCGCCACCGTGCGCGAAAACCTCTATTACGGCCTGAAGCATCGCCCGCTGATTGCACCCGAGCGCGACGAGCAGGAAGCGCGCACCCGCGCCCGCGCGATGGCCGAAGCCGAACAATCGGGCAATTCGGCGCACGATCCGCGCGCCGACTGGATCGATTATGCGGCCGCCGGGGCCGATGGCCCCGAGGCTCTGACCGCCAAGGCCGTCGATGCCCTGGGTTTAGTCGGCATGGAAGACGACATTTATCAATTTGGCCTGCGCGGCCGGATCGATCCGGCAAGGCGACCCGAGCTGGCGTCGCTCATCCTGAAGGCCCGGCAAGGCTTCAAGTCGCGTCTTGGCGATGGCGCGACCGCCGCCCTGATCGAACCGCTCGACGCGACGCGCTACAATACGAACGCGACGCTTGCGGAGAACCTTCTGTTCGGCACGCCGGTTGGTGGCGTGTTCGCCGAGGAAAATCTCGCGACCAATCGCTATTTGCTCGAAGTCCTGGGCGAAGCGGGATTGACCGCCGAGTTGTTTGGAGTCGGACGAAAGCTCGCCGAGACGATGGTCGAGTTGTTTTTGGGCTTGCCGCCGGGGCACGAATTTTTCGCGCAATACAGCTTCATCAGCTCCGACGATCTTCCCGAATTTCAAGCGATTCTCGCGCGCCTCGGCAAGGACGAGTCGTCGCTGTCGAACGAAGAGCGCGCGCGCATCCTCGGCTTGTCGTTCAAGTTCATCCCTGCCCGACATCGACTTGGTCTCCTCGACGATTCGCTGCAGGAGCGAATCGTCGCGACTCGGCGGCCTCTGGCCGAAGGCCTGCCCCCGGAGTTGCGCGGCGCTATCGAGGTGTTTGACGGGGCCGCGTACAATGCCGCGTCGTCCATCCAGGACAATATCCTGTTCGGCCGCCTCGCCTACGGTCAAGCCCAGGGCGGCGATCGCATCGGCGCTCTCGTCGGCGAAGTCGTGGACGCGCTTGAGATGCGCGCGCAAATCCTCGAAGTTGGCCTCGATTTCCAGGTCGGCATCGCGGGTGCCCGCTTGTCGGGCGCGCAGCGGCAAAAGCTGGCGATCGCGCGCGCCGTTCTCAAGCGCCCCGAAATCATGATTCTCAACCAATCGACCGCCGGCCTTGACGCGCCCACGCAGGCCCATATCCAAAACGGCCTGCTCCAGCGGTTTTCCGGCGGCGGGTTGATTTGGGCGCTGCACCGCTCCTCGATGGCCAAAGCCTTCGATCGAGTGATCGTCTTGCGCGGCGGCCAGGTGGTGGAACAAGGCCGATTTGACGACTTGAATCAGCCGGGACGGGTCCTTCATGAACTCGTGGCCTCGGAATGAACACCGGCGGGAGAGACCGATGAGTCTGACGGAAGAGGTCCATGCGCTGCGGCAGATTCCGCTGTTCGCGAGCATCGAACCCTCGAAGCTCAAGCTTCTTGCTTTCACCAGCGAGCGCCTGACCTTCGCGGCGGGGCAAACCCTGTTCCACCAGGGCGAATTGGGCGATGCGGCCTATATCATTCTCGACGGCAGCGCGGATGTCGTGGTCGAAACGCCCGCGGGGGCGCGCAAGGTAGCGACGATAGGCAAGCACCAGATCGTAGGCGAGATCGCGGTCCTGTGCGATGTGCCGCGCACGGCGACCATCGTGGCCGCGGGCACGCTCGTGACGCTCAAGGTCTCGAAGGAAAATTTCCTGCGCATGATCGCGGAGTTTCCCCAGATGTCCATCGAGATACTGCGCGAACTCGCGCGGCGACTCGATAGCACAACGCAGCAACTTCACGCCGCTCTGAGCAAATAGTACGTGAGCCGGCTCGACAGCTTCATCCGCCGACTCGAGGCGCAACGCGCCTGTCTCGATCTTGCCGCAAATCTGGTGGCGGCCATGTCCGGCCCCGTTCTCGAACTCGGTCTCGGCAACGGCCGGACCTACGATCATTTGCGCGCGCTATTTCCGGGGCGCGAAATCTTTGCCTTCGATCGCGCGCTCGCCGCCCATCCCGATTGCGTGCCCAACGCCGACCGCCTGTTTCTTGGCGACATGCGCGACACGCTCCGGCGGCTCGCATTGCCGGCGCCCGCGGTGCTGGTGCATGCCGATATCGGCGGCGGCGGCGAAGCGGCCAGCCGGGCGATGGCGCAAGAACTCGTGGCGCTCGTCGCGCGGCACCTTGCTCCGGGCGGCGTCGTGGTCGCCGATCAGCCGATGGCGGAGCAGGGATGGACCGCGCAATCCCCGCCTGGCGGCGTGGCGGTGGGGCGGTATTTCGTCTATCGCGCGGGCGTGCCTAGAGCTTGAGGTCGACGACGACCGGAACGTGATCGGAGGCATCCGGCCAGCCGCGCGCTTCGCGCATCACCTTGGCCGATTTGAGCGCGCCCGCGAGCGCCGGCGTTGCCCAGATGTGATCGAGCCGCCGCCCGCGATCCGAGGCCGCCCAATCGCGATTGCGGAAGCTCCACCAACTGAACAGTTTTTGTTCCGGTGGCACGAAGTGGCGGACCGCATCGATCCAATCGTGTGCTTGCCGCCAGCGCTGCAGGCGATCGACCTCGGCGGGCGTGTGGGATACGACATTGAGCAATTGCTTGTGCGACCAGACGTCGTTTTCGAGCGGCGCCACGTTCAGATCGCCGACCAGGATCGCCTTGGCGTTCCGTCGCCGTCGCCCGCTCCACCACTCCGCCATCTCGTCGAGAAAGGCGAGCTTGTGCGCGAACTTGTCGTTCTTTTTCGGATCGGGCACGTCGCCGCCGGCGGGAACATAGCAATTGTGGATTTCTATGCCCTCGATGGTTGCGTGCGCGTAACGGCAGTCGGAGCGGCCGACGCAGTCGCGGCCCGTCGCATTCTTGATCGGCCAGCGCGAAAGGATCGCCAAACCGTTATAGCCCTTCATGCCATGGACGAAGACGTGCTTGAAGCCGAGCGCCGCGATGGCTGCGTGCGGGAAAACGTCATCCGCGGCCTTGGTCTCCTGCAGGCACAGGACATCGGGTTTGGCTTCGCGCACGAGCCGCGCCAGCGGCTCCGGCCGCCGCCGCACGCCGCAAATATTCCAGGTGGCGATTCGCAAGGACATCGAGTCTGGGCTTATAGCCGGACCGGGCGGCGCCTGCGACATCTTGAGATCGTGTTTGGACAAAAACGTGGGCGCCCGACCGGGGGGCGGCCAGGCGTCCAAGCTCCTGTAGGAACCTGGGAGCGCCGGGGGTCCGCCCCCAGGGAACCCGGCGCCTTGTGCTGGCGTGGGTCGCTCTATGATTTCAAATAGGGAGCACGGCGTTTCCGACTCATGCACAGGAAGCGCGTCAGATATGCATTAAACACATAGATTTCATGCCCAGGCCCCATGCCTTGGCTTACCCGACAGCCCTCCGCGCCTTTCGCCGCGCTTCGGCTTTGGCCCGGCAGGCATCATCGCCAAAGGCGCGGAACAACGCGCCCGAGAGCGAGTTTTCCCAGAAACGCCATTCCGGGCCATTCCGGGTGCCATTGGACGCCGCCGACGAAGTGGGGCGACTCCGTGATACGCACGGCTTCTGCCAGGCCGTCGGGCGGGACGGCTTCGATGGCTAGGCAATCGGCCAATTTGTCGATGCCCTGGGCGTGGAGGGCATTGTCGGTGATGGCCTCCCAGCCGGCCAAACGGGCGAGAAAGCCGTCCCGCGTGAGCGCAAGCGGATGGACCGGTCCGTATTGGGTTTCCAGTTCCGCGTTTGCCGGTCGGCAATGGTCGAGCATGCCCGGAAATGCCTGGATCCGCTGATGGAGCGTGCCGCCGAGCGCCACGTTCCGCTCCTGGATGCCCCGGCAGATGGCGAGCACCGGCACGCCCGCGCCAATCGCCGCGCGGGCAAGGCCCAACATCGCGCCGTCGCGTGGCCCCGTCGTGCGCGGTGCCGGGCACGCTAGGCGCGCTGCCATAGAGCGCCGGCCCACGTTCGACGGGCCGCCCATCAGCATCAATCCGTCGATCCTGTCCGCGAGATCCTCGGGATCGATCCAAGGGCCAAGCGCCGACACGACCAATGGCAGGGCGCACGCGCCATGGGCAACGGCGTGCACGTATTATCCCCCGCGGCGTGAAAGGGGTTAGAGCCGAATTGCTTAGCGAAAGCCCGAGACGCCGACTAACGGCGCGTCGCGCGAATTCCGTTCGGCCACGGCTCACCCGAACATCCGCTGCCGGAACATCCGCCGCTGGAACATCCGCTGCCGAAAAATCCGCTGCCTGAAGCTGGCGCATCGGCCTTGTGCAGTCCGCGAGCCCCACCATTTAAGCATAGACCAATTCGCAGCGCAGATGGATGGCCCGCTTGCCCGAACAGATCGACCAGCTCGTTGCCTACAAGGGTGCGGCCATCGCGGTCTGGCTGGCGATGTTCCTTGCCCTCGAACGGCTTTGGCCCGCCGCCTCCAGGCCGAGTGCGCCCCTGAGCGATCCATCCGGGCGCGCGCTGGTCCGTTTCGCCGCCAAGCACGATTTGAAGCGTATCGCCAAGAACGGCGCGCTGTGGGCGTTCAACGCCCTGCTTGGCCCCGCCATCGTCTTGCCGGTTACCCTGCTTGCCGTCGAATGGGGGCCGGCTTGGCGGCCCCCAGGGTGGTCGGGCTGGCCGGCGCTGCTCCTCGACCTCGCCTTGCTCGATCTTTGGATTTACTGGTGGCACCGCGCCAACCACGAGTCTTCCTGGCTGTGGCGCTTTCACCGCATCCACCATCTCGACAATTTCCTCGATGCGAGCTCGGCCGGAAGGTTCCACGCGGGCGAGGTCGCGCTTTCCGCAATGGTGCGCGGCGCGATCATCCTTGCCCTCGACATCCCACTCGGCCACGTGCTGGCGTTCGAGGCGCTGGTCCTCGCTGCCGCGATATTCCAGCATTCCAATCTGGCGCTGCCCGTCGGCGTCGAGCGCGCGCTCTCGCGCCTCGTCGTGACGCCGTCCATCCATTGGCTGCATCATCACGCGGTGCGGGCCGATACGGATTCGAATTACTCGACGACACTGAGCCTATGGGACCGCGTCTTCGGAACGCAAAGCCCGAACGTGCGCTCGCCGGCCATGGCGATCGGCCTAGCCGGGGAGCCCGATACCGGTCTCCGCGAGCTTCTTGCGGCGCCGCTTCGGCGCGCGCGGCCGGTCGGCTGAACCGCCGGGCTAATTGCGCGGCGTGGTGCGATCCGGCGTCGGGTCGACGAACTGGAACAGTTGCGGCGCGAGCGGAACGCCGAACGCGGCATCGGCCAAGGTAATATTCGTCACCAGGCCTTGCGCGTCCACCACGGTCCATTTCTGCAGCGTGAGCGGCGCGTCGCTGAACACGAACGTGATGCGTCCGGTGCCCGGATCGCTCTTGTCCGCGATGGTCAGGCGCAAGGTTCCGGGGCCCTTCTCGAACCCCAGGATGACCGAATCGCGCGCGAACTGGAGGGACTCGCGGACCAGGAACGCGGCCGGGCTGGCATTCAGCGGCAAATGGCTCACCTGGCCGATCTGCTTGTCATAATAGATGAGCCAAATCCCGGTGGCGACGATCAAAACCGGTGTCGGCGGGTCGTATTCGACGCGCATGCGCCCGGGCCGGGAGACGTAAATCGATCCCGAGGCGCCGCCGCCGTCATTGTTGAACTGGCTGAACCGCGCGCGCATCGTGCGCACGCCGTTGAGATAGGCCTCGATTCGCGCCACGTCGGCCCGCTCGGCCTCGTTGAGGGACTTGACCGCCGGTGCCGCGTCCGTCGCCGACGCCGCAAAACACACCGCCAACACCATGCACAGTCGAGCGACGCGCAAAAACAGAAAATCGATCATGGGTATTAAATAGGCTTTCGTCCGGCCGCGCGCCAGTCCCTGACCGGCGAATTGGCGCGGCGGTCAGCGCATGGCGGCGCGCTCGCCGCCGCTCAGGATTTCGCGTTTGCCCACATGATTGGCCGCGCCGATAACGCCCTCGCTCTCCATGCGTTCGATCAGGCGTGCGGCGCGGTTGTAACCGATCTGCAGATGGCGCTGCACGAAGCTCGTCGAAGCCTTGCGCTCGCGCAGAACGATGGCGACCGCTTGATCGTACAATTCGTCCTCGGAATCGCCATTACCGCCGCCGCCCTCTAGCTCCGGCGAATCGTCGTCGGTCACGCCCTCGAGATATTCGGGCTCGCCCTGGTCCTTGAGAAAGCGGACGACGCGTTCGACTTCCTCATCGCTCACGAAGGGGCCGTGCACGCGCGCAATTCGGCCGCCGCCGACCATGTAAAGCATGTCGCCCTGGCCCAGCAGTTGTTCGGCGCCTTGTTCGCCGAGGATCGTGCGGCTGTCGATCTTGGACGTCACCTGAAAGCTAATGCGCGTGGGGAAGTTCGCCTTGATCGTTCCGGTGATGACATCGACCGAGGGGCGCTGGGTCGCCATCAACAAGTGGATGCCCCCCGCGCGCGCCATCTGCGCCAAGCGCTGCACCACGACCTCGATATCCTTGCCCGCAACGAGCATCAAATCGGCCATTTCGTCGACCACAATGACCACGAACGGCAGGGGACGCAGATCGAGCGGCTGATCCTCGAACACGGGTTTGCCGGTCTCGCTGTCGAAACCGGTCTGCACCTTGCGCATCAGCACTTCGCCCTTGCGCCGGGCCTCGGCCAGGCGCGTGTTGTAGCTGGCGATATTGCGCACGCCCAATTGCGACATCGCGCGGTAACGCTCCTCCATCTCGCGCACGGCCCATTTGAGCGCAACCACCGCCTTGCGCGGGTCCGTCACCACCGGCGTCAAGAGATGCGGAATGCCGTCGTACACCGACAGCTCCAGCATCTTGGGATCAATCAGGATCAACCGACACTTCTCGGGCGTGAGGCGGTACAGAAGCGACAGGATCATCGTATTGATAGCCACCGACTTACCCGACCCGGTCGTGCCGGCAATCAGAAGATGGGGCATGCGCGACAGATCGGCGAGTATCGGATTGCCGCCGATATCCTTGCCAAGCGCGAGCGAAAGATCGCCGCTCTTCTCGAAGCCCTCGGCGGAGACGAGCTCGGACAGATAGACCCGTTCGCGGTGCGCGTTTGGCAATTCGATGCCGATGACGTTGCGTCCCGGCACCACGGCCACGCGCGCGGACACGGCGCTCATCGAGCGCGCGATGTCGTCCGATAGACTGATCACGCGCGAGGTTTTTGTGCCGGGCGCGGGTTCGAGCTCATACAGTGTCACCACGGGGCCAGGACAAACCTTGGTCACCTCGCCGTTGATGCCGAAATCCCGCAGCACGCTTTCGAGCAATTTGGCGTTCTGGGCGAGCGCTTCGCGATCGACCGCCGTGCTTTTATGCGCTTCGGGCTGGGCTTGCAGCAATTCGGCGCCTGGCAATTCGCGCTCGGCCGGCGACAGGTCGAGCGAGATCTGTTTGGGCGGGCGCTTCTTGGGTGCGGCGGCGCGCCGTTCGACCACGGGTCCAGCGCGATCCATCGGCACGGACGCGGCCTCGTCGTCCTCGTCATTGGCCGTCATCTCGGGTTCGGCGAGCGGGGTGCGGGCTTCCAGGCGTCGGTCGGCCCGCCTGATGGCGAGCGACAAATCGGACGCGCTGTTGGCCGCGCGCGCGCGGCCGCGAAACAACACGCCAGGCAAGCGCGCGAGCGCCCTGGCGGCGGCGAGCAATCCCAGGCCCGCCGCGCGCACATGTTCGCGGCGGATGGAGAACGGTTGCGCGAGGGCGAGCCCGGCAAGCGCCGCGAGCGCGAGCGCGACCGGCACCGAACCCCAGGATAGGTCGGCCATGGTCGCCAAACGAACCAGATAGTCGAGCGCCAAGCGGCCGACCGCGCCGCCAAAGCCGCCCGTTATCGGCCAGATCTCCGGCCTGGGCAGAACGGCGAATGCTCCGGCCGACAGCGCGATGCCGATCGGCAGCAAAGTAAGCCGCAGCCACAGTATCGCGGGCTCGCGGTGAAGTGCGACCCTCAGACCCCAGAGAGCGAAGGCGCCGACCACGAGCAGGCTCGCCAATCCGAAGCTTTGCAGCGCCAAGTCGGCGAAATGAGCGCCTGGTCGGCCCAAAAGGTTATGGACGGTTTCGCCGGTGGCGCGATTGAACGATGGATCAGTCCGATGATAGCTCGCCAAGGACAAGGCGAGCGCCAGCGCCGCCGCGATCCAAGCGAGACCGCGCAGCTCCGTCATCCTCCGGCGCAGGAATTCATTGAAGCCTTGCAAGGCTGCCGGGCGCCGGCCGGCGGTACGTGCCACGTTCACCATCAGGTGCCCTTTCGTGGACCAAGCCAAACGTCCACGCCCGCACGCAACGCGTTCGGGTCGGCCACCTCCCATCTGAATAATAGATCATAACATCTTGAATGACAATGGAATTGCCGCAAGCCTTGACGGGGGATGGCGGAGTTCCGCCGGCGCCCTATGCTTGCGGCGGCCTGGCCCGAGGCCCTGGCCTTGAAACGGAGCGGAACACATGACGCTGTACCGGCCCGAACAAGATCGACCGGATGCGGCCAAACAATGGAAAGCCCCAGCGCCTTTGAAATCCGATGTGGTGATCGTTGGCGGCGGCATGGCCGGACTTACCCTCGCCGCGGCCCTTGGGGGCGTCGGCCTTGGCGTCGTCGTGGTCGATACCCAAGCCGAGGAAGTCAAGACCGCGGCGCCCTATGACGGCCGCACATCGGCCATCGCGCATGGTTCGATGCGGGTGCTCAAGGGTATCGGGCTATGGCAGCGTTTGGCCGGCGAGGCCGAACCGATTCTCGATATCCGAGTGTCGGACGGCGGTTCGCGTTTGTTCCTGCACTACGACCACCGCGACATCGGCAACGATCCGCTCGGCTACATCGTAGAAAACACGGCGATCCGGCGCGCGCTGCACGCCCATCTCGCGGGCTTGCCCTCGGTGCGCGTGCTCGCGCCCGCTCGCGTGACGGCGCTCGATCGATCGAGAAATTTCGCCCGCGCGACGCTTGAGGACGGCCGTACGATTTCCGCCGCTCTTGCGGTTGCCGCCGACGGGCGAAGCTCTCCCACGCGGCGCGCCGCGGGCATCGCGGTCACCCAATGGCGCTACGGGCAAACCAGCCTGGTGTGCACGGTCGCGCACGAAACGCCCCATCGCGGCGTCGCGCACGAACGCTTTCTGCCGGCGGGTCCACTAGCCGTCTTGCCGATGCGCGGCCAACGCTCGTCCATCGTGTGGTCCGAGCACGACGACGTGGCGGCGGCGGCTTTCGCGCTCGACGACCGAGCCTTTACGGCGGAAATCGAACGGCGTTTTGGACCATGGCTCGGTTCCATGATTCTCGTCGGCGGCCGCTGGCGCTACCCGTTGGCTCTTGCCCATGCCGAGCGGTACGTGGCGGATCGCTTGGCGCTGCTTGGCGATGCCGCGCACGCGATCCATCCGATCGCCGGCCAGGGATTCAATCTCGGCCTGCGCGACGTCGCCGTCCTCGCCGAGGTCGTGGTGGATGCGATCCGGCTCGGCCTCGATCCGGGCGACGCGCAGGCGCTGGCGCGTTACGAACGCTGGCGGAGCTTCGATTCGATGGCGCTCGTCGCCGCGACCGATGCGCTAAACCGCCTGTTCTCGGCCGGGTTTCCTCCGCTGCGCCTGGCGCGCACGCTGGGCCTGGCGATGGTCGATCGTTTGCCGCCACTGAAGCGGTTTTTCATGCGCGACGCCATGGGCGTGGTCGGGGATTTGCCGCGTCTTGCGCGCGGCGAGGCGTTGTGATTCGGAAAATCTAGGGCTCGCGCGCGAGCCTGCGTTCGGCGAGCGCCGAGAGATAGGCGCGCCATACCACATCCTGGGTTTCGCCGAGTTCGCGCAAATAAGACCAGGAGAAAATGCCAGTGTCATGTCCGTCGTCGAAATGGATGCGCACCGCGTAATTGCCGACCGGCTCGAGCCGCTTGATCCCGACCAGGCGCTTGCCGCCGATAATGGTCTTCTGGCCTGCGCCGTGGCCGCGCACCTCGGCCGACGGGCTTTCCACGCGCAGCAATTCCGCCGGCAGCCGAAAGGATTTGTCGTCGTCGAAAACGATCTCGAGCGCGCGCTCGGCCGATTTCACGCGAATCTCCACCGGCCAATGCCGCGTACCGTATTCTTCGTCCATTTCCGCCGTCTCGCGCGCGCGGTGTTTTCGTTCAACGCGCCCGGTCGTCCAACTTGCGCGCTTCGTCCACCAGCATGATCGGAATGCCGTCCCGAATCGGATAGGCGAGGCCCGCCTGTTCGCTGACCAATTCCTGCGCCGCCGCATCGTAGCGCAGCGGACCTTTGGTCAGCGGACAGACCAGGATTTCGAGCAATTTCGGATCGACGCCGGTCGTGCCGTTTGCCATGAGAATGGCTCCTTTTTTTCCGTTCGCCCGCCCGCCGGTTTGGCCGGCGAGCGCCCGAAACGATCGTTCCGTCAGTGCTTGACGGGACGGCTTTCGCCACCCTCGAGCAAGGCCATTTCCAGCAGCGCGATCACGACTCGGCCGCGCTCCGTCAAATCGGCGGCTTCAAGCAGCGCCTGTTTCTCGCTCGCCGCGAACGGGCACAGCATGGCAAGGCTCGAGATCAGCCGCTCGTCGGAGATCTGCTTGATCGCGTCCCAATTGGCCGTGAAATTGCGCTTGGCGCAATAGGCCGCCAGTGCGCCCGAAAGCCGGTCGCGGTCGACGCGCGCGTCGCGACCCAGCGCCAGATCGCCCATGAAGGGGGCGTAATTCGGCGTCACCCGGCGATAGCCATCGAGCAGGGGCAATTCGTCGTGGATGCGGAAGCGGCAGATGCCGATGAGTGTCATGTGATAGCGCCCGTCTCCGGTCTGGCGGCATTCTGTTATCCGTCCCATGCAGCCGGTGGGATAGATTTCGGGTTGCGGGTGGTCGGGCGCGGCGTCCGCGCGCGGTTGGATCAAGCCGATCAAGCCCGGCCCCGCCAGCGCGTCGCGCGTCATCGCGCGGTAGCGCGGCTCGAAAATGTGCAGAGGAAGCTCCGCGCCCGGCAGCAGCAGAACGCCGCTCAGGGGAAAGATCGGCAATATTTCCGGTAGAACTTCGCCGTCGCGCGCGTTCTCGCCCATGGTATCGGCGCTCTCGCGCCTCACTTGAACAGAATCGCGGATAATTTGCGCCGGCCGGCGGACACGAGCGGGTGGCCGAAGCCGAGCGCGTCGAAAATCTGCACCAATTGCTTGCGCGCGGCGTCTTCGTTCCAATCGCGCTTGCGGCGGATAATTTCGAGCAATGCGTCGATCGACCCTTCGGTGTTCTCGGCCGCGTATTGCGCCAGCGCCCAATCGAACCGCGCCTGATGGTCGTTCGGGTCTTGTGCCAGGCGGGCTTCATACTCGCCGAGTTTGCCCGACGACTGTTGCGCCTTCTCGGCCAACTCGATGGTCGAGCGCGCCGCCGCGACATCGGCGTCGCCGGCGTTTTCCTTCGGCACGGCGTCGAGATATTGCCGCGCCTGGGCGGGGTCGCCCGCGAGCACGCGCGCGCGCGCAAGACCCGCGATCGCTTTTACGTTCTTGGGATCGTGGGCCAGGATCTGGCCGTAGATGGCCGTGGCGGTGCCTGCGTCCTTGGCTTCGAGCGCGGCCTTGGCCTCGGCCAGCGCCGCGTCGATGGGATCGGGGCCGACATGTTCGCCGCCGCCCATCAGGCGCTCGACGAACTGGCGGATTTGGGTTTCGGTTTGCAGGCCGACGAAGCCGTCGACCGGCCGGCCGTCCTTGAAGCCATAGACGACCGGAATCGACTGGATGCGCAACTGCTGCGCCAGTTCCTGGTTTTCGTCGATATTGATCTTGACTAGCTTGACCTTGCCCGCGGCCGCCTTGACGACCTTTTCGAGCGTGGGCGTCAGCTGCTTGCATGGCCCGCACCACGGCGCCCAGAAATCGACGAGCACGGGCGTCGTCTTCGACACTTCGATGACATCGGCCATGAATCGCTGATTGTCGCTGTCTTTGATCAAGTCTTGGGGCGCCGCGGCGGCGCCGATAAGGGCTTCCATGGGGCTCGCTTTCCGAGGGTTGTCCGTTCACCCATATTTGGCCGCGCGCATCTCCGCTTGCAACCCCGGCGCTCACGGCCCCGGCGCGCCCGGCGTGGTCATGGCTCATCCAGCCGGGCTTATCCGGCGGGGTTTATCTGGCCGGGCTTACCCAGCCGGGCTCATTCAGCCGGGCTTATCCGGCCGGTTTGGGCTCGGACGCGGCGTCGTCCGGCGCATCGAAATCGAGAACGCGCGGCACATGGCCGCATGCGGCGATAAAGGCGAGCAATCCCTGGGACGGCACCGCCGTCGTCATGTCGTTGGTCAGGGGGTGATAGTTGAGCGGGTCGCGCGCGAGCATCGCCGAATCAAGGACGACCGCGACCTTGCGTTCGGTGTCGTTGACGAGGCCGAACGGGGTCACGGCACCTGGGCGCACGCCCAGGATTTCGAATAACAGCTCCGGGCCGCCGAAGGACAGGCTGCCGGTTCCGAGCGTCTTGCGCAGGCGCTTCAGGTCGATCGCCCGATCCTCGAGCGCAACCACGAGGTAGAGCTCGCCGCGCTTGCCCTTGAGGAACAGGCTTTTGCAATGCCCGCCCGGAAGCGTGCCGCGCAGGGCCTTGCTGTCGGCCACGGTGAACAGTGGCGGGTGCCGGTGATTGGTGTAGGGGATGCCGAGCTCGCCCAAGCGCGCGAGCAATCGATCGGGTGTGTATGCCATGGCGGCACGATAAAACGGATCGGGCTTGGTCTGGAAGGCGGGTGTGGGGCGCGTTGACACCCTCGGCCGGAGCGGCGTCCCGAACTTGCCCGCAAGGCTTGCCCCCACGACTTGCGGCCATGACTTGTGGCTATGACTTGCGGCCCTGACTTGCGCCCACGACTTGCCGCCATGACTTGCGCTATGACTTGCAATGACGCTCCGAGGACGTAATATCCCGCCCGAAAGCGGGAGTAGCTCAGGGGTAGAGCATCACGTTGCCAACGTGAGGGTCGAGGGTTCGAATCCCTTCTCCCGCTCCAGTTTCCGGAAACCCGTTGCTCCGCCGCCGCGCGTCAGATGTGATTGGCGCGTTCCTCGGCGATGGTGTGGCGGGTCTGGCAACTGGGGCGCGTGGCCTGTGTCCTATCGCGCCATGCGGCTTCGGCCAATTCCTTGCGCTCGAACGGCCCGACTAATGTCCTTGTGCCCGGCACCAGGCGCTCGAAGGCGGCGGATTCGTATTCGCCGCCGATGATCCAATAGCGCGATTCGGTTGGATTCATTTGACGTCAATCCACCTTTCACTCTCGCTGTTGTTGCGCCTTCGCGGTCATTCCACCGCGCGTATCGTCTATGCCGATGACCTCGATCTCGACAATTCCGTCAATCGCACGCTCATCGGGATCAATTGCCGGCTATGTCCGCGCGAGGACTGCGGCCAGCGCGCTTCTCCGCCGCTCGATCGCCATTTCGCCGTCACCGAGCACCGGTGCGATCTCTCGCCTTTGCGCTTCGCCGCGGATTGAGCGGCGCGCCGAAGGGGATCAATGGCGCGAGGGAATGGGGTCGTATTCCGCGCCGCTGCGCGAGGCTTGTCCGGCGGCCCAATCCATCGCCGCTTCCAAACGCTTGCGGCCCAGCTCGCCGGCGACGATCTCCGTCAACTCCGACAGCGCCGCCTCGAAGGCGTCGGCCTGCCAATTGCGCCCCTTGGAACGCAGTAATTTCGCGCACGCGGCGCTATGCAGAATCCACAACGCCGTGACGCGAGCCTGCTCTTCACGATCGCTCATGTCGTCTCCCCGACATCCCCGACCCCTAGATATTGGCATACAATGATTTCAAACCACAATAGCTAGGGCGCCATGCCACGACCATCGCGAAACGTACCGGTTGGCGATGTCGCGTCATGACGGCGTGTCGGTGGGCGGCGTGGTGGAGGAGGGCGCTGCGAGTTAGCCTTGCGCTAATTGGTGCGCCGTAACATCGCTTACTTATTCGCGACGACAGAAAATTCAGGAGCAAGACATGCCCGGGCAAGCCGAGCAGCTCAAGGCGCAGTTGATCGACGAGATCGTGCGCCGCGTGCACGCGACGGCGAAGGGCCGCGGCGAGGCCATCGAGCGCTTCGTGCGTCGCTATTACGAAGGCGTCGCGCCGGAGCTCCTGCTCGAGGGCGACGCCGCAACGCTCTTTGGCGCAGCCCTCGCGCTCTGGCGCTTTGCGGCCAAGCGCACGCCCGGCGCGCCCAAGATCCGCGCTTACAACCCGTGCCAGGAAGAGCACGGCTGGCTCTCGACCCATACGGTCATCGAGATCGTCAACGACGACATGCCGTTCATCGTCGATTCGATCGTCTCCGCGCTCAATCGGCAAAACCTCATCGTCCATCTTCTCATCCACCCGGTCGTTAGAATCGCGCGCGACAAGGACGGCAAGTTGACCGATGTCCTGGCGGCCGGCGCCAAGGACGGCGCCGACGAATCGGTGTTGCACATCGAAATCAGCCAACGCTCCGCGCCCGCCGCGCTCGAAGCCATCGCCACGTCCCTGACCCAGGTCTTGGCCGAAGTGCGCCTTGCGGTCGAGGATTGGCGGCCCATGCGCGGCGCGCTCGAGGCGCTCATTGCCGATATCGAGAAGGCCCCGCCGAAACTCGCGGCCGCCGAACTCTCGGAAGGCAAGGCTTTCCTCGAATGGATGCGCGACGAAAATTTCACCTTCCTCGGCGTGCGCGATTACGCGCTCGAAACCAAGGACGGTCAGAACTATCTCCGGGTCGTGCAGGATTCGGGCAAGGGCGTATTGCGCGAGGTTTCGGCCGAATCGACCGCGCGTCATGCCGCCCCGTTGCCCGAGAATATAGCCAAGGTCGCGCGCGACAAGCACTTGCTCATCATCACCAAGGCCAATAGCCGTTCGCGCGTTCATCGTTCGGTATATATGGATTACATCGGCGTGCGTCGATTTGCGGCGGACGGCGCGGTGATCGGCGAGCGGCGCTTCGTCGGCCTTTTTACCTCGACCGCCTACAACCGCAATCCGCGCGATATTCCCCTGCTGCGCCAAAAAATCGAACAAGTCGTCGCGCGCTCTGGGTTCAAGCCCCAAAGCCACAATTCCAAGGCTCTCCTCAACATCCTCGAAACCTATCCGCGCGACGAGCTGTTCCAAGTCGATGTCGAGCTTTTATACGCGACCGCGCGCGGCATCCTCCATCTCGAGGAACGCCAGCGCGTCCGCCTGTTCGTTCGCCAGGACAGCTACGCCCGGTTTTTCTCTTGCCTCGTGTACGTGCCGCGCGAACGCTACACCACCGATCTTCGCCTTCGGCACGAGGCGATCTTGCTTTCTGCGTTCAAAGGCGAAACCGTCGATTTCAACACCCATATCTCGGACGCGCCCATGGCGCGCGTGCATTTCATCGTCCGCGCGCCTGCGGTCGAGGCGCGCGAAG
Source organism: Rhizobium sp. Q54 (assembly GCA_945860095.1). Classification (GTDB taxonomy): domain Bacteria; phylum Pseudomonadota; class Alphaproteobacteria; order CADEGL01; family CADEGL01; genus CAMAPP01. The sequence continues at coordinate 58,585 of CAMAPP010000001.1, read as the reverse complement.
TCGACCTCGCCGCCATCGAACACGCCCTCTCGGACGCCAGCCGCAGCTGGGCGGACGATCTGCAAGACGCGCTCATCGAAAAACTGGGCGAAGCGCGCGGGCACGATCTGTTCGGCCGCTACCGCGATGCCTTTCCCGCCGGCTACCGCGAGATATTCGGCGCGCGTGACACTTGCGGCGATATCGAGCGCGTGGAAGAGGTGCGCACCGGCGCGCCCATCGCCATGAGCCTCTACCGCCGCCTTGACGCGGCGGACGGCGTGCTGCATTTCAAGTTGTTCCACGGCGGCACGCCGGTTCCCCTGTCCGACATCTTGCCCATGCTCGAACACATGGGCCTTCGCGTCGTGGCCGAAATTCCCTTCGCGGTCGCAACGGATGGCGGCAAGAACCCGGTCTATATCCACGATTTCGAAATGCACGCCGGCGCGCTCGAACTCGACCTCGGCGCCATCGGGCCCAAATTCCAGGGTGCCTTCGGGCGCATTTGGGCTGGCGAAATGGGCAGCGACCCGCTCAACCGCCTGGTCGTGACCGCTGGGTTCTCGTGGCGCGATGTCGTGGTCTTGCGGGCCTATACGCGCTATCTCCGCCAGGCCCGCGCGCCGTTCAGCCTCGCCTATGTCGAAGATACGCTCGCCCGCCACGGCGCCATCGCGCGCTTGATGGTCGCCGCATTCCACGCCCGCTTCGATCCTGCCGCCACGGACGGCGCGATGCGCATGGCGGCGATTTGCGCCGAAGTCGAGCGCGCGCTGGACGCCGTCACCAATCTCGACGAAGACCGCATCCTGCGTCGCATGCTCAATCTCGTGTACGCGACCTTGCGCACGAATTTCTTCCAGACCGACGAACACGGCGCGTCCAAATCCTATCTGTCGTTCAAGCTCGACAGCCGGAAGGTCGCGGACCTGCCCCTGCCGCGGCCCATGGTCGAAATCTTCGTCTATTCGCCGCGCATGGAGGGCATCCATCTCCGCGGCGGCAAGGTCGCGCGTGGCGGTATCCGCTGGTCCGACCGGCGCGAGGATTTCCGCACGGAGGTTCTCGGCCTGATGAAGGCGCAAATGGTCAAGAACGCCGTTATCGTCCCGGTCGGCTCGAAGGGCGGCTTCGTCGTCAAGCGGCCACCCAAGACCGGCGGGCGCGAGGCGATGCAGGCCGAGGTCGTCACCTGCTATCAAACCCTCATTCGCGGCCTGCTCGACATCACCGACAATTTGAAGGGCGCGGTGGTGGTGCCGCCCCCATCGGTCGTGCGCCTCGACGGTGACGACCCCTATCTGGTGGTCGCGGCCGACAAGGGCACGGCGACCTTCTCCGACATCGCGAACGCCGTCTCGCGCGACTACGCCTTCTGGCTCGGCGATGCCTTCGCCTCGGGCGGCTCGGCGGGCTACGACCACAAGAAGATGGGCATCACCGCACGTGGCGGTTGGGTTTCGGTCGACCGGCATTTTCGCGAACTTGGACGCCACATCGCGGCGCACCCCTTCAGCTGCGTCGGCGTCGGCGACATGTCGGGCGATGTTTTCGGTAACGCCATGTTGCGCAGCGACCAAACGAAAATGGTCGGAGCCTTCAATCACCTGCACATTTTCCTCGACCCCGATCCCGACCCAGCGAAAAGCTTCGCCGAACGCCAGCGCCTATTTGCCCTGCCGCGTTCGACCTGGGCCGATTACGACGCCTCGCTCATCTCCAAGGGCGGCGGGGTGTTCGCGCGCGATCTCAAATCGATAAAGCTTTCGGCCGAAGCGCGCGCCCTGCTGAAGCTCGACCGCGACAGCGCAACGCCGACCGAGATCATGCGCGCGCTCCTGATGCTTGAAGTCGATTTGCTGTGGTTCGGCGGCATCGGCGCTTTCGTCAAGGCGGCCGACGAATCCCATGCCGATGCGGGCGACCGGGCGAACGACGCCATCCGCATCGATGGCCACGAGATCGGCGCGCGTATCGTGGGCGAGGGCGCCAATCTCGGCCTCACCCAGCGTGGACGCATCGAGTACGCGCTCAAGGGCGGTCGGATCAACACCGACGCCATCGACAACTCGGGCGGCGTCGATTGCTCGGACCATGAGGTCAATATCAAGATTCTACTTGGCGATGTCGTCGAGAGCGGCGAAATGACCCTGAAGCAGCGCGACAAGCTTCTCGAGGCCATGTCCGATGAGGTGGCCGAGTTGGTGCTGAAGAACAATTATCAGCAAACCCAGGCACTCTCCGTCATGTCCGCGCGCGCGCCGGAGCTCCTGGAGCAGCAGACGCGCATGATGCGCGCGATGGAGCGCGCGGGCCGACTCGACCGCGCGATCGAATATTTGCCCGACGACGAAACCATCGCCGAACGCCGGACGGCCGGAATCGGCCTTACGCGTCCCGAACTCGCGGTCCTGCTCGCCTACGGAAAAATCGCGCTCTACGACGAATTGCTCGCCTCGGACCTGCCGGACGATCCGCTCCTGGTCGAGGACCTAGGGCGCTACTTCCCCAAGGCGCTCAAGTCTGGACACAAGGACGCGCTCCTGCGCCATCGCCTGCGGCGGGAGATCATCGCCAAAGTTGTGACCAACTCGATGGTCAATCGGGTCGGCGCGTCCTTCGTGCACGACATGCGCGAGAAAACCGGGTACGGCGCCGCCGACGTGGCGCGCGCTTATGCGATCTCGCGCGATGCCTTCGATTTGCGTGGCGTGTGGCGGGCGATCGAGGCGCTGGATGGCAAGGCGCCGGCCGAGTTGCAGACCGCGATGATGCTGGAGGCGGGCCGGTTGGTGGAGCGTGCCGTGTTCTGGTTTCTGCGCAATGGTGGGAATCCGCTCGACGTCGCCGGCACCGCGGCCCAATTCCGCCCGGGCATCGCGGCGCTCGCCGCCGGGCTCAACGGCTTGCTATCGGCCGATCGCGAGGCGCGTTTTCGTGGCCATGCGGCGGCTCTCGAGCGCAAGGGCGCGCCCGAGGAACTCGCGCGCCGGATCGCTGGCTTCGAGGATCTGGGTTCGGCGTGCGATATCGTGCGGATCGCGCGGTCGCGAAATGTCCCGATCGAGCGCGTCGCCCAGGTATATTTTACCCTGGGCGCACGCTTGGGGCTCGACTGGTTGCACGCTTCGGCGGCGGCGATCAAAACCGATACGCCGTGGCAGCGCACCGCGGTCGAGGCCGTCGTCGACGATCTGTTCGGCCATCAATCGGATTTGACCGCGCGCGTGCTCGATGACCGAAACGGCGCTGGCGCCGAAGGCGCGCTCGATGCCTGGGTCGGTGCGCGCACGGCGGCGATCGGCCGGACGGACGCCTTGCTGGCCGATCTCAAGGCAAGCGCCGGCGTGGATATCGCCATGTTGGCCGTCGCAAATCGCCAGCTTCGGACCTTGATCGTCTGATGACGCGGACGGTGCCCGTGGCGGGTGCGTCCCGCCGTGGCCTCGTGTCTTGGTGCCTTTACGATTGGGCGAATTCCGCGTTCCCGACCGTCATCGAGACCTTCGTGTTCGCGGCGTTCTTTGCGCGCGCGGTCGCCGCGGACGTCGAAACCGGAACCGCGCAATGGGGTTTGGCGGTTGGTGGCGCGGGGGCGGCGGTCGCGGTGCTTTCGCCGGTCCTGGGCGCGGTCGCCGACCGGGCGGGTGCGCGCAAGCCGTGGCTTGCGGTCTTCACCTGGCTCTGCGCCGCGTCCGCGGCGATGCTCTGGTTCACCGAGCCCACGCCCTCGGATACCGCATGGGCACTCGTCTGGTTTGCGCTCGGCACGCTCGCCTTCGAGCTCGGCCAGGTGTTTTACAACGCGATGCTCGTCGATTTGGCTCCGCCCGGAAGGCTTGGCCGGCTCTCGGGTTGGGCTTGGGGTCTTGGCTATGCGGGCGGCTTGTGCTGCCTTGCGATTTCGCTTTGGGGTTTCATCCAGGCGTCGCCGCCGCCCTTCGGGCTCGATCCGGCCGCGCAGGAGCCCGTGCGCGCTACAACCCTTCTGGTGGCGTTGTGGCTCGCGGTGTTTTCCCTGCCGATTCTTTTGTGGACACCCGATCGTGGCCCGACGGGTATCGGCCTCCGGCGCGCCGTTTGCGAGGGCTTGGCCGATCTCTGGCGCACGTTGAAGCGCTTGCCGCGCGAGGCACGCATCGGTCGTTTCCTGCTGGCCCGGATGATTTATACCGACGGCCTCAACACCATCTTTGCCTTCGGCGGCATTTATGCGGCCGGCACCTTCGGAATGGCCTTCGACGAAATCATCCTGTTCGGCATCGCGCTCAACGTCACGGCCGGTCTGGGTGCTGCGGGCTTTGCGTGGATCGACGACTGGGTCGGGCCGAAGCCGACGATCATCATGGCGCTCGTGGCGCTCACGGCCATCGGCGCGGGGCTTCTGGTCGTCGAATCGAAAACCATGTTCTGGACGCTTGGCCTTGGGCTCGGAACGTTTTTTGGCCCCGCCCAGGCCGCCAGCCGATCCCTCATGGCGCGCCTGGTGCCGCGCGACCAAGCCGGCGAATATTTCGGACTCTACGCCTTCACCGGCAAGGCGACCGCGTTTCTCGGCCCCCTGATCCTCGCCTGGGTCACGGTCGAAACCGGCAGCCAGCGCGCGGGCATGGCGACGACTCTCGTCTTTCTCGTCGTGGGCCTTGTGCTGTTGTTGTCGGTGCGCTTGCCGGGCGGCGAGGGTAGCGGCGGCACCAAACTTAGTGGCGCCAAACTTAGTGGCGAAAATGCCGCACGCCCGTGAACACCATGGCCAAGCCCCGGTCGTCGGCGGCGGCGATCACCTCGGCATCGCGGACCGAGCCGCCGGGCTGAATGACGGCCGTGACACCCGCTTGTGCGGCGGCGATCAAGCCGTCGGGGAACGGGAAGAACGCGTCCGAGGCGACCACGGAACGCCGGGTGCGCGGCTCGCCCCCACCCGATAGCCGGGCGGCATCCTCGGCCTTAAGCGCGGCCGTGCGGGTCGAATCGATCCGGCTCATTTGTCCGGCGCCGATCCCGACCGTCGCGCCGTCGCGGGCGTAGACGATGGCATTCGACTTCACGTGCTTGCACACGGCGAAGGCGAACAGCAAGTCGTCGATTTCCGCCGCGCTCGGCGCCCGTTTGGTCACGCACGTCAGATCCGCCCGGCCGACGCGGCGATTGTCGCGCGTCTGCACCAGAAATCCGCCGGCCAACGAACGGAATGTGCGCGCGGAATCCCCGGGCGACGGCATGTGCCCGATATCGAGCAACCGAAGATTTTTTTTGCCGGCGAGGGCCGAAAGCGCGTCCGCCATATATCCAGGAGCGATGACCACCTCGGCGAACAATTTGGCGATGACCCTCGCCGTCTCGGCGTCGAGTGGACGATTGACCGCGACGATGCCGCCGAAGGCGCTGACCGGATCGCAGGCAAGGGCCAAGCCATACGCTTCGGTCAACGCGTCGGCCGTCGCCACGCCGCACGGGTTGGCGTGCTTGACGATGGCGACCGCCGGGCGTTCGAACTCCGCGACCAGCTCGATTGCCGCGTCGGCATCGACGAGATTGTTGTAACTCAGCTCCTTGCCGTGAAGCTGGCGGGCCGAGCCCACGCCCGGGCGCCAATCGCCGCCGAGATAGAAGGCGGCCGCTTGGTGCGGATTTTCGCCGTAACGCATCATCTGCGCGCGCTTGCCCGCGATCACCAGGCGTTGGGGAAATTCCTCGCCCTCGCAACGCGCGAACCAATCGCCGATCGCCGCGTCGTAGGCGGCCGTGCGCGAATAGGCGCGGGCCGCGAGGTTGCGGCGCAAGGCCATGGTCGTCGCGCCGCCGGTCGCGGCCATTTCGGCCATGATCGCCTCGTAATCGGCCGGATCGGTCGCGACCGCCACATGGACGTGGTTCTTGGCCGCGGCGCGAATCAAGGCCGGGCCGCCGATATCGATGTTCTCGATGCAGTCGTCGAAGCCGGCGCCCGAGGCGAGGGTCGCCTCGAAGGGATACAGGTTTACGATCACCAGATCGATGGCCGCGATCTTGTGCTCCGCCATCGCGGCGCGATGTTCGGCCAGCTCGCGGCGCGCGAGTATGCCGCCGTGAATCGCGGGGTGCAGCGTTTTCACCCGGCCGTCGAGAATCTCGGGAAACCCCGTGTGCGCCGACACCTCGGTGACCGCAATTCCCTCCGCGACCAGGGCGCGGGCGGTGCCGCCGGTCGAGAGAATCTCGATTTCGCGCCCGGCAAGGAAACGGCCGAGTTCGACGAGCCCAGCCTTGTCCGAAACCGACAGCAAGGCGCGGCGAACAGAAACCAATCGGTCATCGGTCATGGAAAACTCGCGGGACAGTGCGCCAATTCAGCGCGCGGCGGCCGGTCGGGCGGCCGCGCCGTCGAGCCGCGCCTCGGGCACCAGGCGGGCCAGAACCGCGACCGCGCGCTCGGCGTGGCCGGCGGAAGCCGCCTCGCCGAGCTCGTCGAGCGCGCGGGCGAGAATCGCGACATCGGCGGCTCGGGGTGCCGCCAGAAATATACCGCCGAGTTCGGTCGGCACGGCGTGCTCGGCCGCATGAAAAAGTTCCTCGTGCAGTTTTTCACCGGGTCTCAGGCCGGTATAGCGGATTTCGATGTCGGTCCCCGGCTGCAGACCCGACAGGCGGATCATTTGCTTGGCAAGATCGGCGATGCGCACGGGCTCGCCCATGTCGAGGACGAAGATTTTGCCGCTTTCGGCGCCGCTGCGCGTGCCAAGGACGGTTGCCTGCAGGACGAGCTCGACGGCCTCGCGGGTGGTCATGAAGTAGCGCGTGACGTCGGGATGGGTGACGGTGACGGGCCCGCGCGAGGCGATTTGGCGCTGAAACAGGGGTACGACCGAGCCGGTGGAGCCCAGGACGTTACCGAATCTCACGGTCACGAAACGCGCGCCCCGGCCCTGCGCCGAGAGATCCAAGGCCTGGCAATAAGCTTCCGCGACCCGCTTGGTCGCGCCCATGACGTTCGTCGGGTTGACCGCCTTGTCGGTCGAGATCAGCACCATGGCCTCGACGCCCGTTGCCCGGCAGGCATCGGCTAAATTGCGCGTGCCCATGACATTGGTCAGGACGCCCTCGACGGGGTGGGCCTCGACCATCGGTACGTGCTTCAACGCCGCCGCATGGAAGATGAGTTGCGGCGTCTGGGCGGCGACGGCGCGCGCGAGCCTGTCCTTGTCGCGCACGTCGCACAACACAACCGAGCGCGGCAGATTTGGCTGCCGCTCGCCGATTTCGAGATCGATCGTGTAAAGATTGAACTCGCCGTAATCGAGCAGAGTCAGATGCGAGGGCGCGAAATCGGCGATCTGCCGGGCAAGCTCCGAGCCGATGGTCCCGCCCGCGCCGGTCACCATGATCCGCCTTCCCGCGATCAGGGCCCGCATGCCCACGCGGTCGAGCACGGTCTGCGGCCGGCCGAGCAAATCCTCGATCGCGATCGGGCGCATGGCGATCTCGTCGCCGAGCTCGCTCTTGAAGTCCGTGAGATTCGGCAGACGCGCGAGCGACATACCGCTGGCTTCGGCCAGTTCGAGCAATTGGCGCACTTGTGCGCCGTCGATGCCGTCGCCCGCCAGGATCAGTCGGCGCGGCGCCATGCCGTCGCGCGACAGCCGGTCGATGACCTCGCGCGCCTGATCGAGGGTGCCGAGCACGCGAACGCCGCGAATCGCGCGGTCGACCCGCGTGCCCTTCTCGTCGAGGATGCCGACCACGCGGTATCCGGCCGCCGGACGCTGGCGCGTCGCCTGGATGAAAAGCTCGGCCGCGTCGCTGGCACCCACCAGAAGGACGGGTACGCGCCGGTAACCGTCTAGCGCCAAGACCGCCTCAACGCTCCGATCCTTCAAGACCCGATACAGGATGCGCGGACCGCTCAGCAAGGCCATCAGCACGAAGGCGTTGATGACGATGTGCGAGCGCGGCAATTGGTCGAGCCGCGTGAGGAAGAAGACCAAGGGCAAATAGACGAGGCTCGCAAGGCCGACGGCCTTGGCGATGGCGATCGTGTCGTCGAGCGAGGCGTAGCGCCAAACCCCGCGATAGAGCCGCATGGATGCGAACACGGCGGCCGCCACCGAGACGAAAATCGTCGTCCAAATCGCGATCGATTCGCGCGGCAGGTCGAAGAACGAATCGCCCATGCGCAGATACAGCGAGGCAACGAATGCCACCCCGGTCATGATCAGGTCGTGGAGGAAGGCGATGCGCGCGCGGCTTAGGCGAATGAAGGCCAACCCGTCTCTCCGTCGTGGCGGCCGTTCGAGACGAACCGCCGACACGACCATAGCACAGGCCCCAGTCGGGCAAGAGCGTCTAGGGCCGCCCCAAGCTCAGGCGCCACAGCACGACCGCCACCACCCCCACGGCCATCGGCAGAACGCTCCAGCCAAGGCTTGCCTCGCCGGCGACCGCGAGCCCCACGAGCGCGAGATTGCCCGCGCCGATCGCGTGCACTACCCGGTCGTGCGACAGGCCGCCGCGCACCGCGCGCTGGTAGAAATGCTCGCGATGGGCACGCCAGACGGGCTCGCCGCGCGCCGCACGGCGCGCAAGCGTGAGCGTCGAATCGGCGAGGTAGTAAAGCGGCAAAACCAAGGCCGCGATCCATGCGCCCGACGCGGCAAGGCTCAGGAGCAGCCATCCGAGGGCAAAGCCGAGCGGCACGCTGCCCACGTCGCCGAGAAAAATCTTCGCGCGATGCCAGTTCCACGGCAGGAAGCCGAGCGCCGTGCCGCCCACCGCGGCGGCATATAGGACAAGATCGTCCGGGCCACGGGGCAGGGCGGCGACGAGGACGATCCCGATGGTAAGTGCCGTCGCCTCGGCGCCGGCAATGCCGTCGATCCCGTCCATGAAATTGAACAGATTGACGAACCACAACCAGGCTAGCGCCGCGAGCGCGGTGTCGAGCCACGGCGCCAGCAAGCCCTGGGCGATGGGACCCGGCAGGGCCAGAAGTCCCAGCGCCACGGCGGCGGCCTGCGCGATCAAGCGCGTGCCCGCCGGCAGCCCTTTGATATCGTCGATCCAGGATATGCCGGCCAATCCCGCGAGCGCCGCCACGACGTACCATGTCTCCGGCGCGCCCAGCAACACGCCGGCAAGGACGAAGGCGGGAACGAGAACGCCGATGACCGCCAACCCTCCGCCTCGCGGCACGGGGGCGTTGTGGCTGCTGCGCTCGTTCGGGCGATCGAAAATTCCTCGGCGCTCGAGATAGCCCAGCACCTGGCGCGTCGCGAACCACGTCGCGCAAGCGGCCGCCACGGCCATCAAGGCGGCGATCGGCCAAATCGCCGTCATCGCTCGCTCTCGCCGCGCGGGGCCGCGATCAGGAACGCCGCACCCAGCCCCAAGGTCGCCAACCACCAGCTTTGCCAGAGGCTGAAACTCATGGCGAAGACGACGCCGGCGGATGCCATGGCACCGAGCGCCGCCGCGCGGCCCTCGCGGTCGATGGCGGTCCGGCGCAAACGACAGGCCAGGCCCGCGGCAAACGCCGCGCCCAGCGCCGCTCCCGGCAGTCCAAGTTCGAGCCAGAGCTGCAAGGGCGCGCTGTGCGGATGGAGCGGCAGGCGCTCGCCCGGATTGTCGCGGGCGCCGCGCGGCGCGCGCTCGGGAATCGCGGTTTCCTCCAAATCCTTGCCGCCCGGAATCGCGCGCGAGCTGTTCATTCCCCAACCGAGCAGCGGCCGATCGGCGATGCGCTCGGCCGTGAAACGCCAAATGATCAGCCGGTGATATTCGCTGAAGGAAATATCGGGAAAGATGCTGGCCACGCTTTTTGGCTCGAGAACAAAACGCGGCACGATGGGGGCAAGGGCGATCGTCAGAATAGCGGCGATGGAAAACATTGCCGCGGCCGCACGGCCGGAGAACCACGAAAAAGCGAACACGGCGATGCCCGTCAGCATGGCGATGGCCGAGGCATGCTTGTCGAGGCCCGCGATCGCCCAAAGTCCCCACAGGAAGGGCAATAATGCCGTCCGCCTCCACGCGCGGCGGCGCAACAGCACGAGCGCCAACGGCCAAACCAGAATCGCGATCGCGGCGGTGGCGCGATTGAAGGCCGTCGAGAATAGAAACGGCGCGTCGGGATGGATGAATCCGCGCAAGGTCTTGAGCACAAGGCCGCGCGTCAATATTTCGAAGGTGAGAAGCATGGCGCCTGCAAGCGCGCCGCGCACGAAGTGGCGCGATACGCGTTGGCGCGCGGCGCCGTCGAGTCCGTTCGCGGTGGCCGCAAGAACCGCGATGCCGGCAAGCGCGAGGGCGAAGCGCGAGGTTTCCTCGGCTGCGAGTTGCCGGTCAATCGCCCATAGCAGGGAAAGCGCGGCCCAAGCGCCAAGGGCCATGGCTGGCGCCAGCATGGCCCAAGGCGCCACCGGCCAGTTCTTGGCGCGCCATGACGCACACAACAATAGGATCGCGGTCAGCGCGAGCAGGCTCGAGAGCTGCATCGGCGCCAAGATGGCGATGGGAAAGACGACCAAGGCCGCGCCCGAAAGCACCCGGCTTGGGTCGAGTCCGCTCGGCGAATCGTGGGGGGGCGACGGCGCCATACCCGCCTGTATCCTCGAAGGCGCGCGAGGAATCAATCGCGGCCCGAGAGTGGTGCGCCAGCGGCGATGGGCGCGTGGCCGAGATCGGACATGGGTGGGACGGGACTGGCCGAGATCGGGCATGGGCGGGATCGGGCGCTGGGTGGGATTAGATGTCGGCGCGATCAAGGCGCGCGAGCTTGGCCGCGAGGCCCTCGGCAAAACTCCGCGGCGCAATGCCCAGCCGGGCGTGGAGGGGATCGAGGCTTTGGCGCTTGCTTTCGGCCGTGCGCCGCCATTCCTTGGGATCGAAGGGCAGGCGCATGCCCAGACTGATCGCCAGCGCCGGCAGCGCGGCGGGCATCGCCAGGACGACCGAGCACCGGCCGAGCGCGCGCGCGCAATGCCTGACCATCTCGGCATAGGTGATGGGCGGTCCGGCGGCGGTAATCGGCGGGCCCGAATCGTCCCGGTCGAGTGCGCGCTGCAAGGTCTCCACCGCGTCGTCCATGTATATGGGCTGCACGGTGGCCCGGCCGCCGCCGGGCAGGGGCGCTATCAGCGGCAGCCAGGAAGGCCAGCGCCGAACGACCGCCAAAAGCCGTTCGACATTTGCGTCGTCCGGCGGGCCGTAGATCATGCCGAAATGGACGATGATTCCCGTGCGCCCGGGGTGCGCGCGAAGATGCCGGTCGAGCGCCGTCTCGGCGTGGGCGGCATGGCGGCCGGGCTCGTCGGGCTCGGCGAGGAAACGCCGCATGGTGCCCGTGAGCACGAGGCGTCGGCAGTCGGGCGGCAAGGCCGCCAGCACGGCTTCGGTGAAGCGGGCTTCCGCGCAATTGACGACGGCCTCGGCGCCCTCCAGCGCGGCCGCGTGGGCGCGCGCGTCGGTGAAATCCGCCAGCCGCCGGTCCGCGCGCGAATCCACGGCGGCGAAACGGGCGGGATCGCGGCCAAGGGCGACGACCCTATGGCCGTCCGAGCACAATCGCGCCACCAGATGCCGCCCGGTTTTGCCCGTGGCGCCGGCGACGGCAATCTTCATGGGGCGATCATCATCGCCGCGCGAGGCCAAGGGCGTCGATTTGCCGGGCGACGATCTTGGCTTCGTCGTAGAGGCCGAGCGCTCGCGCGCGGCCCTTTGCCCCCAAGCGCGCGCGCAAATCCGGCTCGCGCACAAGACGCGCCAAGGCGTGCGTCAAGGCCGATTCATCGCCGACCGGCACCATCAAACCGGTTTCGCCTTCCACGACCTCCTCGCGCGAGCCGCGAATATCGGTGGCCACGACGGGCAGCCCGCACATCATGGCTTCGATGATTGAACGCGGCATGCCCTCGCGGTGAGACGGCAGGGTGAAAATATCGGCCGCGGCCATCAGGTCGGCGACATCCGCGCGGTAACCGAGAAGCCGGATACGCGATTTAAGATCAGGTGTGCGTTCGAGTTCAGCCAGCGCGCCGTCGATGCTCGTCGCGTGATCGCTTCCAAGGCGCTCCCCCACGACCCAAAGAATCGCCGGGACACCGCGCATGGCGCGCAGCAATTCGACATAACCCTTTTCCGCGACCAGACGACCGACCATCAGGATGACGGCATCGCCCTCGCGCGTGTCCAGGGCCGCGCGCACCCGCGCGCGGTACGCGCCGTCGCGCGGCATGAAGCGGGCCGGATCGACCCCGTTGCCGATGGCCTGGATGCGCCCCGAGCGGCAGAGGCCAAGCCGGCGCGCGGCGGCGGCGTCCTCCTCGGCCTGGGTGAAAAGGACATCGGTCAGCCGGCCGCCCAGCCATTCGAGCGCGATGTGCATCGCGCGTCGCGGCGGCGGCATGCGTTCGTGAAAATAGAATCCGTGCGCGGTGTAAACCACGACCGGCACGCGGGCGCGCCAGGCGGCCAGGCGCCCGATCAGCGCGGCGACGGGCGTGTGAACGTGGACGATGTCGAAGCGCTCGCGGCGAAACAATTCGACCAGTCGGCGATAGGTTCCGAAGTGGCGGCGCACATCGTGGCTGCGCGCAATGGGTACGCATTCGATGCGAAAGCCCGCCGCGCGCGCCGCGGGAACAAGCGCGCCGTCGGAACACACCCCGATCACTTCGTGGCCCGCCGCCTTCATTCCGGCCATCAACGGCAACAGAAAATGATGGAGCGTGAAATCGACGGCGCAAAGCTGGCAGATCTTCATGGTGCCGGCTGTCCGCGTCGGGCGTACCATTGCTGGAACGCGATCATGGTCCACAATTGCCACGACGTATCGCGCCGTCCGGCCGCGAGATCCGCAAACCAGCGCGCGGGCAGGTCGGGATCGAACAAGCCTTGGCGCCTAAGATGTGCGGGATCGATCGCCGCGCGCGCCAACGGCGCCAATTCGCCGCGCAGCCAGTCCGCGATGGGCATCTCGAAGCCCTTCTTCGGCAGATCGAATACTTCGGCCGGCAAGCGGTCCGCGAAGGCGCGACGCAGCACGCGCTTGCCCTGGCCTCGGCGCAGCTTGAATCCGCCCGGCATGGCAAAAGCGCATTCGACCACGCGTTGGTCGAGAAAGGGGCAACGCACCTCGAGGCTATTGGCCATGCTCATGCGGTCGACCTTGACCAGCATGTCGCCGACAAGGCCGATCGCCATCTCGGCGGCCAGCATGGTGTTGATCGGGTCGTCCGATGGCGCGTGCGCGCGCGCGCCGGAGAACAGGGCCTCGATCGTCGGCGCGGTGCCGCGTTCGACCAACACGGCGTCGAGTTCGTCCTCGGCAAGAAGGCGCGACCAGCCCGCCTGCCGGTCCGCGGGCACCTTGCCGGCGTGGGCGGCGAAACGGCGCGCGCGGCGGAAAGTTTCGAGCAACGCACTGTCCTTGGCTTCGGGTAAGGTTCCAAGGAGCGGCTCCAGGGCGAACGTGCGCAACCAAGACGGGATGCGGCGATAGGTTTCGGCCAGCAATTCGCCCTGATATTTCCGGTAGCCGCCGAAGACCTCGTCCGCGCCGTCGCCCGACAATGCGACGGTCACGTGGCGGCGCGTGGCGCGGCTCAAAAGATAGGTCGGTAAGGCCGAGCTGTCGGCGAACGGCTCGTCGAGGCCGTCGAATACGCCTTCGAGCGCGTCCTGCGCCTCGCGCGCGGTGATCTCGATTTCGGTGTGATCGGTGCCCAGGTGCCGGGCCACGGCGCGTGCGGCCGGGCGTTCCTCGTAATATGCCGAGGCGCCGGGAAAGCCGACGGTAAAAGTGCGCACGCGGGCGGTTTGGCGCGCCAAGGATGCGGTGACGATCGCCGAATCGATGCCGCCGGAAAGGAAGGCGCCGATCGGCACGTCCGCGACCGTGCGCGCGGCGATGGCCTCATCGAAGCGTAGGGCCAGATCCCGCGCGGCCTCGTCCTCGTCGGCGTAGCGCGGCGGGCGAGCGGCCATGGGGTCATACCAGCGGGCGATCGACAATCCTCGGGCGTCGAACCGCGCCCAGTGTCCGGCGGGCAAGCGGTGCACGCCGTGCGCGATAGAGAATGGATCGGGAATGTAGCGGAGCGCGAACAGCAGGCGTAGCGCACCCGGATCGACCTCGCGCTGCGTGCCCTCGAGCGCTTCCAACGCGCGCAAATCCGAACCGAAGGTCAGGCTCCGGCCATCCTGAGCATAGAGCAAAGGTTTCTTGCCGAAGCGGTCGCGCGCAAGAAACAGCGCACCTTCGCGCGCGTCCCATAGCGCGAGCGCGAACATGCCGACCAGCCTGGGCAATAGCGCGACGCCCCAAGCGCGCCATCCGACCAAAAGGACTTCGGTGTCCGATTGGGTGGTAAAGCGATGGCCAAGGCGTTCCAAGTCCGCCCGTACCTCGCGAAAATTGTAGATCTCGCCGTTGAAGGTCGCGACCAGGCCGTCGCGGACCATGGGTTGGGCGGCGGCGGCGGACAGGTCGATGACCGCGAGGCGCGTATGGCCGAGCGCGCAACGCGCGTCCGACCAGCGCGCGCGGCCATCGGGGCCGCGCAGACGCATCCAGTCGAGTGCGCGGTCCATGCGCGCGGCCGTGATCTCGGGGCCCAGCCCGTCGAGATTGACGATTCCCGCGATCCCGCACATCGCTAGACGATCTCCCGGTAAAGCGCGGCGAAGCGCTCGGCGGCGCGGGCAAGCGGGAATTCGTCCGCGATGCGCCGGCGCGCCGCCAGGCCAAGCGCTCGGCGCTCGGCGTGCGGCAAGGCGGCGAAGCGGCCGATGGCCTGGGTAAGCGCCTCGCGGTCGCGCGCGGGCACGACGATGCCCGTATCGCCGAGTATCGCGCGCGCATCGCCCACATCGGTCGCGATGGCGGGAAGGCCCGTCGCCATCGCCTCGGCGACCGCGTTGGAAAATCCTTCGCCGAAGGCGGAACTCGAAACGAACAGATCGCCCGCCGCCAGCAAACGCGCGACATCGTCTCTGGCGCCAAGCCGACGCAGATTGGGCTTGTCCGGCAGGGATTCGGTGCCAAGGCCGATCGCGATTCCGGTGACGCCCGGCACGGCGTCAAGGCTTGCGAGAAAGCTCTCGTGATCCTTCATCGGATCGCGGCGCGCCACGTGCATGACCAGGATATCGTTCTCGCCGAAGCCGAGCATGCGCCGTATCTCCAGCCGCGCGCGCTCATTGGGCTGGAACCGCACCGTGTCGATGCCGTTTGGAATGAACGCGAAGCGACGCGGCCGGTAGCCGAGAGCCTCATGCACTTTTTGTCCGGCACGGGAATTCACCACGACCGCGTCCGGCCGCGCGGCAAGACGCGCGCATAGGGCGATGGTCCAGCGCAACGTGCGGCCGTAACGCGAGACGTCCATGTCCGAGCAGCGCACGCCCCAAACCAGACGCGGCCGGTCGCGGCGTGCGATCAGCGCTAGCGCCGCCAGGGACAGGAGATCGGCGTGGTACATCCAGCTTTGCACGACATCCGGCCGGTAGTCGCGGATCGCGCGCGCAAGACGCGGCACCGCGAAGGGATCGGGCATGCCGCGCTTCATGCCGAGATCGCCGACGGCGATGCCCGCCGCCGCCAGCCGTGCCGCGTGTTCGCCGCCCGCCAACAGGCCGATCACGCGCACCGCCATGTCCGCCCTTGGCGCCTGGATCAAAAGCGCGCTCAGTTGCCCCTCGGCGCCGCCGGAGCCGAGCCCCGTGATGACATGCAGAACGCGAAGCGCGTCAGCCATCCAACACGGACTCGAATCGGCGAACGACCTGGCCGAGAGAAAACCTCGCCGGCAAGAGACTCGCGCGCGGCGTCGTGCACGGCTCCGGCGCGACCGCGCGCATGGCGGCCGCGAACTCCGCGCCCCATGGCACGACGATCGTGGCCGACGATGCGATGCCATCGGCGACGAAGATTTCCGCGATGCCGCCCGCCTCCGGAGCCGCGATCACCCGCGTGCCGCAGGCCAAGGCTTCCAGCGCCGCATTTGCCATCCCTTCCCAGCGCGACGGCAAGAGAAAAGCGTCGGCCCCCGCAAAATGCGCCCAAGGCTCCGATACGAACCCGGCGAGGCGCACGCGCGACGCCAGATTCAGGCGCGCGATTTGCGCTTCGAGCGCGCCGCGTTCGGGACCATCGCCCAAGATGGTCAAATGGCATTCCTCGGGCATCGTGGCCATGACATCGATCAGACGGTCGAAACCCTTTTGATGCGTCAGCCTTCCGGCGGCGACGAAGCGCGCGCCGGGGCCGGGAACGCGCACGGCCGGCGCGGCGTGGCCGCGCAGCCCATCCTCGTCGATCGGATTGTCGAGAAGGTGGATGAGCCGGCGCGGCACGAAGAAGCCGCGCTCCAAGGCATCGGCCACCGCGCGCGCATTGCACAGCACGCCGTCCGCGCGCGGATAGAGCATCCGGTAGGCAAGGCGCCCCAGCGCCGGCAGGGCGAACGCCGCCACGCTCCGCTCCGGCATATTGGCTTCGCGGACGAATATTCGCGGCCGCCCTGGGAAGGCCGGACGCAAGGCAAGGATCGCGAGATTGAGATAGCCGAGCGTGGCGACGACGATATCGGGTTTCTCCGCGCGCACGGCGCCAAGAAGCGGCCCCACCGCCGACCGCAGGCGCGCGCGCCCGAGATCGCGCACTGCCATGCCACGCGGCACGAGGGCGGCGAGCGGTCCCCGCCCGTCGAGAACGATCAGGCACGGCGCAAAACGCGCGGCATCGAGGGCGCCCGCGAGGGTCAGCATGACCCGTTCGGCGCCGCCGCCGGCGAAAGACGGCAATACGAAAACGATGCGATGCACGATGATGTGGCGGCGCGCGGCACCGGCCCGCTAGGTTCTAGGACCCGAAGCGGGCAGGCGCTCGAGCACACAGGTGGCGGTCGAAAGGCCGACGCCGAAGCCGCAGGCCAGGACGCGCCGAACGCGCGGATCGTGCACCATCGGCTCGAGCAGAAGCGGAATGGTCGACGACACGGTATTGCCCTGGTCGCGCAAATTGTTCGGCACCTTCTCGGGCGGCAAATCCAGGCGCTTGATCAGCGCGTCGACGATGTATTTGCTGCCCTGGTGAAACAGAAAGGCGTCGATATCTCCGACCGACAGATTTGCCGCGGCCATCAAGCTCCGCACCGATTCCGGCACGGCCGTCGCCGAATACTCGAACACTCGGCGGCCGTTCATTCGCAGCTTGCCGTCGACGATGCACAAGGCGTTCGACAACGCGCCATTGGTGTCGACCTCGAAGCGCACGGGCACAAGGATGGGGTGCGCGGCATCGGCGTGTTCTAGAAGGCTGGCCGTCGCGCCGTCGCCGAACAGCAGCGCCGTGTTCTTGTCGTCGGGATCGACGATCTTGGAATAAGGATCGGCCGTGAACAACAGGCCGCGACGAAAGCCGTGCGCCTCCATGAAGGACTTGACGATCGATAGGCTGTAAACGAAGCCCGAACAGCCGAGGCCGATATCGAAGCTGGCGCAACGCCGCCCAAGACCAAGCCTGCCGTGCAGCACCGCCGAGACGTGCGGCAGGCCGTGTCCATCCGGGTTCTGTGTGCACACCGCGATGCAATCCACGCTCACCGGATCGAAGTCGTGCTTGGCGCGCAACTTGGCATAGGCCGCCAGGCACAACTCGGTCGTGCCCTCGCCCGGCGCGCGGCGCGACACTTCGTGAACGCCGATTTTGTCGTCGATGAACGCGAGATTGATGCCGAATTTATCCAGCTTGTCGAGATTCGACTCCCGGTCCGCCGGGATATAGCTGGCGATTTCTGCGATTCCGATCATGTGCGGGGGGCTTGTTCCGGTCGCGCTGCGGCGCGACCTACATAGGTGCTTGGAGGGGGCAGGGCAAGCTCATGCGGGCGGCGGCGCAGTCCGCTCGCGCCGAGGGCCGTCAAGACGATCAGGATGGGCTCCAGCGGCAGGCGATATTTGGGCGAATAGATGGGTCCCGTCACGAGCAGTACATAGAGAATAAGTCCGAAGACCGCGGCGCCCGCCCAAGGCCGGTGGCGAACCAAGCGCGCGAAACCCACGACTTGCAGCACAAGGGTCAGCGCGCTTAAGACCGCGCCGAGAACGATCAGGGGGCGCAATGCGGGCGAGGTGCTGGCGAAATAGCCGCCGAGGCGGCCGAACAGGCTGGCTTTCGTGTCGTTGTAAAGACTGCCTTCGCGTGCGCGCCGGATGCGCGGATCGAGTGCAATGCCGGGCGCCGCGAGATTGATCGCGGCGCCTTTTGCCCAGGCCAAAGCCACGGCCGAGGTGGGCATGGCGGTCAAATCGGCCATGGCCTTGCCGCTTAAACGGCGCGAAAGCTCGAACGGCGCCATGCGCTCGGGATCAAGCCCCTCGGCGCGCAATTCCTCGACATAGCGGTCGCGGTAGAGCTTGGCGCCCTCTGCGTGGGGCGTGCCATCCACCGATTGGCGCACCAGCGGTAAAATCCAGGCCGCAAGGTGCACGCCCTCTTGGGTGGTCAAGGCCACGACACCGTGATCGCGCAAATTCGCATATACCCAGGGTGAAATCGTCAGCGCCGCGCCGACGAGGGCGAGGACGGAGGCGGCCAAGCCGCTTCGCAGCCCGCGCCGTGCGACGAGAGCCACGACAGGCGCGGCGGCGGCCATGGCGAGCGGCAGGAATTGTGCGACCGTGCGCACCATGATCGCCGCGCCGCACAACAGTCCGGCCACGAGGGCGCGCGCGGGCCGCGCGTCTTCGAGATAGCGCGCGCCGCCGAGAAGGGCGAGGCAAAAGACGAACACGAACAATGTATCCGACAACAAGGCCGCCGAATGGACGACGAGATTGGACCAAATCGCGGCCAGCGCGCCCGAGAGAACGCCGATACGCGGGCCGAGAAAGGCGCCCAGACGCATGATCAGGACGCAGCTCCCGGCATCGATCGCGCATTGGGCGAGAACGACCGCGATAGGGGAATCGCCAAATAGCGCGCGCATTCCCGCGACGAACAGGATGTACAGCGGCACGCGTTCGCGCCCGGATGCACCGGCCCCCTCGGGCGGCGGATCGAAGCCGCCGTGGTCGAGCACGAATTGCGCCGCCGACCAATACAGCACGGCGTCCTCGCGAAAGAAATTCGCCGCATTGCCGGCAAGGCCGTAGGCATTGGCGAGGCGCACCACCAGGGCGCCAAGAAATACGGCCAGAACCGCACGCGGCGGCAAATCGCCCAATAACCGAATGGCGCGCGTCATGGCCGGACCGCCTCGCGCCAAAGATCAAGCAAGTCCCGCGCGCGGGACGGGCCATCGCACAACCGTGCCACCCGCGCCCTGCCCGTCTCGCCCATGCGCCGCAGGGCTTCGCGGTCGCCGGCAAGACGCGCGACCTCGCGGGCCATGGCGGCTGCGTCAAATTCATCCTGCAAATAACCCGTGACGCCACTTTCCACGAAGGTCGCATCGGTGCCGCATGAAAGCACGGCGCGGCCCGCCGCCAAGGCCTCGATTACATCGCGGCCCCAGGGATTGGCTTCGCGCGTGGGCTTGATCAACGCGGCGCACTGGGCCAGGACGCGATCGGGATTCTCGACGTGACCGAGGAAGCGAAAATAACCGCCTAACCCCCGCGCCTCGGCCGCATCCGCCAACGTGCCGCCGCGCCGTCCGATCTCGCCCAAGAGCCCCGGCAGCGAGCGCGTCAGCGCCATGCGCCCTGCGACGACGAACAGGGCATCGGCCTGGCCTTGGGCACGCAATTCCTCGGCGATATCGAGCAACCGGTCGAGGCCGCGCGCGTAGGAATAATTGCTAAGACACGCGATACGCAGCCGTGCGTCATTTTCCCAATCGTCCGATTTCCCGGCGTCCGATTTTCCGGCGTCCGATTTTCCGGCCTGCCCGGCCGCACCGGCATCGGGCGCGGTGGCGATATTGTGAATGATGCGAGCCAGGCGCGGCCTGCCGCCATGGGCGCGGAACGTCGCCACCTCGTTGCGCGTGATGAACGCCAGGGCGTCCGTCGCGCGCGCCAGGGTTCGCGCCTGCCAACGGGCGAAGGGGCCGGGCAGGAGATTGGTCCGCACATGGGCGATGAAGGGCGCGCGCGTCCGGGGGCGAAGCCAACGCGCGAGAAGGAACAGCGCCTCGTGATTGAAATGCACGCGGTCGAAGCGCGCATTCGTTTCGGCTGCGAGCTCGCGACGAAATGCGCGCGATGCTGCAAACCGCCGAACGAAGCCGGCAAGCGCGACGAGATTGCGCGAGAATCGCGGCAGGGCGCTGTAATGCGCCATGGCCGGCACGACACGGCAGGCGACACCGAGGGCGCGGTAACGCGGCACGACCGGGCCGTCGCGCCGGCACCAAATCTCGACCGATACGGCCGAACGGTCCATGTGCCGGATCGACTCGAACAGGCTGCGCGAGGAGCCGCCGAAGCCGCCCTCGATATCGAGACACAGCACGCGCAACACCGTGCTCACGCGGAAACGCGCAGCAATTCGGCCACACCCGCCCAGCCGAGACGGAAAGCGGCATCGATCACCGATAGCCCGCCGAGAAAATCATGCCTGCCCTGATCGTAACGCGGCATCGGATAGTCGGTGTGGCGCAACTCAAGCCCCGCTTCGACGAAGCGCTCGGCGTTCTGATAATTGTCGCCGCCCTTGCCCGACAGATAGACCCCGCCGGGCGCCAAGTGTTCGACGATGCGCACAAGACGCATATCGCCGTCCGCGTCGCCGGTCGGAATTTCGGACGAGGCGACGAAGCGGGTCTTGAGGCCAAGCGACGCGGCGATCGCTTCGACGAGGCTTCGATTGATCGCCGCCAAATCCGTGGCGGGCGCGCGTTCGTATTCCTCGGCCAGCCAGTCGCGCACCTCGCGGTACGCCGGCGCCTTTGCGTAATAGGTCGCGAGCGTGTCGAGATGGGCGGCGCGCCAATCCGGCCTGCTGGGGCGGATCTGATCGATGCGCATGCCGAGGCGCACCATTACTGGCACGCTCAGCCAGCGCGCAACGCCGCCGGCATCGATCTGCATCCGGTTGGTGTATCCGCCCTTGGTGAATTGGACATTGTCGAGAAAGACGAAGATGTCGGCCTGGGCCATCTTCCAAAAATAGCCGAGCCAAGGCAGGTAATTCGGCTGGTGGATGGCGACGGCGGCGCGCGCGACCGCTGCGCCGAGCGCGCGCTCCAGCACCGCGTATTCGCCTTCCCGGCCGACGGGGTTAAATCCGTTCGCGCGGTAAAAGGCGATGGCCCGCTCATTGCCCGATAGCACCTTGAGAGTCAAGCGCGCGGCGCCCGAAGCGCGGGCGCGCGCCAGCATTTCCGCGAGCATGCGCCGCCCCAGCCCCCTGGCGCGATGCGCTCGCGCGACCATGAAATGATGAAGATGGACGCGCCCGGCGTCGGGTTGCGATAGCACCGCATAGGCAATGGGCGTATCGCCGTCCCAGGCCGCGAAGGACAGGCGCCATTTCCCCGGCCGCTCGACCAGGAAATGTTCCTTGGTCCAATACTCGCCGGGGATGTCGGCCGCGATGGCGACGAACGAATCAGCCCGGCTCGCGATGCTGAGCGCGTCGAGCGTCCGCAGTTCAGCCATCTGCCACGGCGGCCCTGACGGCGCCGGCGACGCGCAGCGCCGTCGCTTCGTCCATATCGGCATGGAAGGGCAGGCTCAACACCCGGCATGCAAGCGCTTCGGATATGGCGAGCGATCCCGGCCCCTCGCCGTAACTCTCGTAGGCAGGTTGCAGATGCATGGGCTTGGGGTAATAGATCGCGGTCGGAATGCCCTGGGCCTTCAGCGTCGCGGCTACGTGATCGCGCCGCTTGGTTTGGATCGTGTACTGCGCCCAGGCGCTCGCCGTGTCGGGTTGACGGGGCGGGGTTTCGACCGCGCCGGCGAGCAGGCGATCGTACCGATCGGCCAAGCGCGCGCGCGCGGCGATTTCGCCGTCGAGTGCGGGCAGCTTCGCGAGCAGGATCGCGGCCTGCAAGGTATCCAGCCGGCTGTTGAAGCCCAATCGCACGATGTCGTACTTGGCGCCGCCCGTGCCGTGGGCGCGCATCGAACGATACAACGCCGCGCGCGCCGGGTCGTCGGTCAGCAAGGCGCCGCCATCGCCGTAGCAGCCGAGCGGCTTTGCTGGAAAGAAGCTCGTCGTCGTGACGGGGGCTAGCGCGCCCGCGCGCTTATTGCCGCTGCGCGCGCCGAAGCTCTGCGCGGCATCGGCCAGCACGAACAATGCGTGCTTGCCGGCCAGCGCCTCCAGCGCGGCGTAATCCGCCGGAAAGCCGAACAGATCGACGGCGATGATCGCGCGCGGGCGCAACCTGCCCGCGGCGCGCACCGCCTCGATGCGGCGCGCTAGATCCACCGGATCGAGATTGCACGTCTTCGGATCGACATCGCAAAACACCGGCGCCGCGCCGAGGATCAACACCGCCTCCGCCGTCGCCGTGAACGTGAAGGACGGCACAAAGACCGCATCCCCCGACCCCACGCCCTCGGCCATGAGCGCGATGGTCAGTGCGTCCGTGCCGTTTGCCACGCCGATGCAATGCGCGGCGCCCGCGCGTTCGGCGAGCTTGCTCTCCAATTCCTTGACCTCGGGCCCCAGGATGAACTGGCCGTGGGCCAGAACACGCGCAATGGCGGCATCGATTTCGGGTTTGAGGCGCGCGTACTGCGCCTTCAAATCCATGAACGGGATGGAATCGGTGACGGGGACGGTGCGGCTCATGTCTTCTCCTCGACGGCGACGAGGCCGTCCGATTCGCGGCGATAACGCTCGCCCGTCCGCGGGCACACGAGGTTAGCGCCAAGAACCTCGCCCGTACGGCTCACCCAGCCGCGCGGGCGCGCGGGATTGCCGTGAACGAGTTCGTGATCGCGGACGTCGTGGGTCACGACCGCGCCCGCGCCCACCATGGCATAGCGCCCGACGGTCACGCCGCAAACGATGGTGGCGTTGGCGCCGATGGAAGCACCCCGGCGCACGCGAGTGGGCGCGAATTCCGATTTCCGCTCGATGAAGGCGCGCGGCGTCAGAACATTGGTGAACACGCAGGAGGGGCCGCAGAACACGTCATCCTCGAGCACGACGCCTTCGTAGATCGAGACATTGTTCTGAATCTTGACCCCTTGGCCGATCGCGACGTTCGGCCCGATCATCACGTTCTGGCCGACGACGCAGCGCTCGCCGAGCCGCACGCCGCGCAGGATATGGGCGAAATGCCAGATTTTCGTGCCGGCGCCGATGTGGACTCCGTCGTCCACGATCGCGCTCGGGTGAATGTAATAATCGCTCATGGCGCCGCGATCTCCACGGGGCTGCCCAGCGTCAGGGAGCGTTGGCAGGAATCGAGCACGGCAAGAACGCGCAGGCTCTCCGCAGCATCCGAACGTGGCCTTGCGCGTCCGGCGACGCAATCGAGAAAATGGCGGCATTCGCGCTTCAAGGGCTCGTCGGCCTCGTAGGGCACGGGCTCCGCCGTGGCCTTTGCGACCGTGGGCAGATCTTCATTCCAGCCGACGCCGTGGGGATAGAACATGAGTTTTTCCGCCCCCGTCTGGCTGTCGTGGAAACTGGCCATGCCCTTGCTGCCGACGATCACCAAACGATGATCCTTGTACGGGTGAAGCCACGACACAAAGACATGGCCTTGCACGCCTTGGCCGAAATCGAGATGCGAAAGTGTGGTGTCGGCGATGCCCGGCAACAGATAGCTGCCGCCGCTCGTCATGGCGCGCACGGGAACCCGACCCACCAGCGCCAGGATCATCGAGATGTCATGCGGCGCGAACGACCACAGGGCGTTCTCCTCGCGCCGAATTTTGCCCAAGCTCAGCCGGTTCGAATAGGCGTAGCGTAATTCCCCGAGCTTGCCGTCGGCGACCAGGCGCTCGAGCGCATTGAAGGCCGGGTGATAAAGGAGCAGATGTCCGACCATAAGAACCAGACCGCGCCGCGCCGCGTCCTCGCCGAGCGCGCGCGCCTGCGCCAAGTCGAGACACAAGGGCTTCTCGACGAAGACGTGCTTGCCCGCTTCCAGCGCGCGGGCCGCGAGCGCGCCGTGGGTTGCCGCCGGCGTCGCGATCGCGACCGCGTCGATGGTCGGCGAGGCCAGCATGGCGGAAAAATCCGCGTGCCCCGCCACGCCCGGAAGAGTTTTAAGAACGGCCGTTCGCGATTCCTCGCGGGTGTCGCACACCGCGCCGAGCGCGCCCAGAAGATGGAAGTTTCGCGCAAGATTGGGCCCCCAATGGCCGAGGCCGACAACGCCCACGCGACTCATCGAACCACTCTCCGTCCCGCCACATGGACCTCACAATGTTCCGCCAATTCCCGGTCGAGCGCCGCGAACTTCGTGTCGAGAAAGCGGTCCAAGCGCGCGGCGGGTTCCGCCGCCGGGTCGAGCCACCAGATCGGATGGGTCAGCAATTGGAGCGCCGTGCCGGCGCGCACCGCCGGGTGATTCAGCGGCGCGCCCCGATGCCAACCGCCGCGCGAATCCGAGCAATAGCCCATTTCGGCAAAAAAGCGCGGCTCGTAGGCGTGGCGCCGTCCGGCGATCGTGCCCGCGCGCCCGATCAGGGCCGGGGCGGGGCGGTGAAAGCTGATGACGTGCACGTCTTGGCCCACGATTTTCCCGAGGACCGCGCATTCCCGCGCCGCCGCGTCGTCGAGTTGTTGCCCCGGGCCGTATAACGCCGCGTCGAAGTGCAGGCCGATGCGGTGGCCCAGATCCACGATGTGCGCCAGCGCGCGCGCGCCGTCGGGCGCGAAGGGGTTGTAGATTTCGCTGCGCGTCATGACAAAATACGTGGCGGCCATGCCGGCTTCGCGCTCGATCTCCGCGATCGGCAGCGCGGCTCCGAGCGAGATGTCGATGTCGTGGCGCAGGATGAGATGGCGCCGGGCCGGATCGGCGTCGGCATAGGACATTGCCTTGTAGTCCCGATCCGCGAACGCCTGAAGAAGCGCGCGATAGGAAGAGAAAGAGAAATCCGCGCTCATGAAGCCAAATCCAATAGGCGCTCGAAGAACGCGCTCTGGGGCGGACGGTTCTGGCCGGTATGTTGAAGGATGACCAATGCGCCGCCGTGATGCTTGCAGATCTTCGCGACCTTTCTCGCTTCGTCGAGCGCGTCGTCGATCGCCATGGCGCGATACTTCCCGCCGAAGAAGCTGAAATCCATGATCGCGGTCGAGACCTGATCGAGCGCGAGGGTGCGCCGCCGGCGCAAGCTATAGGCGGCATGGCGTCGGCAGGTGCCGCTGCGAAACCCGCTCGCATCGGGCCAGGCAAGCGTGGCGTCGAGCGCCATGCCCGCGTCGTTCCAGATATCGGGCGTGTCCTCGGCGATATAACGCAGAACGTGCTGGCGGCCTTCCGTGACCCGAAATCCGAGTGCGTTCTCAAGCCCCGCGCGCTGCGCTTGCCATAGCGCGGGATCGCTCGCGGTTTCGAAACCGGGGTGGAAGCCGACGACATGGCCGCGCCCCGCGATCTCGCGCCCCAGCACGCCCAGAAGCTTCGGCATTCTGGCGGTATAGGGACTGTCCATGGGGTGGGCGCTCGGACCCATGAAATAAAACCGACTCGCAAGGCCGCGCGCCTCGGACGCCGCCATCAGGGCGCGCGCCGACCGCCACGGCTCGCGCGAAAAATACCCGTCCACGAGGCGGTGCCATGCCTTGCCCGGCGCGCCCCGCTTCGCAAGATCGCCGAGCGCGTGGCGCAAGGGTTCGTGAGCGCGGTGATAACCCTTGAGCCGATCGACATCGTGGGTCACGAGAATTTGGTGGCACGTGGCGATGGGCGGGGTGTCGGTGCCGTACAGCGCGGCGGCGATATCGCGCGCCGCATCGTCGGCCAGATTTGCCGCCTTGCCGGTTTTGCGCACCGCCAAGGACGCGGCGTAGGGGAACCGGCCGTAGCGGTCGCGCGCTTGGTGGCCGCGTTCCTCGATGCGCGACAGGAGCAGAAAAATCAATCCCAGCGCATCGTAATCGAGGCGCCCTGTTGTCTTCGGGAAAAGCGCCGTTTCGCGCTTTCCCGCCAACATGTCGTCGAGCGCCGACGCGACGGGATGGATGCCCTCGCCGTCGAGCCGCGCGCCCGAGGGAAACAGCGCCGCCGGGACATGCACCGCCCCCTCTGGTGGCGCGGGGCCGTAGTGCAGGATGCGCGGGGCCGTCTCGTCCCGGATAAGCCCATGGCAGCGCGCGAGAAAATCGCAGGCATGGACGATCTCGGGACGGAATTTCTCGAGCGCGGGCGCGATGGACAAGCGAAAGGCGAGAGCGCTCACGCGGTTGCCCCGAATTCGCGCACGAAGGCGTCGTGGGTCAGCAGCTGGCGCAGAAGCTTGGTGTGCTTGGCGCGGCCGTCGAGATGTTCGTCGATGCACGACCGCAAACCATCGGCGTCGAGAACGCCGAGCGTCAGCGCATCCAAGCGCGCGCGAATCTCGCCGAAGCGCCGCCGATGGCCCGGCTCCAAGCGGTACAGATTGGGAATGTCCTGCCACGACCCCGTCGAATGGTATTCGGTCGGCGGTTCGGGCCGGGAGGCAAGGCCCAGGCGGCGCAAACCCGCGCGCGCCATGAGCGCGCCAATCTCGCGCCAAGGCCCAAGTCCGGCACGAAATCCGGTATTGGCCTGTGCGAGCCGCGCGGCTTCGGGCGATAGCTCGCCGAGCGCGCGCTTGACCATGGCGCCGCTGCACCGCCAGGCGGGCTTCATGCGCAAATAAATGTCGAATACCTCGGCATCGAAGGCGGGCAGGCGTAGATTGCCGACCGCGCGCGTCGCCATCATGCCGGTGAAGGCGTAGTGCTTGGATACGGCATGCAGGATGAAGGCGTCCCAGGCATTGTAGGGCTCGGCGGATTGCAGCCACGGTCGCAGGGTTCCATCGAGCGCCGTCTCCTGGCTGTGCCACCATTCCGCCCGCCAAGCGGGCGCCACGATGCGCGCGATGGTGGCGCGTGGCGGGCCTTGGCGCAGCGAGCGCAGGACGTCCGCGCCGGTCGGATGGCGCGGGATGGGCCGGAGAATGGGCAGGCGCGTGCGCGATCCCGCGATCTCGGCGAAGCGCGCGGGCAGATAATAGCCGCGCAAGGTGTAATCGAGTCCGTGCCCGGTCAGGATCGCAGGACAATGGACGCCGACCTGGGGCAGGAAGGCCGACATCGGCGTCGAGGCGGGATATAGCCCATTCGAATCGACGACCGTGCGCTCAAGCCCGGGCAAGGTGTCTTCGGGTGCCACGATCAGCGCGTGGTGTTTGGCGCCGAACAAGGCGGCGATTTCGCGCGCCACGGCGAGTTCCGGATTTCCGGCATAACCGGCCGTGGTCCAACATTCGAGCGCGCCTCGCGGCGCCGCGGCGAGGACAAGCCGGCTGTCGATGCCCCCCGACAGCAGCAAAGCCGTATTTGGTGCGGCGCTCTGGCGCGCGACGGCCTTGCGCAAGGCCTCGGCCAAAAGGCGCGCTCCGGTTTGCTCGTCGAAATCCGGGCGGCGCCAATCGAGCGCCCAATAGCGCCGCTCGCGCCCGCCCGTCGCGTCGAACTCGAACAGGCATGCGGCGGGCAAGGCTTCGACGCCCGCGATAGGGGTCGTGCGCCCGAAGGTGCGTTGGGTTGTGAACAATTGCGCGAGCGCGCGCGGGTCAACCTTGCGCGCAATCCTTGGGTCGCCGAGCAAAGTCTTGATTTGACCGGCATAGACCAGTTCATTGCCTGCGCGCCAAACATGGATGGGAAAGCTCGCGTGCCGGTCGGTCGCGAGAATCAGGCGGTGCGCGACGCGGTCGTGAATCGCGATCGCGAACAGGCCGTTCAGTTCCGCTAGGCGCTCCAGGTGGTTGTTCGCGACCAGGCGCGCGGCGAAGGCCGCAAGCGATCCCGTCATGCCGGCTTGCGCCGCATCGAACACCTCGCCGATCGCGGTGGCGGCGAATCGGCCATCGGCGCTTTCGGCGTAACCGTCCGCAAAATCGTGATGGTGGGCCACGCGGCCGAGTGCCGCGCCCGGCCGGTCGTGACAGCCGATCGCGTAACCCTCGGGCAAGGTGGCCGCGAGCGGAGAAAGATTCGCGGGCAGGCGCGGATCGGCGCGAAAGATGCCGAACAAGCCGATCATGCGTCAAAGCGCTCCGCGGGCAGGGCCATCACATTGCCGCGCCGGCCGATGAACACTCGGTAGTTGTGCGCCTCGAGTCTCGGCTTCACGTGTTCCCAGATCTTGCGGCCCTCGCGCACGTACCAGCCGGCAAGACGGATGCGCGGGCGAAATTCGCGCAAGGTCCGCGCGGCGCCGTCCAGGGTTTCGGGCTCGGCACCGTTCAGGGTCAGGCTCAACAGATCGACGCGCGCCAAGCCCTGGCGCTCGACCGCGAGATCGACCGTGATGGTCTTGACCTTCTCCTTCCGCGTGCCCTTCTGCACTTCCTCGATCAGCGAGTTTCCCTGGGCAAAGGTCGATTCGAGTTCGATCTCCATTTCCCGGTCCCAGGTCGCATGGTGCAATGCCGTCACATTCGCCGCGCGGTTGTGGGCGATATTGCGCGCCAGAAATTCGTGGCAAGCGCGATTGGCTTCGATCGCGACGATGCGTCCGGGGACGATATCCGGCGCCAGGCGCAAATCGCCGAAGCCGAGAAAGGCGCCGCAATCGACGACGCATTCGCCCGGCTTCGGTGCGAACGCGGCCATCAGAACCGCGCGCGCGGCCGCGTCGTCAAGATCGGCGATGGCGTCCTTGTGCTGGCCGTGAAAGCCGAACAAGGCCTCGGGTGCATGGCCTTGGGGCTTCAAATCGGGACGCATATGGGGATAGACGAAGCGCGTGATCACGTCCTTCGCCAGGCGGAAATGCGACATTGGCAGGCGCGCCGGCATGGCCGCGCGCAGCAGCCAAAAAATGTCGGCGTTGTCCGGTTCGGTCGCAAAGCCGTGGAGGCGCGGCCCGTCCGCGAGCTCGATCCACGGTGCGCCGCCATCCATGCCGTAGCTTGCGCGGCGGTCGAGCGCCGACAATTCCGCGAGCATCGCGCCGTAGCGCGCGCGCCAGCCGGTCCGGTAGCCGGGAAACAGGGCCTTCAGACGAATCGGCAATTTCATCGGGTTGGGATCATGTTATCCGGTCTATGTCGGCATCGCACGGCGCAATGCCTCGCGGGCGTCGTAGCCGTGCAGGGTTTTCAGGCGCTCGAGCGAGGCCGCGGGCAATCGGGCGCGAAAGCGCTCGAACAATTCCACGTCCTTCGCCGAGACTTGTGTTGCACCGTAGCCGTTCGCGACATTGCGGTTCAGGGGTTTGCCCGGATCGATGGCGGGAATGTCGAAGCCGAGACGGGCGAAGGCGCGGGTCATGGCGGGTCCATCGTTGAGATCGGCAGTTGCGATGTCGACGATCGGGTTCAGGCCGAACTCGTCGGCGAGCGCGCCCGCGCGCAGATAGCATTCGCACCAAGCCCACAGGAACAATTCGCCCTTCTCGAGATTCGCGGGGTCGAGCCGCAACTGGTTCGCATCCGAGTCGGGGCGATTGTTATCCAGGTAAAAATTCTTATCGCGATTGAGAAAGCTGCGCATATTCACGATCGGGTCGCGCACCAAGCGCACCAGCGTCATGCCCGGCCGCGCGCGCGCGATCGGCCGGTGCAGGCCGCGAATGAAGTATTTGCTGACATCGAAATAGATGTGCGCGCCGGCGCCTTCAATCTTGCGCCCGATCCAATCCAGGCGCCTTTGCGCAAAGCGCGCGAGTGCCGCGTCATCCCGGGCGACGAATGCCTCGATCACGCGCCCCCGGCCGAGCAATTCGTGGGTTTCGACGAAGCGCCGCCGCACCAGGCGCTCGTAATAGGCGAAGGGTTTTGGCGTGAGCGGCCGGATTTGCGGCTCCTCGAACTGGACGAGGCAACCGGGAATATATCGGCGCGCGATATCGGCGAGCGAGTTTTGTCCGCTGCGGCCGGCGGTCGCGGTGAAAATATAACGCGTGGTCACGAATCGCCCGCCAAAAGACGGCGGAAATAGCCGGGGTCGGCCGTGGCGGCGCCGGCCAAGACGGCGTCCTCGAGCGCGGCCGCATCCGGCCAGATCCGCCCGCGCTCGTCCACCCGACTCGGCACCCCCCTACTCATGACCGTAAGTTTCAGATCAATCTTAGCCGGAAGTGAGACGTCGAAAATATGAAGGATCGGGTTCCGATCCGGTACCGCAGATTGCCTCCTCCAGCTCGCTAAAATCGACCCGGAACCGATTTCGAGCATCGAAATGCCCTTTAACAATTCGACAACGCTCGCGTATGTGAGGCTCCACAACAGGATTAAAACCATACAACCGGTCGATTAACACGACTCGGCGCCGCGTGCAGAGGCTCTCCAGAAATGTGGTGGATGTCGGCGCATCGAACAGAAACACATCGGCGTCGTCGAGATGTTCTTCGAAGCGAGAATAAGATGTCGGCGCGAGTTCCTCCAGTGGATTGCGACGCCCTCGGAACTCACCTTCTGGATGCGGCTTGCAGAAAAAATCCACGTCCATGCGTTTGAGTTGGCCAACGAGTTCAATCTGGAAATCCCAATATGTGGCGTCGCTGATTGCCGCAATTGGAAATTGCCGTAAGCCTTTATGTGGATGGCCGATAACGATGACACGCGGTCGTGTACCTTTGCGTTCAGTGCCGTCGCGAAACGCTTGGCGAAATGTTGGCTCTCCGCCGCCACCTGCCAGAGTGACGCTGTTGAGCGGCGCGGCAATGGAGATCGCGTCGGTTTTCGCCAATAACTCGGCCCACTCCGGTGTGGCGAGATGAAAGCGACTTGAGGTGCACAGTTCGATCAGCGCCGTTGACCCCACCAATTGTGTAAGGCCCGTGACGCCACCGTGATCGAATGCCTCAACCCGTCCGCCGCGACGGCGAACCTCGCTGGCAAGGACGCGGGTCGCATAAAATCCATTGGTCCCGCTCCAGATTTCATTTGGAAGTTTATATTCTCGCAAAGCGGCGATGTCCTCTACGACCCGTGTCAATGCGGTTTTGATACGAGCATTGAAGACCCTCCTCAGGCGGTCGCGGTGAATTGCGTTGAGAATCGGTGCGAGTGGCAGTAAGCGATCAAGCACCTTGTCCGCAATCGACACCACATCAATATTCATTTTCCGCGAACGACCACCGCGGGATTGTGCAACCATGTTTGGCGCGTGATGGAAGCCGACGGCATGGCCTTTCGTTGCCTGCACCAGCAGCGAATTGTATGTCACCGCCACTGCTTCCGGAGTCAGCAGCGCGCGGGGGAGGCGGTGAACCGGCGTCCACATGGCCATTCGGACCATGCGACGAAGCCGCGAATGTGGCACTGGCATCACCCGAAAGCCGCGATATTCCTGGACGGCGAAGTCTTCGCGGCCGTGTGCAAGCAACGCCATTTCAGGGGGGCCACCAACGATCTCCAGGCCTAGGCGTTTTGCTTCTTGGCTAACCCAGGCCGCTTCCAAGAGCGACATGAACCCACCGCCCAATAACGGGCCGGCAACGGTCGCCACCTGACGTTCGAATAGATCGGAGAAAGACGCCGCGGCCGAGATCACCGCGGCGGGAACGAGATGTCCGATATTTGCGATATCAACATGGGCGATCGGCCAGTGGAGCCGCTCACGCCAGTCCGTAATTTTGCCGATGTCATCATAGACAAATGCCGCTAGGCCCTTCCGACTGGTTGGCGCTGCAACCGCATTCGTCATTTCCGCAATCCTCTGTCCACAAACTCGGCGCGACGCATGAGGAATTCGACAATCTCAAAATCTAGTTCGTTGTCGATATCGAGTGAACGTCCGCGAGGCATTTCATAGAGCTTCGTGCGTGGCATAATGGCGAACGCTGCCACGAAAAAGGTCGCGCGCGGCCAGACGTATATTGATGCATTGCAGTCGTAGCATTTGGGTGAATCCTGCCGGCGAACGAGCCCTCCACCCGGCTTCGACAGGTTCACGAAGCCATCTCTGCCCATCTCCACAAGATTAAAATACGGCGATCGGTGCGCCTCACTGCCGGTAATGACATTGTCGCAGCCGCCAGCCTCCAACATCGCCACGGCACCCGTGATATCCTCCGGAAGCCGCAATGGAGCAGTGGCATCTAAATCGACCATAACATCGAACTGTTGATTTAATTTCTCTTCTACTGCGCGCACGCAGTGCTGAATTGTCGGCATCTTGGCAGCTACATCGTTGGCAAGATGGGACGGGCGTTTGACCAGGTGATCGACGTCTGCTTGTCGCGCAGCCAGCAAAATGTCGTCGTCGTCGCTACTCACGGCGATGGCATCAAATAAGCCGGTCGCGCGCGCGTGCTCAACGGAATGCGCGATGAGGGATTTTCCAAGAAGCTTCCGAAGGTTCTTGCCGGGAAGACCTTTGGACCCCCCCCGCGCGCAGATTGTGCAAATTCGCTTCATTTATCGATAACCAGCGATCCAGAATCCTGTTCGGGCAGCACTTTCGATCGCTTCGATGAATAAGACGACAGCAAGGCCTTCGCCATACGTGCATGCCTGCCCGGGACAGCCGGATAGGATCACTTTGTGCTGCTGGCGATAGAGTTCGTCACGGTCAACGCGAATGCGATCAGGCTCCGGTTGCTCACTGGTCTGGAATGATCCACGCAGCAAGTCGACGGACGCTGTCCCAGAGTCCGTATTGACCACGATCTGACGCCGCGGTGGCTCGTCGAGATAGCTAAGCGTCATGCTTACCTGTGGACAGCGATCGAACTCCGCCACGATGCTCCAATGATCATCCGCTTCGATACCAAGTACACCGCTTGCTCCGCCGATCGCTGCAACGCGTCGCCATGCGCCGAACAACCAGATCGCATAGTCCAACTCGTGACTTAGGTCACGCAACACGCCGCCCCCAAGCGCTGGTTGCGCTGAATAGGAATCACGGAGATCCCGGCCGGGGCGCCACCTCGACAAATTCTGCCCTACATGAATTGACGCCGAGACTACTCTTCTCGTCCGTACCCATTCTCGCAACTGAACCATCAATGGGTGAAAACGAAGAGCATAACCCACATAAGTGTTTGCTCGGTCGGTTGCATCCCTACTGCTAGTGCACTCGAAGAGCGGCTTTTCGATAAGGATTATTCCGGAAAAATTGCAGGCTACGAGGGCAGCAACGGTCGAGCGATGCGCGGAAGTCTCGTTCGCAATTACGACGTATTCAGGTTTGATTGCCCGCATTGCGTCGGCCACTGCGCTAAACTTCGATGAATGCGAAATGGCGCGGCGGCTGACTACCGCCACTTCGTGTCCAAGCTCCGCAAGGAGACGACCATGGCGTTCGCCGATCGAGCCGTATCCGACAACAAGTGTACGGGCCATATGAGGAGAATTCAGGCCTATGTTACTTTGCCGGTCGCTCGATGAGCGTTCGACTCGGGGGCGTTACGATACGACAGCCATCATCGACATTAGTTAGCACGACGGTGCCCGCTCCAATTAGACAGTGTTCACCGATGATGACCGATTGAATAATCGAAGCACCAACTCCTATGTGCGTGTTCGACCCAACAGTCACGCCCCCGGACAGCGTCACGCCCGGCGCTACGTGTACATGGTCACCGAGCCGACAATTGTGGTCGATGCAGGAGCCAGTATTGACAATCGTATTGCGGCCAATGACCGTCCCGGCCTGGACCACAACCCCCGCCATCAATTGACCGCCCTCTTCTACTCTTACGTCACGTGCAATGATCGCACTCGGATGCACGACCGACACAAAGCGGTAGCCGCGTCGGCTGAAGACTTCGAACACCTGTCTATGGGAATCCGTTGAAGAGGTCGATCCCACGCCATTCACAAGATCGACATCCGATGGTGGATAGCCGGACAGGGCACTATCGTTGCCAAGAACCAAAACGCCTAGCGGCCCTAACGAACCCTTCGACAGGGCCGGATCGCAAATTCCGATCACTGAGATGCCACCGCGGGTAAGCGCGTCGATAATCACGTGGGCGTGGCCTCCGCCGCCGACGATAATGACCGGCCTGCTCACGATTCAATCGCCTCATCTGGAGCGTAATCACGCTTAGCCTTGGTCCCGACGATGTCAAATATGCGCATTGGCGACAGGCCCGTACCAGGGCGCTTTGCGTCGAGCATCGACAGGTCAAGCGTTTCCCCGTGCCGAATCGAGCGCGCGGCGACTAGGCTGCGCCGTGCAATCGGAATGTTTTTAAGTTCGGAAGGCGCTGGTAATTTTTCAGACCGCCCTAATGCCGCAGCCGATTTGCGCACGAATTGAACCATCGACTTCAATTCAGTAGGTTCCAGAGAGGCGGGGTGGTCCGGGCCCGGCAGTGAGCGATCAAGAGTGAAATGCTTTTCGATCACAGTTGCGCCCAGAGCTGCCGCGGCAACAGGAATTGCGATGCCACTGGTGTGGTCAGAATAACCAACCGGAAGGTTGAATTTATCGCGCATGGTCTGCATTGCGCGCAAATTTGTATCTTCCACCGGACTTGGATACTCCGTAGTGCAGTGGAGCAACGTCACCTTTTCCATCAAGGCGGCACGGCCGGCCGCGCTGGTGGAAGCGCCCCAAATACGATTTGCGGAAGGCGCGACATTGGGCTGGACGAGGCCAAAGGCAAGCACGTCCAAGGCCGCTTCGATGTCGTCGAGCGTGCACATGCCCGTCGAGACAATTAGTGGAAGCTTCGATCGCGCCGCACCTAGCAATAAGAAGATGTTGGTGATTTCGCCAGAGGGAATTTTAAGCCGGCGGATGCCAATTTCGTGCACGAGAAATTGCAATGATTCGAGGTCGAAGGGCGTGGACATGAATTCGATATTGCACGCGGCTGCATGAGCGGCGAGTTTATAAAAATCCGATTCATCAAGTTGCAAATTCCGAATCAATTCGATCTGCGAGCCATCCTCGCCCACATTCGCAATTTGATACGCCGCCCTAGGTGCGGCGGCGGTCACCACCTTTTCGGCCTTGAACGTCTGAAATTTCACCGCATCCGCGGCAGCCTCAGCGGCGCAATCTATCAACCGAAGCGCCATATCGAGCGAACCGTTATGGTTCACCCCCGCCTCCGCGATGATGTAAACCCGGTCAGACAAGGGATCGATTGAGGTTATGGAAGGATTTGCGCAATAGGCTCTTTGGATCGCGTACCTTTTTCAGTATGCGTATGATTCGAGGCGCCGTATGGCCATCTCCATGTGGATTATCCACCTTTCCAATACGCCCGCTCAGGGCTTTGCGAAGCGCCCTAACTATCCCCGCCTTGTCCACAGAACAATCATAAACCGTCTTCGCCTTCAGACGGCCATTCTGGCGGCTTCCTATGTTGATCGTGGGTATGCCCAACGACGGCGCCTCTAAGAGCCCTGACGACGAATTGCCGACGACTGCGTCACATTGCGCCATGACGCTTAGATAGCGGCGCTGCCCTAAAGACACGAAAGCAGCCGAATTCGGGTGATCCCGAACAAACGCATCGAGCATGACGATGAGCGCCCGCCCTTGCGGATCGGCGTTCGGTTTAGTGAAGATAAGGCCAAAATCCGGACCAAGGCTGTCGAGCGCATCCAACACGGTGGCGAACTGCTTGGTCGACGGAATACGATCGAGCGTCGCTGGGTGAAAGGTGACAACGAGATTCTTGTGACGAAACCGAAATCCGATATCTCGTTCCAGGGCTTTCCGACCAATCAATGTCATCTGCCGCAGACCATCGAGTCCAGGATCGCCCACGACATGCACACGAAACGGCTCCTCACCCATTTGCCGGACTCGGCCACCTGATTCCTTCGAGGCCACAAAGTGCAGATGGGACATCTTTGTAATCGCGTGCCGAATGGCATCGTCGAAGGCGCCTTCGGTAACGTCGCCCCCCACCAAATGGATGATGGGAATGCCCATGACCGTCGCGGTCGAAGCGGCGGCGAGCGCCTCGAATCGATCGCCCAATAGCATGATCATATCGGGTTCAAGTCGAGAAAATGCATCAGCGAAGCCCATGGTGCCGATTCCCATCGACTTTGCCGCGGCCGCAGGCGTGTCGCCGGCGATCAGCATCTCTACCTTTGCATCGATATCAAATCCCGCCGCTTCGATTTCGCGGTACGTCAATCCGAATTCCGGCACCAGATGCATGGCCGAGGCGATGACCTGAAGGTCAAAAGCCGAATCCTTCTTGAGAAGCGCCATGACCGGACGAAGCAGACCAAACTCGGCGCGTGTGCCGGTGACTACGCATACTTTCTTGCGAGACAATCCCACGCTAAACCCTCCACACCCAGCAACTTTGAATATTACCGTTTTTAACGAAAGGCATATTGGACGATCTTGTCGGTCGGCTCGAATCCAAAACAAAACCCGCTGCCTCGTGTGCCTTCACGGACGCGATGTTCTCCTTAAAAATCCACGCTTCCACCGAACGTGTTTCGTTTCGCTCTCGCAATATCTTGACCATCTCCATAAGTAGATGGCGGCCGCGTGCGCGGTTTGACTCCGATGCCGCGACCCCCAATGTCGACTCGAGATGATCATTCTTGTCGTCGAGATACGCGTAGCCGATGACCCGTGAATGCATCTCAGCGATAAAGACTTCGCGCTTCATATTTTCGTTGAATAAAGCGGTATACCAGGCACTTAAATGACGCCAGTCCGGCGGTGACACATGTCCAGACCAAAAAATATTTGAGACATCGCATTTCAATTGAAAATAGGAGGTGAGGTCTTGAATCGTTGCTTTGCGCAAGACCACATCGCCGACCTCATCACGAGGGGTGAGGCTAAACCGATAGTTCAAGAAGCGCCGCGTGTCCCCAGTCGAAAGCTGGGCATAGGCTTCGGGGTCATAGATGGCACCGGCCGTGTAGAACGCTAGGCGCCAACGGGAAAACTTCTTCTTGAACTCCAGCAGCGCATCGTCTGGCCGTTCCGTCCGGCCGCCGCCGAGATGCATGAGGCGCGCGCCTTTTTCCGAAAAATAATCAAATGCATGATCAAGTAGAAGATAGTGTGCAAACTTAGCGCGTCCGTCCGACGTCGAACCGGACAGATGGTAGTGGCAAAATATTCCCGTATGGAGGAAACACGCAATCGATACAATCTCGCCATCCAATTGCCCGCCAAGGCACGTCGCCCAAGGCGACGCGAGAATTTTCTCATAATAGTCATCGCCAAAATAATAGGCAGAGAGCGCGTTATTGCGGTCTAGTCCGGTTTCGTAGCAGCGCCGAAAATCTTCGGCGTGTTCGATTCCGAGTCTCACAACTGTCATGCTTCGTGCCGCGCGGCGAAGTCGGTTCTTGGTGCCTTCGGAATAGACGCGACGGCGTTGTTCGCGTGGCAGCGATAGATCGACGGCAATCGTTACACGATCAAACTTGATGTCAGCATAGTAATCGTGGACGGCCAGTGGATTGAGGAATGGGTGCAGGCGCACGAATTCAGCCACTCGGCCGGCCTCACGCTGGCGCTGACGCCACAGCCACATGCCTTGTCGCATCTGTTCATGGCTGGTCGCGATCGGACCGCCATAGCCCCATGGTGTTTCTAGGTCTTCCAGATCGGTCCCCTCGATGGCGCGCACGACCGCGCCGGCATGAAACGAGGGCCCCTCGATGCAATCGATGAAACCGGAGCCACGATGTAATTCGAAGAAGTCTCGACGGTAATAGACGTCCTCGGCGAGCTCCTCCGGACTCACGCCGTACAACGTGAGCGGAATACCGCCGTTAGCCTCTGCCAGAGTCACCACGCGCTCAATCCGCCATCGACGAAGATCGTCTGCCCTGTAACATAGCTTGCGGCATCCGAAACAAGCCACAACAACGAGGACGCTACCTCTTCGCGGCGCGCCATGCGGCCAAGCGGAACACGCTGGCTATATTTTTTCACGAACTCGTCATTCTGACCGCTTTCGACGCCGCCAGGCACCAGCGCATTAACACGGATGCCTTTGTCGGCCCCCCACGTCGCAAGCCAACGCGTCAGCCCAATGACTCCACCCTTGGCGGCCGAATAGACCGGCGGCAGATTGATCGGAGCGCCGCGAAACCCCGCCCCCTCGTAGATACGTTGGTCGGGACCGAGCGCGCCATAAATCGAAGCGATTTGCACGATCGCGCCACCGGTATCTTGCTTCGCCATGCGCCGAGCAGTGCCTTGAGCCACCAGGAACATGCCGTCGAGGTCGACAGACATCCGACGCCGCCACTCCTCGAACGAATAATGTTCCAGCGGATCGAAATAGCGGCTGGGATTAGGGTTGGCCGCTTGGGCATTGTTGACCAGGATGTCGATGCCGCCGAAAGCTTGAACTGCGCGTTCGATCATTTCATCGACGGCGGTCGCGTTGCTAACGTCACAGGACAGCCCAAGCGTGCGGCGACCGTGGGCCTGTGCGAGTTCGGCGGCCAGCGCCTCGGCATTGGACGCATCAATGTCGGAAACCACGACCGAGGCGCCCATTTCGGCAAGCGCCGCCGCGAACGCAGGCCCGAGCGTCCCACAGGCACCCGTGATGATGGCGCGGCGGCCAGCCAGGTCAAACAATGGAGCGTAGACGGCGTTTTTACTCACAACCGTCACCTGGAGTTTGTAGGAGGAAGGTCGCGGAAGCGTTTGTAGAGCAGCGCCTGCGGATCGCGCGTCATCTTCAATACCGCTAGGATGCGCTCTGCCGCATGGCCGTCACCGTAAGGATTTACCACGCCACGGCAGTCGAGCCTAAAGGCGCGCTGTATTGCGTCCCCGATGGCTCGCGCATCCGCTGGACAGTCGATTACCGAAGCGGCCCTAGGTCGGCCCGATTGCCGCATGCCGATATTGACCGCCGGCTTTTCAAGCGACGGAGCCTCCAGCAGACCGCTTGAAGAATTCCCAATGACGACATCCACCTCGGCCATGGTGCTGAGATAAAGAAGGTGTCCGAGTGAACTGCGACAGATGGCATTGGGGCGCCCGGCCGCAAAATCCTCCGCCAAGGCCCCGAGCGAGCGGCCTTCGACATCGGCATTTGGCTTGGTGAGAATGATGCCCATATTCGGCCCAAGTGAATCCAGCGCAGTTAGAAGATTTTCAAATTGCTGCACTGAAGGAATCGGATCGAGCGTGACAGGATGGAACGTCACGAGGACATTTCGGCTAAGCAGACGAAAGCCAAGCCGCTCCTCAACGGCAGGCTTTGCCAGGCGCTTGGTGAGTCGAATTGCATCGATGCCCGGGTCACCGACAACATGAATGTTGGCTGTGTCTTCACCAAGTTGCCGGATGCGCAAACCCGCCTCTTCAGTGGTCGCGAAATGGATATGCGACATTTTCGTGATGCTATGTCGAATCGCATCGTCGAATGCGCCATGTGTGACATGGCCTCCGGACACGTGCGCAACCGGAATCCGCATGACGAGCGCGGACTGTGCCGCTGCGAGCGTCTCAAAACGGTCGCCGAATAAAATGATGATGTCCGGTGCAATCCGGGCAAAAACGTCGGCAAGGCCGATCGTGCCAAGCCCCATCGACTTGGCGACGCCAACGCCGGAATCCGAGGAAAGCAGCATCTCGACGCGTGCATCGATGCGGTGACCGTCCGCTTCGATCTCGCCAATGCTAAGTCCAAACTCGGGCGACAAGTGCATCGCCGTTACGACCAGACTTACGATCATACCTTGCTCGGCCTTCAAGGCCGCAATAACGGGGCGCAACAGGCCATATTCGGCGCGCGAACCAGTGACAAGGCATACCCGAAGCATCAGAGCCAATATCCGTTGATAACAGCAGCCGCACACGTCACCATCATGCCATGTCTCATGGCACGCTCAGCCCGCCCCACCGCATCGCCCTTACCGGCGCCTCCGGCGTTCTCGGGCGCCATATCCTGGCCTTGCTTGCACGCGATCGCGTGGAAGTTCTGGCTGCTTCTCGCAAGGTTCCGGCAGATCAAGGTGAAGCCTCAAGTTGGGAGATATGGGATCTCCAGGAATGGCGCGAGCCGGATGCGCTCGATGAGTTGTTCCCCGCCGCCACAGCCGTGGTCCATGCAGGGGCCTTGGTCCGGGCGCCAGGCGTGACGATGGATTGTCGAACACTGTTCGATGCCAATATTCGTGCCACCTGGGCGCTCGGAGGCTGGGCGCTGGCTCGAGGCATACCAATGATTTTTATATCCGGGGCAACGGTGTATGCCGCTGCTGAGGGTGGTCGGCCAGCAGAGAACGACGAACTGGCCTGGCAAGGTGCAACCGGCGGCGCATACGGCCATAGCAAACTACTTGCGGAAGCCGCTTTGTGGCCTCTGCGACAGGAAGGTTTGAATCTAGCCGTACTGCGGCCATCATCGATCTACGGAACCGGTATGGCTTCCGGAAAACTCATACCAACATGGCTCGAAATAGCAGCTAAAGACGAAACAATTCTAATCGATCCACCAGCCAAAGATTGCATCGACCTTGTGCACGCCGCGGACGTAGCCCGCGCCGTTAAATTGACACTCGACCGACGCGCCTGGGCGACTTTCAATGTGGCAAGCGGCGCACCGCAAACTTTAATGGAAATCGCGCAAGCCTGCGTTTGCGTTGCCGGTCGCGGCCGCGTCATTGTGCGTGAAACCACCACGGATCGGCCACCCCAGCTGCGTTTTGCACTCAACACCGAATATGCTCGGCGCGCGCTCGATTTCCAGGCTTCCATAGAAATTGAGCAAGGACTTAAGTTGATGCTGCGACGCCGCCACACGCCAGATTGACGCATCACCACTCACAACGCATCGAGCACGAGATCGGCAAGAGCGTCCATGTCGGCGGGCTCATAACGTTGGTCTAACGGCAGCGCTATAAGTTCGCGCGCAAAACGCGCAGCCCGAGGGTGACGACCGGCATCGCAGTGGGCATCAGGCCACAATGGGGAGGCAAAGACTCGACGCGCGTGTAACCGTGGAAGCAGGGTTGCACGCGCGGCAACGAGTATTGTCTGACAGAAAGGCACGCCCTCGCCCGTCCAAGCAAATGGCAGGCGACCGTTAAGCGCCTTCGTTAGCCGCGCACCATTGGCGCGGCGTCGTGTACCGTGCGCGGATCGATCAAGGTAAGCCAAAAGGCTTTTGGATTCATCCGTCATCCGGCAAAAGTTTAACGGCCAAAGTGCCTCGGCTTCTCTTATCAGTTCAAGCGCTTGAATCTCGCCCTCTTCGTTACCTCGCGCAAAGGCTATACGCGCCTTAAGCCTTGTTTTGCTCGATTCGATGGCCATCGGACTTTGCTCGAGAGCCTGTCGCTCATCTGAACGCGGGGGCGGATCGAGTGCTAACAAGGCTCCATCACCCAACGCCGTGCATTTGTGCAGGCACGAAAACACGCCACCGCCTGGAGGCGGGGCATGATCGATCGCCGCAAATGCCGTCTGCGCGGCGTCGAGCACCACCATGGCGCGAGAACCCAGCGCGCGGGCCAATGCTCCCAAGTCGAGCCACGGTTCGACGCCGAACAGCGCAGGCACCAGTACCAGCCAACGGGTATTGCCGGCTGGAATGAGGCGTGTCGGATCGGGATCACCGACGTCAAACGTCCGCACTTCGAGGCCAAGCGAAGTGAGCAAATCGGGCACTGTCGGCCATGTGTAGGCGCAAACCAAGGCACCGGCGAATGGTCCTCGCGCTCCGACGATCCAACGGAGCGCGGCACGCCCATGCGAAAAATAGAGT
This sequence comes from Rhizobium sp. Q54, assembly GCA_945860095.1. GTDB lineage: Bacteria > Pseudomonadota > Alphaproteobacteria > CADEGL01 > CADEGL01 > CAMAPP01. The sequence continues at coordinate 16,874 of CAMAPP010000001.1, read as the reverse complement.
AATGTCGGATCAAGCCGCGCGGCTGTCGCGAGAAGGGCATCGGCGCCAACAGGGATCGTCCCGCCAAAGCGGCGATGCCCGCCAACTGGTGCGGAGGAGACCTCGATGCCAGTCCGATCCATAGAATCAGCCATCAAGCGCCGCGCTGTTCGGGAGACGGATTGGGCGGCGGAAAATATCCTCCGTCACGCAGAGATCCGAGCGGGGCATGTCTCTAAACATCGCCGGTACGTGCTTCCTACTAAATTCCAGGGGATGACTTGGAATTTAACGTCCGCTCGTCCAGCAACTCCAGACAGCGATTTACGTCGTAAAACGGCAAGTCGCGCAGCAATGACTCATCAAGCGTCCACCATTCGATGGCGAGCAATTTTTCGATTAATTTTTGATCGAACCTGTAGTTCTTGACCTTGGCGGGTGCCCCGACCGCGACGCCATAGGCAGGTATGTCGCGCTGAACCATTGCGCGCGCACCAATGATCGCACCCGAACCAATCGTGACGCCTCCGAATATATACACGCCAGCTCCGAGCCAAACATCCGCGCCAATCACAACCTTTGCTTGAGTGGTATCGCCATCAAAATGCTGCTTTGTAAAACCGGAATAACCGCTCCAAAAAGCAAAATTATCGCGATCATACTGAAATGTATGAGTACTTAACCAATCCATCGGGTGTCCGCGGAAATAATTAATTTGGCAATCATGTGCGATGCTGCAGAAGCACCCAATGTCAGCGCGGGTCACGATGGTATTGCGACCGACGTAAGAATACTTGCCGATCGAAACTCCGTCTAAAATGCGCGCGCCCGATGCGACTAAGACTGGAGGCTCGATCCGAGTGCCCACCGATATTTTGGCGCGGCTGCCAATCCGCACGCGCCCATCGAAGGCCAGCGTATCTTGAGGCAGAAGATTTTCAACGTCTTTATCGACAACAAAATAGTCAGTCATGGATTAATCCGACATCACCATGGGTATTAATTTCGATAATATTCTCCGGCACGCTCGGACAGGTATAGGCTTCATGCAGCGCGCTCCGGAACGGACCGCGCGCCGCATGAAGCCATGACAGGGCCGCGCGGTCATGGCTGAAGGCAAGCACGTCCGCCGGCAGCGCCCACGGCGCAGTGGGCGCGCCGTCCGCGCCCGCCGGCAACTCGCCGCCGAGGCGGGGGGCGATCGGGCCGGTGCTGGGTAAGGTTGGCGCCGTCATTGCCATTAGGAATCGAGCATCCTTGCCGGACTTCGCTGCGTCGCGTCGGCGCGGGATCAGCGCTTCAAATCGGCCAAATCCGCGGGCAGTTCCGCGGCCGGTAGCGCGCCCCGATCGAGATAGTGCCTCACGAGGGTGCGGAAGCTCGGCCCACCCGACAATGTGCCGTGCACGCTGCATTTCGCGCACGGCGAAAAACCGCGATCGCCCGTCATCAGGCGGCGGCGGACCTCGAACATCTTTTGCGCCAGCCACAATTCGTCGAGGCCTTGGCTGCCAAGATTGCCGATCTTGATCTCGCGGCCCCAGTCGTTGGAGCAGAACATCACGTCGCCGTTCCAATCGATGAGCATCTTGTAGAAGGGGTAGTGGCAGCGCGTCGACAGCGCCGTCGCCAGCGGGCCGATTCCCGCCTCGGGCGCATTCACCATGCCGGAGCGGTTGTTGAGCGTGAGGCCGAAATCCTTCTCGGCGCCAACCCAGTGCGGCCGCAATTTCCAGCGCCCCTCGGGCGCGCCGGCATCGGCCACCATGGCCTCGAAATGCGCCGCTTGCTCGGGCCCATCGTAAAGATTGATGTACAAATAGGTGAGGCCCGCAGCGAACAGTTCGCGAATGCGCGCGGCTGTCAGGCGGTCGCCATTGGTGTTCACCTCGATGGTGTTCTCGGGCAGGCGCGCGCGCAGGGTGCGCACGATCTCCGGGAAGGACTTGTGCAGCAGGGGCTCGCCGAAGCCCGAAAAGGACAGGCGCGAGCGCAGGCCGAGGCGGACCATTTCGTCGGCCACGCGGTCGACCATCGCGCGGTCCATGTTCAAATTCTGATTTGGATAGATCGCCGGATCGACCCGCGGACAGAACACGCATTTGCGATTGCACAATTCCGTGACGTTCAGCTCGATGGTGATCAAGCTGGACATGGGATCGGTATTCGCATCGCCGGCGGCGAAATGCGCGCGCTCTTGCGCCTTGCGATGCTCGAGATGCGGATCGCGATAATCCGAGGGCCCGCGCACGGCGGTCGGTTCCGTCATGAGGGTTTCCTTCTCCGCTGGGGCTGGATCATGCGCCGGGGTGCGCCGCGCGCGCCATCGCTTCGATCATGGTCTGCACGGCCAAGGCATCCTCCGGTGTGGCGCCAGGTCCGAAATCGCCCGCCAGAAAGGCCGCCATCTGTTGGACGAAGCCCGGTTTGAAATCGGCCGTTTCGTCGTGCATGTCCCGCAGATGCGGCATGTAGCGCCGGATTTGCGAGCCGGGCCGCAGCTCGACCACCTCGTAGCGGTCGAAGACCGCCAGCATTTCGAGGGGCGACAGATTCCAGGTCGTGCGGTCGGCGAAGACGAAGGAAATGCCGGCCGGGCTCGGATCGCTGGCATTGAGGGTCAACAGCACCGGTACGCCGTCGCGCGTCTCCAGCAAGCCGTTGATGGATAGAAACGGCACGTCGCGCTCGGCATGGCCGTAAAGCCGGACGATCTTGAGCTCGCCCAGCAGATGGCGGACGAGGTCGAGGGCGTGGGATGAGGAAAACGCCATCAGATGGCCGAGAACCGCCGCGCCATGCGCGCGTTCCTGCCTGGTTAAGTCCTCGGAAATCGTCACACGCACGGCCTTGAGGCCGCCCTCGGCCAAGCGCGCCCGCATGCGCGCCGACGTGCCGTAGAACCGCCGGTTGAAGCCGACCATCTTGTTCTTGGACTTGGCGCCGGGCGCGCAAAGGGCACGTGCGATCGATGCGGCGTCGAGTGCGATCGGCTTTTCCAGCAAGACGGGCTTGGGGTGGCGCAAAAGATCGTCGAGATGGCGCGGGCCCACGTCCCAAGGCAATGCCGCGATGATCGCGTCCAGGCTGTCATCGGCCAGCAAGGCATCGATGCCGATGACGATCTTTGCGTCCGGTGCCGCGCGGCGGAAGGCTTCGAGGCGCGGGGAGGTGGTTCCGCTCGCGGCGGCGCTTGCGACCAAATGCCCGCATGCGGCTACGGCGCGGGCATGTTGCAGGCCCGCTTGGCCGATTCCGAGAAGGCCGACGCGCTTGCGTGGGGCGGAATTATCACCGTGCGGCAAGGGAGGCCTCCTTTTCTCGCGGGGGAACGCCCGCGCTTGCCCGGTTCACGATCTCCACGGCCAGATCGCCGACATTCATGGTGTCGCGCGGCCAGGCGTAAGGGGCGGCTTCGTCGTCCGACAGCGGGCGGCCGTGGTGGGCGTCGAGCACGGCCGCGATCATGGGGCCAAGCGCCCCTGGCCGGCGCACGCCATAGACGGCGCCGCGGTCCTGCGCCGTGGGCCGAACCTCGCGCGCGGCAAGATATTCGTGGCGCGCCGTTCCGCCCCACAGCAGGACCGGCTTTCGCGCGATCAGGGTTTCCTCGATGGTGGTCGAATGAAAGGCGACCAGCAGGTCCGCCCGCGCCAAATCTTCCTCGAACGGCACTTCGCGCGTATTGATCGCGCAATTGCCCTTGGGATCGACGAGCGCGGTCAATGCCGCCAAATCGCATTTGGGCTTTTTCTTGGCGCGAATGACGAGGCGCGTGTGCGCCAGCGGTGCGATCGCGGCGGCTAGTTCCCGCGCCGCGGCCACGAATTCGTCGCCCGTCAGGAAAATCCAGGAATGCGGAAACCACCAGGCGGCATAGGTGTCGGCCAACAGGACGACGCGTTCCACGGACGGCGCCGCGCGCGGAGGCCGGGAGCCCTGTGCCGGGCGCCGCGCGACGAGCGGGCGAATGCGTGGCCATTCGCCGGGGCGCCGGGCGCATTCCCCCGCCCGCGCGCCGGCCGGCGACCAGAACAGGGGTTGGTCCACCAGGTCCCGTGGATAGCGCGCGCGCAAGTATCCGATGGCCGAATCGCGTGCGAGCGGACGGTCGGGCGCGGTGTGGGCGTTGCGGCTCATGACCATGCGCGGCACGCCGGCCTCGCCGGCCGCCTCGGCCACGATCCAATTGCCGAAGGTGGAAATCTCGGCCGCGGTGAAGGCGTGGGGCCGGGCCTGGGCGAACACGCGTCGTGCATCCAGGCGCGCCGATGCCAAGTATCCGAGTTTCGCCGCGACGAGCGGCACGTAACGCGCGAAGGCCGGTGAAATCGCCCGGTCCGCCACCGCGTCCGCGGCACGCGCCGCAAGACCGCCATCCGTGCCGGCGCGCGACGGCGCCAAGCTCACTTGCACGAGGCCCTTCGCGCGGAGATTGCGCAAAGCCTCGCGCGCGAGCTTCACGTACTCCCACGCGCCGCGCTGCGGCAGGCCGACGAACAGGGTGCGCGCGGCCTTGCCCTGGCGCGCGAAGGCCTCGAACAGACCGAACTGCTCCTTGGCCATGCCGAGCGCCAGACGGACATCGCTCGATGGATGGCGCCAAAGCGCGAGGCGGCGAAGCGCGCGGTAGAGCGCGGGCAAGGGCGGGGTGCGGATCGCCGCCGCTTCGGTCTCGGCGGCGACCTTGGGGTCGAGGATGTGGGCCAGCAGGCAGCCATGCGCCGCCTCGCGCGCGGAAATTAGGGCGAACGAGCCGCTCTCTGCGGGTACCAGCCACGGGCCTGTTTCGCCCAATGTGTGCCAAAGCCGCAGCGCCGAATAGGCGACGCGGTTGAACTGGTCGATGAGAAGTTCGCGCTCCACGGCGCTTATGGGACCGAGCGCCTTCAGCATCCGGCGCCGGACGCGCACGACGCGCGCCACGTCGCGCGCCTGGCGCACATCGCCGTAGCGCGTCATCGGATCGATCATGGGCAATCCAAGCCCCGCCGCCGCCGCGCGCGCATTCGGCGTCAGGCCGAGCACGGCCGAGACCTCCGGCGGTTTCCTGGCCGCGGCCCGGGCGGCGTCGGCGCGCGTGTATAGGACGAGCTCGGCCATCAAACGGCGCGCGCCATGGCGCGGAAGGTCTGATTGTCGCGCATCAATTCGTCGTACCCGCCCGCTGCCACCACGCGCCCGGCCTCGAGCAGGTAGATCCGGTCGCAATGCCGAACCGTGGACAAACGGTGCGCGATGATCACCACGGTTGCTTGGCCGCGCAGGCCGGCGATGGATTCCTCGATCACGGCCTCGGTGATGCCGTCGAGCGCGCTGGTGGCTTCGTCCAAGATTAGGACATTGGCCTGGCCGTAAAGCGCCCGGGCGATGCCGATGCGTTGGCGCTGTCCGCCCGAAAGCCGCACGCCGCGCTCGCCGACCATGGCGTCGTACTTGTCCGGCAAGGTCTCGACGAAGCGATCGAGCTGGGCCATGCGCGCGGCCGCGGCGATGCGCGCCTCGTCGATGTCCGCGTCCGGCACGCCGAGGGCGATGTTGCGCCGGATGGTGTCGTCGGCGAGATAGATCGCTTGCGGCACGTAACCCACATTGGCTTGCCAGGCGCGCACGCGATTGGGCGCTATCTCGACCCCGTCCACGAGAATGGCGCCGCCCGTCGGCCGGTGCAGGCCCAGCATCAGATCGACGATGGTCGTCTTGCCCACGCCCGTGGGGCCGACGAAGGCGATCGTCGCGTTCTTCGGAACCAAGAGATCGACGCCGCCGAGCGCATCCGCGACCGCGCCGTCGTAGCGAAAGTGCACGCCCCGAAACTCGATATCGCGCGCGAACGGCAGGGCTTGCGACATCGGCGCCAATGCCTCTGCGGCGCCGTGACCCGCGCGAAGGCTTCCCGAAAGATCGGCCAGGATAGCGTGATTGAACGACAGCCCCGAGGCGCTCGACAAAATGCGGTGGGTGATGGGCAAAAGCCGGTAGAAGGCCACGACGAACAGCGCCAGCGTTTCGGCGACGGGCAGCACCGAGCCCGCGCGCTCGACCACCAGCCAGGCCATCAGCAACATGCCGCCGAAGACGACGATCTCGAGCCCGTAGCGCGGCAATTCGTTGAACAATTGGAAGGACACCGTCGTGCCGGCGAAGCGGTCGGAAATCGAGGCGAAGCGGTCAAGAAAATGCCGCTCGCGGCCCAGGACCTTGAGTTCCTTTATGCCCGAGACGGCTTCGGTGGCCGTGCGGTGCAGGCGGTCGTTCAGCGCGCGGTGCCGGGTGCCGAGCGCGCGCACGAGGCTCCGCGAACCCAGAAGAACCGCCAAGGCGACGGTGCCGAGGACCCCGACCGCGATCGCGGTGATGACGGGGTCGCGGTACAGCAGAAGCCCCAGGATGGCCAAGGTCGTCAGCGCGTCGGCCGCGATCACCAGCCAGGAATAAAGATAGGCCGTGACCAGCTGGTTGACCTCGAAGGTCAGGTTCTTGACCAGGGTCGCGCTATTGGCGCGCAGAAAGAAGGCGTAGGGCTGGGCTAGATAACTCGCGAGCAGGCGCGTGGCCAACCTCTTGCGCAAGTGATGGAGATAGGACAGCCGCGACCAGGAGGCGAAGGCCGAATAAAAATTGCGGAAAACGATCACGGCGAATAGTGCGAGACCGGCGGGCAGCAATAGATCCGCGCCGTCCTGGGATCCGAGCTGCCGGCCGATTTCCAGTAGCCAGCGATTGCCCGAAGCCGCGCCGGGGTTGGTCAGAAGGGCGATGAAGGCCGCGATCGCCGCCACGCCGACGACCTCGACCGCGGCCATGGCGATGAGGACGACGAGCACGACGAGACCCCGCGTCCGTTCCGCCGCCGTCAACATGTGGAACAATTGCCCCATGGGCTATTTCGCGCCGTCGAATTCCGAACGCGCGGCCGACAGATCGCCCGGCCTTCCGACATCGCGCCAATGCTCGTGAACCGGAAAGACGCCGATACGCAAGCCGATTTTCCGTGCGCTTTCCAAAAGTTCCGGCATGTCGATGGGGCGTCCGCGCGCGACCAGCGCGACGATCTCGGGCGAGAGATAATAGATGCCCGCCGCGACGAAGTGGTGCAGCGTCGGCTTCTCGTCGATGCCGGAGATGAGGCCGTCCTCGTCGTAGCGCAGTACGCCGTACGGGATGGTCAATTCGTGACGCGCGGCGGCGACCGAGCCGTCGAAGCCGTGGCGCACGTGAAACTCGTGCATGGCGGCATAATCCACCCCGGTCACCAGATCGCCGTTGACGACGAAGACCGGTCGATCGGGCGGAAGGTCGATGAGCCCGAGCGCGCCCGCCGTGCCCAGGGGCTCGCTCTCGCGGATCACGGAGACTCGCGGCCGTCCGCCGCGCGCGTCGAGGAAAGCCTCGATCTGTTCGGCGAGGTAATGCACCGCGACCGTGATGCGCGACACGCCCGCGTCCTCGAGTCCGGCGAGCACACGGTCGATCATCGGCCGGCCGCCGATATCGAGCAGGGGCTTGGGCGTGCCGCGCGTGGCGTCACCCAGGCGCGTGCCGAAGCCGCCGGCCATCACGAGCGCCGCGCCGATGCCCCCGGCGGGAGTGCGCTCCACCAGAACATGATCCAGTCGTCCCGCATCGTCGACGACGGGCAGAAATTTTGTCCTGCGCAGCAACCGAAGATTGTCCTCGGTATTCGACGTGGAACCGACGATGGGATTGCGATGCATGCCTTCCTCGACCGCATCGTCGAGCGAAACACCGCGCAGCATGGCGCGCCGGATATCGCCATCGGTTACCGTACCCTGGACGAAGCCGGCGGAATCGACGACGACCTGAAACAGATACGGGCTGGCATTGATGCGCTCGATGGCTTCGCGCATGGTCGCGCGCGGTCCGCAAACCAACGGCGTCATATTTTTGACGCGCGTCATCGGCGACCGCGCTCCGCGCCGACCGGCGCCAGCGCGTGGGCTCGAAGCAGGGCCTCGGCAACGATCAGATCGTCCTCCACATCGATGTCGGCGGTGCGGTGCTCTTCGACTTCGACGATACGCAAAGGCGGCGCGTAGAAGCTCCGCGTGCGGCGAAGCGTATCGGCGCGCGTCGCCCACACCGCGCCCGAAGGCACATAGTACGTCGTCAATTTCTGGCTGTGCTGCCGGTCGCCGACCAGCTCGCCACCCAACAGCAATTTTACCGTGCCCTTATCGCCCGGCACGAACATCCATTCCGGTCTCTCGGTCGCCTTGCGCGCGGTAAAACAGCAAGCAATCTCGGCTTCCTCCATCGCATCGAGGCAGGCATCGATATCGCCGGGCAGCGTGAAAGGCGCGGTCGGTTGCAAAAGAACCGCGATATCGGCGCCGGGCGAATCGGAAGAACCGAGCATGTCTATGGCGTGCAGAACGACGTCGTCATTGCGGACGAAATCCTGCGCCAATTCCGCGGGGCGCAGAAACGGCACCGACAGCCCGAGTTCGCGGCCGAGCGCGGCGATCTCGGCGTCGTCGGTCGATAGCACGACGGCGTCAAGCCGGCTTGCAAGCGCGGCCTTTGACATCCAGGCAAGTAGGGGAATGCCGCCGAGCGGGCGCAAAACCTTGCGCGGGATCCGCTTGGATCCACCTCGGGCCACGATGACGCCAACGGATCGCATTGTTTATTGCCGGACTTGCGCTGTTTTATGCAACGACATGACGTCGAACCCAATCCTGGCCATCCCGCTTCCAGAGATGGGGCGAGCGGAACGCGTCCGCGATGGTGAAAAACTCCGCTTCTTCCATCGACAGATAAGCAAGAAATTCGCTCAGGTATTTTCGGGGCACTTCATGATCGTAGCGTCGCACGAGAGAAACGCCCTCTTCACGCGTGATGTGCCCGTTCCGGATTTCCTGTGCCGCGTCGTAGGTCGCGCGCCCGATGCCGAATTTCACGTACGTCGTCCAGTAATGATAAGGGTCGGTCTTGTCGTCGATGGAGTTGTACTTGGAATACGTGCCCTCGGTGCGCTCGGTATTGGCTTCGAACGCCGTGTGTTCGGTCGCGTAGTAGTAACATTCCTGCGGCGTCCATTTGAGGTAATAGCCGAGATAGTGAACCGCGATCTCCGCTCCTCGAAGCTCGTCGATGCCGGCGGGCATGTACGGCTCGAGCGCGCGAAGATCGATGCCGTGCGCGGGAAGCTCGGTTGCCGGCAGGCCGCCGAAATACATTTCGGCGAACACCGTGCGCGATGCGAAATATTTCTCATCGCGCGCGGCCTTGCTGGTCTCGCCCACGGGATTGCCATATTCGGCCTCGGATTCGCCGTAAAAAACGAGAGGAATCCCGAATCGCGCCGCCATCCTGGGTGCATAGTTTTTTTGGCCGAGGATGAACGGCTGGAACGGATGCAGAAGGTTCCGGTAGGCCAACTCGGTTAGCTTGCGGTGTACGCGGCCATCCGGGGTAAAGAGGTAGTTGTCGAAGCCGCCGACATGCAGCCAGTTCGTGAAATTACGCCAGCCCACATCGGTGTAGAGATGCGGCGCCCAGGTCACCGTGAGGGGATGCATGCCGAATTTCGTCTTGAGGATGTGGGAGGCGTACACGGAATCCTTGCCGCCCGAACCAGGGACCAGGCAATCGTACGACCCATTGCGCGACTGGTAACGCTCGCACAGCGCCCGGAGCTGGCGTTCGCGCTCGGCCCAGTCGATCTCTCTCGCCTTCCGTTCGGAGTAACGACAGGCCGCGCAGACGCCTTCCGCGTCGAACTCTATGGTGTGCTTTTTCGAGTCTGATTTGTGCACGAACTCCACGGCGGAGGAGGGGCGCTGATTTGAAATGACGCACCGCGCGCAAAATTGCACCTCGGCTGGAAGGCCGTATTTCACTTCAAGATGGCCTTCCTCGGGATGGACCGCGAAGGTCTTGTCGTTTTTCTCTATCGTCTGCATGTCGATGCTCAGTTGGCGCCTGGCGCCAGTGCCATGAATCGCTGGATGAGCGACAGGCCGGCTGGGCCGCTTTTCTCGGGGTGAAATTGGTATCCCATGACGCTGCCACGACGAATCGCGGCGGTCAGTGGACGACCATTGAAGTCGATTGTGGCTTCGACGTCCGATTCCTCCGCGGCTATGAGGGCATAGGAATGGACGAAGTAGGCCATGGTGCCGGGCGCCATATCGGCAAAGAGCGATGTGGGCTTGCTCGCGCGGAGCGAACGCCAACCGACATTCGGGACCCGTGTGCCGCGCGACCCAGACGGAGGATCGGGCAAACGGTGCACCGCGCCGCCGAACACACCCAGCCCTTCATGCCGTCCGAACTCCTCGCCGTACTCGGCCAAAATCTGCATCCCGACGCAAATGCCCAGCAGAGGAATCCGCCGCGAAATGGCGTCGCGCAAGGGCGCCACCAAGCCGCGCTCCCGAAGCGCCTTCATCACCTCGCCGAACGCGCCGACGCCCGGCAGGAATAGTCGTGCCGCGCCCGCTATGCTGCCCGGATCCGCCGACGCTTCGTGCGCGATCCCGAGGTGGCGCAGTGCGTGGCGCAGGCTGAACAGGTTGGCGCGGCCATGATCGACGATGATGGCGGTCATGCTGCCGCCTCGAGCGGGGGCGCCTCGCGCACCGCGATGCCGGCGCGAGCCAACTCGGCCTTGAGCGCAGGCAGTGTCGTCACGCCATAGTGAAGTATGGCGGCGCAGGCGGCCGCGTCGGCATCGGACCGCGCGAGGCACTCGGCGATATGCGCTGCGGTTCCCGCGCCGCCGCAGGCAATCACCGGCACTTTGGCGCGCTTGCGCACCTCGGCGACGAGCTCGATGTCGAAGCCCTTTCGCGTTCCTTCTTGATCGACCGACGTGACGAGAATCTCGCCGACACCCAGGGACAAGGCTTCCTCGACCCAAGAAAATGCGTCGCGGCCGGTCGTCTCGCGCCCATTGTCGGTGAGTGCTTCCCATTGCCCGGGGCCGCGACGTTTGGCTTCGAGGTTCAGAACGATGCATTGGCTGCCGAACCGTCTCGCGGCCTCGGCTAGGAAGGCGGGACGCCTGATGCCGCCCGTGTTGATGGCGACTTTGTCCGCACCGGCGCCAAGCGCACCCGCAATATCCTCAAGCGTGCGGAGTCCACCTCCGACGGTCAGTGGAACGAAGATCTCGCGCGCCGCACGCTCGACCACGTCCAGGATGCTGTTCCGGCCGTAGAGCGAGGCCACGATATCGACGAAAAGGATTTCGTCTGCGCCTTGCGCATAATAGCGCTTGGCGAGCTCGTCGGGCGTGCCCACCACGCGAAGCCCCTCGAGCCGAACACCTTTCACGACGTTGTCACCCTTGATGTCGAGGCGCGGGATGAGCCGAACGGGCGGCGGAGGCGCGGCGGTGCTCATGTCGCCGAACGGCTACGTCGGGGCACGTCAAGTTGGGCGTAGCCGCGCGCCACTCGGGCGGCGCAGAAGAACGCGGCGCCCGTGGCGTAAAGCGCGGCCAAGAAGGCGAGATAGCTTCCGAGCGCATCCGACACCAAGGCAAGGGCAAGAAATATGAAGCGCGCGTCGTAGGCGGCGTTTACGCCGTGGGCGTCGCACCACAGGACCGCGCGACCCGGCGACGAGGCGAAGAAGGCGTTTAATCTGGGATGGGCCGCGCGGCCTTCGGCAAGCGCGCCCTCTCCGCGCTCAGTCTTCAAGCTCAGTTCGAAGAGTGGCAGCCGGTAGATCGCGATGAAAACGACAGCGAGCGAGAGTACGGCGATGGCGCCGTGCAAAAGCACCTCCGGTCCCGCAGCGCCCGCCAGCCACAAATGCGCGCCAAGCGCCAAGGGAAACGCCAAATCCTCAACCATGTCGATGAGGCCGTCGAGATATTTCCCGAAATACGATGCGCGGTCCTGAAGTCGCGCGAGATTTCCATCCACGCTGTCCGCGATCTTGGCCAGAATCACCAGGCCAAGACCCAGGCCGAACACGGTCTCCGACGGGCAGGAAACGAGGATGAGACCAAGCGCGGAAAAATTACCACGCACGACGGTGGCACCATTGGGCGAAAGGCCGAACCGGGCCGCCGCCGCGGTCAGCGGCCAGGCGATGGGAACGAAGACATGACGCATCACAAGCGGGATCGATGTCTTGGCGAGATTCTGCGAGCGCCGCACATCGGCAATACCGACGCGCAGGTGATGCGCGCGGGATCCGCTCTTATGGCCGCGCGTCACGCGGCCCTCCAGGCCGCGCCACGGGCGTCCTGGGCGGCCACATCGAGTGAACGCGACAAGGCGCTCGTCGCATCGTCCACCGAAGCGTGTTCGAACTCCGCGACATCGATGAAATTATAGGACCGCATGTCGAAGGATCGCGCAACAACGGCGCGGAGAAAGCGTCCGCCCTCCGCTTTCGCCGTCTCGCGCGCGAATCGCGGATCGAGCGCCCAGCGCAAATGTCCACCGAGCTCGTGCTCGGCATGCACGATGCGCACTTGGGGTAGAAAATTATAATTGTTGTGGGCGCCGAAGGCGATGACTGGCCGCCCCAAAACCGCACTCTCGAACCCCGCCGTGCCGCAGATCGTCACCACGGCCTCGGCCCGCCGCACACATTCGAGCCCGAGTTCCATGGGCTCGAGAAGCACGACGTTTTTGAACTCGGCGATTTGTCCATAGAAGTCACGCGGCCGGCGCCCAATGGCGCCAAAGGTTTCCTTGACCGCAAGTCGGACGCCGGCAGGCAAGTCGCGCGCCACCGCGGCGATGAGCGAAAGCTGGTAAAAATACTCCGGTGACAAACCCTGGAGCGCCATCTCGGGCTCCTGGTGGAGAGGGTAGTACACGAAGGGCGTTCCCCGCAGATCATCGAGCCGTGTCGTGGCGATCCGGCCTAGACGTCGCGAATCCATCCAGATTCGCGCCATCATTTTAAGATTGTCCCCGAGGAAGTATCCCCGCCCCTTCTCGTAGCCACGCAGGCGCCACCATGCGAATTTGGCGACTTCCCTGGCGCCGCGATGGCACAGACGAAGCAGCGAGGCATCGTGCAGGTAACGCGAACGATTTACCAAGTGGCTATGGTAGGGCCGGTCGAGCGTATTTTCACCGCTGCCCGCGCGGTCGAGATAGGCCCACTCGAACTCCGGATTCTCGTAAAACTCGTTCCATGCCCAATTGTGAAGATTCGCATGACGCGAGCCCGCGAAGACGCGAAAGGGCACGCCATGATGGCGCGCCATGACGCCCGATTCGCGGGGCCCGTTCAAAACCAGCGTCAATCCGCGCGCTGGGATCTCGCGGTCCCAAAATGCCAAACATTCGTTGTAGGCGTGCAGAAGGTGGACGTACTTTGCGTGCTCCGATATCCGCGAGCGCGGATGGCCAAATCCGCCGAGCGCATAGCCGCGCCCCAAGTGGCGATTGGAGACCGAAAGAAAATTGATGGTCTGGCCGAGTCGAGCTTCGTAGGCTTGCGCTCGTTCGATCTCGGCGCGTTCGTCGGCGGGTGGCTCCATGGCGGCCGCGTGCAGAGCCTTGGCTTGGATAATGTCTTCAAACACGCCCTCGCCATGCCGTCGGTAAAACGCCGTTTCCTGGTCGTTTCCCGTGTAAAGAACGATCGATGCGCCAAAGCGATCCTTGATTTCGCGTGCGAGAGAAACCATGAAAAGGCGCGTTTCCGAGCGCGCATAGAGCCCGACGCGCGCAAATGCGGCGCGCGTCACGGCCGCCACCCCAGGCTCGCCACTAGATCCAGGACATGGTTGATCTGGACCGCGTTCATGCGGCTCCCAGGACGCGGATAGACGACGCCGGTTGTCAGCACGAGGTCGCTTTCGACGAGCAAGCCCCGCCGCCACAACATCTCCAGCACGCGACCGATGTGGTCGATGCTCGATGCGGGAAAGGGGAAATCGCTGTGCACGCCCGTCGTGCCGGCAATCAGGTTGAAGCTGCGCGCGGCGGCCGCGTCGTCGCTCACCGCCAGGATCGGCTGGCGCGGCCGGCGCACCGCGATCATGCGCGCGGCGAACCCCGAACGCGTGATCGCGACGATCTTGGTGATGGGCAGCGCGCGGCACATCATGGGGATGACGCGGCCGATCACCTCGGGTATCGAATTGCCGAGCGCAACCGCGTCCTGGTCAAATTCGCCCTGCGCGTGGATTTCGGCGGCGTCCGTGACCGCGCGCATGAGGCGCACGGATTCGACGGGATAAGCACCGATCGCCGTCTCCCCCGACAACATGGTGGCCGCGCAACCGTCGAGCACGGCGTTGGTGATGTCGCTCACTTCGGCCTTGGTTGGGAACGAATTCTGGATCATCGTGTGCAGCATTTCGGTCGCGACGATCACCGGACGGCCATGGGCCCGCGCGGCCGCGATGATGCGCTTTTGCCGCAAGGCCACGTCGTGCAGGCTGGTCTCCACCGACAAATCGCCGCGATCGATCATCACCGCGTCAGCGCTTGCGGCGATCTCCGCGGCATTGTCCATGCCGCCCTGGTTTTCGACCTTGGCGACGATGCGCGGCGTGTTGCCCCCGATCAGTTTTCGGAACGCCTCGATATGCGCGGCGGATTCGACGAAACTCAAGCCGATGAAGTCGATGCCGTGCTCGGACGCGAAGGCGATCATCTGGCGGTCGCGGTCGGTCACTTGCGGGGTGTTCAGGGTGACGAACGGCACGTTGATTCCCTTGCGGCTGCGCAGGGTGCCCGCGGTCTCGGCGCGGCAATGAATGTCGCGGCCTTCGATGCGCGCCACCGTGAACCGCAGCGTGCCGTCATCCGCCAACACCGTATCGCCCGGTTTCAGATCGGCGTGAAGGTCGGGATAATTGACCGGAACCTTGGCGCCGCCGGCATGGTCGGTCCCGGTCGTGAGCACGATTTCTTCCCCCGCCGCGAAGCTCGGTTCATGCGCGAGTTGCAGCGTGCGAATCTTGCGGCCTGGAATGTCGAGCAGAATGGGAACATCCGGCGCCACGCGGCGGATTTCCCGGATCGCGTTCCGGTGCCAGTCTAAATCGGCATGCGAGCCGTTCAAACGCGCGATACCCATGCCGGCGTCGCAGAGGCCGCGCAGCATCGGCTCGGCTAGGCTGCAAGGCCCGATGGTGCAAACGATGCGCGTGCGGCTCACGGCGCCCCGTCCCCAATGAACAACGGCACGCCCTTGAGAGCATCGACGATTTCCGGGCGCATCAAGCGCGGATCGGGCGTGGCGCCGTCCACGAGAATGCGGCGCATGTCGGTGCCGCTGATCGTGCGCGTCACCTTCTGGCCGAGATGGGGACAAGTCTTTTCCGTCACGATGCCGTCGCAGATCTCGCAATGATACGGGCCCTTGAAGCGCATGATCTCGATGCCGAGATCGCCCGCGAAACGCTCAATCAGAGCATGCGCGTCGTACTCGCCGTACCAGCCGCCCACACCGGCGTGATCGCGGCCGACGATGAAGTGCGTGCATCCATAGTTGCGCCGGATGATGGCGTGGAATACCGCCTCGCGCGGCCCGGCATAGCGCATGACCGTCGAGAGAATGCCGAGCACGACCCGCCCTTGCGGCAGAAACGATCCAACCAGCGCCCGGTAACCGTGCATGACGGCTTGGGGCGTGTAGTCGCCGTCGCGCGTGTGCCCGACCAGCGGCTGTACGAACAACCCATCGACGTGCTCCAACGCCACGCGCTGGAGATATTCGTGCGCGCGGTGCGGCACATTGCGGGTTTGGAAGCCCGCGACCGTTCGCCAGCCCCGCGCCTTGAAGGCGGCGCGCGTTTGGGCCGGGGTCAACTCGTCGGCCGAGATATCGAAGGTGGCGCGGCGCAGAAGCTCGACCCGCCCGCCGACGAAGACCGGCTTCAGCGCCATGAAATAGGCCACGCCCGGATGGCTCATGTCGTCGGTGCCGAAGACATGGCGCGCGGCGGCCGTTCGGTCGCAGCCGTAGAAATCGCTCGGCCAGAGACGACCCACGCGCACGCCGTCGTGAAGAAGATCGAGGCTGGGCGAGGCCTTGAGCCGCCGTGCGTCGTCATCGCCGATGTCGAGCACCACCGGGATGGAGAAGACATCGCCCGAGGGCAGCCGCATGGTTTCGGTCACGGTGCGGAACTGCGCCTCGTTCATGAAGCCGTCGAGCGGCGCGAAGGCGCCGAGCGCGATCTTCTCGAGCTCGAGATACTGGTTCCGGTTGAGGGCGAGCGTTTGGGTCATGACGCCGCCCGCGTTTGCGCCATCAAGGCGCGAAGGCGGCGCGCGATTGCCTGCGCGGTTTCGGCCGGAGGATCCATGCGCGCCGCGTCCACCACCATGTCGGGATGCTCCGGCGCATGCCAGGGAATATCGACGCCCACGACGCTCGAAACCGCGCCCGCCGCCGCCCCAGCATAGAGGCCCTTCGTGTCCCTCGTGCGCAAGAGGTTCATGGGGGCATCGACGTAAATCTCGAAATAGCCGGGCAAATTGGCGCGATTCCAGGCAAGCAGCTCCGGGTGTGCATAAAGCGCCGCGACGACGACGCACAGGCCTTGCCCGCCAAGCCAATGGGCCAAACGCTGAATGCGGCCGATCTGCTCGCGGCGCGCCGCCTCGTGATAGGCAAGATCGCCGCCGAAAAGCGCGCGCACCGTGTCGCCGTCGATGAGAACGACGCCCTGCCGCGCTGGCTTGAGGGCGTCCACCAGCGCCGTCGCGATCGTGCTTTTCCCCGCGCCCGACAAACCGGTCAGCCAAATGACCGCACCGCCTCCGCGGTTCACATCGCCCTCACGAGGCAAGTTCGGGGTCCCGGGTAAGGCGCAGGCGCAGCCAGCTTCCGGCCACGAGCGAGGTCAGGATCGAGGCGAGCACGAAGGCGACGAAGAGCGGCGCATCGATGATGCCCGCCGCGTGCGCGACGCTGGCAAGCACGATCCCCGGCCC